>JBKQSL010000431.1:0-2895 GCA_052143655.1 Streptosporangiaceae bacterium | reverse complement strand
CGGCCAGCGAGCCGTACAGCAACTCGACCACCGCCGTCGCGACTTTCTCGGGGACCCTGGTCAATGCCCGGCGCGATGCGGCGGTCCAGGCGATCGCGTAATCGTTCTCGCTCACCGGCCGGAGATGAGGCGCAGCGCCTCTTCTTTGCTCAGCACAGCCGCGTCGGCGGTCCCGAGTTCGGCCAGGCCCTCACGGATGTCGCTGAGCAGGGCGGCGCTGTCCATGATGTCGAGTGTTTCTTCGAGCGACTCCAGATCCTCCACGCTGATCACTACGGCGGCAGGATGGCCGTGCTTGGTAATGACCACGCGGCCATGTTCTCGTTCCAGGCGATCGACGACCTCGGAGAGCCGATTCTTGACGTCCGCGAGGGGCATCTGCTCAGCTATGGACATGGCTATAAGTGTAGCTAATTTCTGCTCAGCATGCTAGCCAGCGGACATCCTCTAGCCGCCGATCGGGCGGTACGGTGCCTTGCCGGTGATGGCTGTTCCTGGACCCGTTGGTGGCTCAGCCGGGGACTGAAGCAGCAAGGCTGGTCAGCACCGTCACTGCGGTCGCGGCTCGAACGTAAAGCGCGGTGCGGACTGGCACAGCACGGTGGCTGCCGGCGTGACGGACCAGACGGCATCCAGTTCGCCCGCGATGGCCCCGATGAGGATCGGCACGTCCGATGCCGCCGTGCTGTGCATGGCCTCGGCGACGATCAGGGCGGCGATTGTTGAGGCGCCGACGGCCGACAGGCCGCTTTGCCGGTTAGTCCAGCGTCGCGCGTGGGCCTGCCGCGCCTGGTCGGCGAAGATCACCTCACCAGGACCGGGATGCTCGGACTGGCCGGAGAAGGTCAGGTATTCCTCATCGCCGACCGCGTACCGGACCTGAAGATCGCCGCTGATTGCGGAGACGTCAAAGACGGCCACCGGGATCGCGAAGGCCAGCGAGACTGCGTTGCAGACGTCGACGAGGGGGTGCAACCGTGGCAGAGCACCCTCCTTGCGAAACCGCCGCAGCAGCGACTCCGCGGCGCACCGATACTGGGTCGGCTTCAGCCCCATCCTGGCAAAGGCGCTACGCCATGCCCGTATTTCGGGCAGCTCGCTTTCGGGCCCCTGGCCGAGCCGGGAGCTGGCGATGGCGGTGAACCTGGCGGCGCGATCGCCGACCGGGGCGTCAGGTGTGATCCCTTCGGCGAACAAGGCCCCGGGAACCAGCTCGGGGAAGTCGCGCCAGATCTGACCGGAGTGCTGAAAGTACACGAACCCACCTCATCGACGGAGGACAGCACGGACCCCTGCGACCGGCTAAGGCCATTGACATATAGCACCCACGCTATGGCTCTGCTGCCGCGCGGCACCCGGCGCGGGCCTGCTCGCGATCCCGAACGTTCCTGGGCCAGATTCGGCTGTTCCTTCTTCCTTCGCAGGTCCTGACCAGCAAGGCTGAGCACGGCTGGGCCCTGCGAGAGATGGCGGCTCAGTCGGCGGGGTGCCTGCCAGGTGTGTCTTTGACCAGGTGGCGGGGGGCCATGCAGGTCCACGCCTGGGCCAGCAGGTCCTGGAGTCCATCTGGGTCGATGGCCTGGAGCCGGACTAGCACGGCCGGGAAACGGTTGTAGTGGGGCTCGGTGAAGACCTTCGCCGTGTCCGACGCCAGGAGGCGTTCCTTGGCGTCTTTGCCGACAGCCCGTACGGCGAGCATGCCGGGGCTTTCGACTCTGGCCTTCTTGGGGCCGGTGCGCTCGCGCCACGCCCAGGCGAAGCCGCGTGGCCTGGTCCCGCCGGGCACGAAGAAGCCGAAGTGGTCCGTCGCTTCCACAACGCCTGGCAGTTCCAGCGCCAGGCGGCGAACGTCGTCCTGGCCCGGCATCATGCGAGCCCTTCCCGCCGCTGCCCGGCTGGGGGCAACGCACGGCCAGTACTGGCCTGGCCGGTGGTGAAACGCGCGCCCGGCGCGCCTCGCAGCCGGCCGTCGGGCAGCTTCCTGCCGCACAGCACGAGTGCCAGGTCCTGGGCCGAGCCGAAAAGCGGCGTCCCCGAGCCGAATGACCAGCCGATGTCGCTGGCGCGCAGCTCGGTTCCCGTCAGGTCGACCCCGAGGTGCTGGAGGCTCTTCGGGCTGGTGATCGTCTGCAGGACGATCCGCAGGCGCTCTTCTGCGACCATGTGCTCAAGATTGAGGGCGACGATGATGTCCTGGCCGTGGATGACGTCGTGGGTCAGCGCGGCGGCGAGTCCGCCGCCGGGTGGCTTCCAGGGGTTCCGCTCGTTCTGGCGGAGTATGGCCAGCAACTCGCTCGACCGGAGCGCTCACGCCGGCCGGGGGCCTGGCGGGTCCGGGAGATCAGGCCGCAGCGTTCCAGCATCTTCAGGTGCTTGGAGATGCCCGGCAGCGTCATCTCGAACGGGGCAGCCAGCTCGTTCACCGTGGCGTCTCCCTGTGCCAGGCGGGCGACAATCGCCCGGCGGGTCGGGTCGGGTCGGCCAGGGCGGTGAAAGTGGCGTCGAGCCGCTCCTCGGCCGGCGGCAGGGTTCGTGCCACCTATCCGCTGTCCTACAGGAGGAACGGGATGAGCATCTTCGTCCTGCTTCTGTACTCCGGGTACGCCGTGGGGAAGGTGGCTGCGAGGTTCCGCTCCTCGCGAGTGTCGACGGCCCGGCATCCGGCGCGGACACTGGACACTGGCGATCGTTCACATCAGCCTGAACGGCCGGGCATCGGCTCGGCCAGCGCTGCCCGCCACCGGGGCGGGTCGAAGGGGCCGGCAAAGTACTGCGTCTCATGGGCGACGAGGCCGCCGGAGAACTCCATGATGCTCACCGAGCGGGACGGCACGCCGTCGTAGCTGATCACGCACTCGCTCACCCATACATCCCCGTTGCCGCTGATCCGGAGCA
>JBKQSL010000430.1:0-7117 GCA_052143655.1 Streptosporangiaceae bacterium | reverse complement strand
GGGCCGACCCCCGCTTCCGAGCATCGGCAGGCGCCGTCCCGCCGGGCAGTGCCATGCGGCCGCAGCCGGCGGGCCGAAGGTCATCTTCCCCGGCCGGGGACCGAGGTCATCCCCCGAGGCTGCGATGCGCAAGGGTGGCCGCTGGCATGTCGTGGTCGTGGTCGTGGTCGTGGTTGTCGATGGCGAGCTGAGCGCGGACTTGATCGGCTTCGGGCGCGTCGAGGTCGGTGTACAGGGCGAGGGCTTCCCGCCAGTGGTGATGAGCTTTGCGCGCGTTACCGCTGGCCTGGCAGGCGCTGGCCAGGCCGGCATGAGCACGGGCCTGCTCGTACCGCTCGCCAGCCTGGGCCGCCAGGCCGTGCGCGGCGGCGTGCTCGGTGCGCGCATCGGCGGGGCGGCCCGTTTCGAGGAGCATCTCGCCAAGGCTGTTGAGAGTCTGGGCCTGACCGGACGGGTCATCCATGTCGCGGTACTCGGTCAGGGCCTGCTGGAGCTGACTGGCGGCCTGCTGGTACCGGCCCTGCCGCAAGGCGACGAGACCGAGCCTGGCCAGCGCGCTGGCCGCACCTTGCCGGTCGCCGATTTCGCTGTACCGGGTCAGGGCCTGCTGGAGCTGGCTGGCGGCCAGGGGGTAGCGGCCCTGCCGCAGGGCGATGATGCCGAGCCTGACCTGGATGCTGGCCTCGCCATGCCGATTGCCCATGGCCTGGAGCAGGGCGAGGGCCTGCTGCTGATGATCGGCGGCCTGGCGGTAGCGGCCCTGCCGCGCGGCGATTACCCCGAGGTTGCTCACAGCGTAGGCCTCACCAGTCCGCTCACCAGCCATCCGGAACAGGATGAGGGCCTGCTGGAGGCGGTCGGCGGCCTGCTCATACCAGCCATGCTGAAGGTGGACGAGGCCGAGGTAGTTCAGTGCCCGCGCCTGGCCGACCTGGTCGCCAGCCTCCTGGTACCCGGCCAGGGCCTGCTCGAAGTGACCGGTGGCCTGCTGGTGACGCCCCTGGTGCCCGTCGACGAGACCGACGCCGATCAGCGAGTCCGCCTCGGCCCCCCGGTCGCCGACGCGGCGGGCAGCACGGGCGGCGTGACTGTGGATGGTAATGGCCTCCGGGAAGTGGCCGGCGGTGTCGAGGTAGCGGAACAGGGTGGCGGACAGGCGAGTGGCGTGGCCGGGCCAGCCGTGGTCGGCCGTGTAAACGGTGACCGTCACCAGGCAGGCCAGGTCTGCCGCCAGCCATGCCAGCGCCGCTGCCTCGTCGGCCAGCACCGGGACTGCCGTGGCCGGCGCCGGCGGGACGGCTGGCCTGCGGGAGCGCTCGGCGGGGAACGCTGCGTCCATCGCGATCGCAGCAGTGTGCAGATAGTGATCGAACAGCGTCGTCAGGGCTGCCCGCTGTTCCTGCTCGCTGTCGTGGGCCTCCGCGAGCTCATGGGCGTAGCCGCGCAGCAGGTCATGCATGGCATACCGGCCCGGCCCGGTGCTCTGGATCAGGTGCGCGCGAGCAAGCTGCTGAAGCTGCTGACTGGTCGGCTGCAGGGCGCTTCCGGTGAGCGCGGCGGCGGCGTAGCCGTCAAGGTCAGGCCCGGGGTGCAGGCTCGCCATCCGGAAGGCGCGGCTGACGTCCGAGTCCAGGTGCCGGTACGACCACGAGAACACTGTCCGCATCGCCGTGTGCTGGTCCCCGCCGGTCTCCAGCACGTCCAGTCGGCGCTGCAGGTCAGCCAGCTCAGCTGCGAGTACGGCCAGCGGAGCACCGGGACTAGCGACCGCTAGCTCGGCGGCTATCCGCAACGCCAGGGGAAGCCGGCAGCTCTGCCCGGCCAGCGTCGCTGCGGCATCCGGGTCGTCGTCCACCCGGCTGCCTATCAGCCCGCGTAGCAGCCCGACAGCATCGGGCAGCGGCAGCAGGTCTAGTTCCAGGTGAAAGGCACCGTCTCGGGCTATCAGGCCAGCCAGTGTGTCCCGGCTGGTCACCACCGTCACGCAGGTAGGGCTGCCAGGCAGCAGCGGCCGGACCTGCTCCACGTGCCGTGCGTTGTCCAGCACCACCAGCATCCGCCGCCCGGCAAGCGCACTGCGGTACGCGGCGGCGCGCTCGTCAGCGTCGGCTGGGATCTCCTGACCCGCCATGCCGAGTGCGCGCAGGAAGCCGGCCAGCGCATCACTTGCGGATACCGGCTGGCTGGCGTCGTAGCCGCGCAGGTTGACATACAGCTGGCCGTCCGGGAACTCCCCGGCGACCCGATGCGCCCACTGCACTGCGAGCGCCGTCTTCCCGACCCCGGCCGTCCCCATGATCACCGAGATCACCACGGCTCCTGGCGGGCTGGCGCCTGTCTGGCCCAGCAGGCTGGTGAGCGCCGTCAGCTCATTCTCGCGGCCCGTGAACTGCCGCACCTGACCCGGCAGCTGCCGGGGCACAATCTGCCCGCTGCCGGCCTGATGCGGCCCGTCCGCCGGTGCCGTGCTGACCGAGACGGCGGCTGGGGCCAGCCGCCGGCCGGCCGCGGCGACAAAATCAGCTCGCGCCGCACCGCGCAGATCTAGCGCATCAGCGAGACGGTGAACCGAGTCCGGGTGCGGCCACCTGGTGTGACCCCGCTCCAGGTTCCTGATCGCGCGGATGCTCAGGCCGGACCGCTCGGCTAGCTGCTCTTGCGAGAGCCCGGCCAGCTGGCGGCAGGCGCGGACCTGTGCACCGAGAGCTGCGATATCGTCGGTCATCCCAGGCCTCTGCAGGTCTTGCCGTCACGCGGTGCTCAAGCGCGGCGCAAGGCCCCGGACCGGGAGACCAGGCACCCTCACGGATGTGATCCACATCCTGGATCAACCGGCATTTTACCGTGAAACCGCCGGTTAATGGCAGTGAACATGGAGCATGAGGCGCCGGGTTGCCAATGGCGCGCGTATGCGGCAGGGGCATCGCGCCCGCGTACGGCCGCGTACGGCCCGGCTGCGCTGATCAGCGGCAGCGTCCTGGGCGTCTTGGGTCATGCGCTCGGGGCAGGGCCATCCGGGATGTGCGCCAGGCCTGCTTCCATAATATGCTTATCAGAATGCCGGTTAATCTGCCTGTTATTGCATTCCGGTGCGGCGCAGCCGCGGCACTCGCGGCTTCTGTCATCGCCGGGCTGGCGGTCGGGCCGGCGCGGCCTCCGCCAGCGCATCGGCCCGTCCAGCCCGGATCGCGGACTCGGGCACGGCCCAGGTGGGCAAGAGAATCCCGGTCAGGATCAAGATGAAGGTCAGGCTGTCGCGGACGGAGACGCGGGCGCTGGCCGCGATCCTGTCGAGGACGGCCGGTTCCCGCGCTGGTTCCAGGAGCGGCGGGAGCGTCAGGCCGGACTACGGGCCGTATTCCGTAAGCCCCCGCACCAGCCGCGGCGGGTTCAACGGGATATCGAGTGGACAAGCGTAGGCCTGGAAGATGCGACTCTCGACGTCTGGGGAGAACTCTGGGATAACAACCCAGACTGCCAGTACACCCTTACTTACCTATGAAAATGGCGAGCGGGTGACCGTGCCAGTTTACGAGTACCTGTACGTCAAATATACGGTGGGTACAGCTAACTATGACCCGCTGATCAAGAAAGCCAGGTATGCGCCGAATGGCCAGAGTACAGGAGTGAACTGGTCAACCGAAAATGGTCTCTTCAACTTCGGAAACATATCTGTCGATGCGTGCGACAACAGCGGCGTGACCCAGGGCTGGCACTGCGGAACGGCTGAGGGGCCGTGAGCCTGGCCGTGAGCCGCAGCTGCTGAAAAGAGAATCTCAGAGCCGCGCGATGAATGATCGCCCGGAGATTCCGGCAGCATAACGGGGCGCCCGGCCGGAATTACCCGGCCGGGCGCCCCGGGCGGTCCGCCGGCAGCGCCCGGGGCAGCCGAGGAGAGTCAGCCGGTCCCGGCGCGTTCGCGTGCCCAGGCGAGTCGCGCGTCGCCTGGCCGCTAGCCGAGCCGCCGCAGGCCCTCCAGCATCCGGTGCAGCAGGTCGGGATGATGCGCCGGCGCTGACCATGAGGCATCCCAGGGGGCTGGCCGCCCGGCTCGCTGTACGGGTATCACGGCCGCCTGCGGGCCGTGCATGGAGGCGCCCGGGGTGCGGGCCGGCAGCGCTGCCGGTGCGCGGGGCGCGGAACCGGGCTGGCCGGCCGGCAATCGCGCGGGCGCGCCAGCCGCAGCATCGACCCGGCCGTGCTCGTGCACCGTGCACAGCCCGAGGCTGACCAGCTCGGCCACCCGTTCCGCGGTCTCGTGCAGCGCCAGCCCGTGCCGCCAGGCGAGTTCCCGGACCGTCAGGCGGCCGTTGATGCCGCTGGCAAGCTGCCACTGCCCGGCTGTCAGCACCGCCCAGGGCCGGGTGAGGTCCGACAGCTCGGGTCGGCCGCCCGGCGGCACCCCGTGCGCGGCCAGCTGGCTGGCGCTCGCGGTCACCTGGCGGCGCACCGACTCGATGTCCAGCCGGAGCACCGACCCCGCCCAGTGCCGTTCCCGCGGCGCGAACCAGGTCCGGGCCGAGAACGGCTCACCCGCCAGCGGCACCGTCAGCGCGATCAGCGCGTCCATGACCGCCGAGCGCAGCACCGCGTGCAGCACGTCCGCGGAGATGAGGCCACGCTGCGCGAGCACGCCGACGCCCCCGGCCGTGCCGCGCAGCTGCCCCGACAGCAGCCGCCACTGCAAGGCGGTGAGCCGTCCCGATCCGGTGAGACGGGCGCCGAGGTCCGGGACCGCTGCCGACTCGGCGTACGTCACGCAGCCGTCGGCCAGGTACACCGCACCGCCCGGATTCCCGTCGACGGCCAGCATCCCGCAGGCGCCGCTGCGAGCCAGCGCATACAGCTCCTCGGCGACCTGCGGCACCGTCTCGGCCGCAGGCCCGCCCCGCTCAGGTCCCATCCCCGCCCCGCAAGTGCCCGCTGTGGCGCCATGGTCAGGCGGAACAGCAACCCCGCCCTGGCTGGGCAGCAGCGTAGCCCGGCCGGCGGCCGGCCGGGGGATTCCCGGCCAGGTCACCGGGCCCGGAGCGGCGGAAAAGGGACTTTCGTCCCGGGCAGGCCGCCGCCCGCGCGCGTCAGCCTCTTTCGCCAGGCACATGAGCTGGCAGGACACCGTTCTGCCGCCGGGCGGTCAGGGTGGCTTCCGCAAACCGCATGTCCTGGGGACCCTGCGGGTGTCCTGGGGACCCTGCGGGGCTGTCGGCGGTCGCTGACCGGTCCCGGCCAGCGCCGCGCAGTACGGTAGGCAGATGGCGAGCCTGGATGACGCCGCGCGGATGGCGCTGGAACTGCCGCAGGTGACCGAGCGCGAGCGGCACGGCAACCGGACGTGGTTCGTCGGCGCGAAGGCCTTCGCCTGGGAACGGCCGTTCAGCAAGGCCGACATCCGCCGGTTCGGCGACGCGGTGCCGCCCGCCGGGGAGATCCTTGCTGTCAGCGTGGCCGACCTCGGCGAGAAGGAGGCCATGCTCGCCGCCAACCCCGGGCCGTTCTTCACGATCCCGCATTTCGACGGGTACCCGGCCGTGCTCATCCAGCTGAACACGGTCTCCGGCGCTGCCCTGCGGGACGCGATCGTCGACGGCTGGCTGGCGTGCGCCCCGGCCAACCTAGCCCGGGAATATCTGGGCCGGTAGGCCCGGCATGCCCGGCGTCATGCGCGTCTGCCCGGGCTCGGCGGCAGTCCGATCCGGCCGCGAGCATCCAGTAACGTTCTGCGACGGAACAGTCCGGCTGCTCCGGTCCCGCACGGCGGACCGGAGCCGGGACGGCCCGGGCGGTCGCCCGGCGGTCCGTTATCCGGCGGGTCCCGCCGGCCAGTCATAGCGCCCAGCCACCGCGCCCGGCCGCGCCGACGAAAGGCCCGTTCATGACCTTGTACCAGCACATCCGTCATCCGCGCATCGCGTCCCGGCTAGCTGACAGCCCGGTCAGGGTGGCTGACTTCCTGCCCCGCGGCACGGCGATCAACCGGTTCAACACCCGGGTCGCGCTGCTCGTCACCACGGTGGTGGGCAGCATGTGGTGCGCCTACGCGTTCGGCCTGTTCGACCTGATCAGCTTGCCGGATGCGATCCGCGCCGGGGCCGCGGCGGTCGTTTCCTGGGTGGCGCAGACGTTCCTGCAGCTGGTCCTGCTGTCGGTCATCATGGTGGGGCAGAATGTGCAGGCCGCCGCGGCGGACAAGCGCGCGGAGGCGACGTTCCACGACGCGAGCGCCACCCTGCACGAGATGGCGCACGTGCAGGGCCATCTCGCCGCCCAGGACGAGCTGCTGACCCGGATCGCCGAGAAGATCGGACTGGAGCCGGTACCGGTCATCGACGCCCCGCCCGGTGAGGAGATCTTCACGCAGGACCAGCCCGCAGACGGCAGCGGCGACTAGCGGTCCAGGATGCGCGGCCGCGGCGGGTCATACAGCGGCCCCAGCTGCAGCCGCACCGGGATATCGCCGGCCAGCGTGCGGACCCGGAAGTCGCCGCTCTTCAGCCACGCGCTGGTGACGCCGTCGTCGCAGCCGACCTGCGCCAGGCCGACGCCGCTGCCCACCGGGTAGCCGAACGCGGCCGCCCGCAGGTAGCCGACCCACTGGCCGTCCAGCAGCACCGGCTCGTTGCCGAACAGGTCCGCCTGCGGGTCCTCGGCGACCAGGCTGACCACCCGCCGCTGCGGCGCCCCGGCGGCGCGGGCCCGCAGCAGGGCGTCACGGCCGGTGAACCCGCCGGGCTTGTCCCGGGCCACCGCGAAGCCGAGGCCGGCCCGGCCCGGCCCGGCACGGCCGGGCCGGCGGCGGCCGGACCGGCGGCGGCCGGACCGGGCCGGGCCGTTAGTCACTGTGGCACCTTCCTGCTCGGGCCGGCACGAACGGGCGCGCCGCGCTGATCAGTGCCTCTTCGTAGCACGAGGTCCCCGGGCCGGTCCAGGGCCGGGGCCGGGAGCCGGTCACAGGAACAGGGCCTGGTGGATGGCGGCGATCAGCGCCG
This sequence comes from Streptosporangiaceae bacterium, assembly GCA_052143655.1. Lineage (GTDB taxonomy): Bacteria > Actinomycetota > Actinomycetes > Streptosporangiales > Streptosporangiaceae > CAVSUR01. The sequence continues at coordinate 131 of JBKQSL010000430.1, read as the reverse complement.
TGACCCCTGCGCACCAGGCCAGCGCGGGCAGCCGGCGGTTCCTGCCGCCCAGCAGGATGAGCACGGCGAACAGGTACACCTCGTTGATCGAGCGCAGGTCGGCGTGACCGGTCCAGATGTCGGCGGACAGG
>JBKQSL010000429.1:0-31969 GCA_052143655.1 Streptosporangiaceae bacterium | reverse complement strand
GCTCACGTGTTACTCACCCGTTCGCCGCTCGAGTACCCCGAAGGGCCTTTCCGCTCGACTTGCATGTGTTAAGCACGCCGCCAGCGTTCGTCCTGAGCCAGGATCAAACTCTCCATTGAATGTCTATTAGCAACCGAGCCCGGCCGAGGCCGGAACTGCGGGGTGCTGACTTCTGGAGTGCTCCCGCTCCCCAGGCGAACCCGGCTTGCGGAAGCGATCTTGGCATCCGTCAGTGAACTGCACCGTCACCGGTACAGCCCGATTGACAGGGTTTGTGCATGTGCACTGGCTTTTAGCACGCTGTTGAGTTCTCAAGGTACGGGCGCGCACCGTCAGAGACCTTTCGGTCTTCTTCGGGGGCAACCCTGCTAACTTACCGAACCAGGCGGAGCCTGTCAAGCTAGTTAGCAGATCTTGCGGTGTTTCTTACTTCCTAGCAACCAGCATACCCGCATGGCTGACCACCCAGGGAGGGTTTTGATCGAGCCGGACGAGTGTCCTGCCGGGCCCCGGAGCCCGCCTTGCGGCGCGACCCCCTCGGGGCAAGACGAAACATTAGGGGGCATCAGCGCCGTCGTCAAATCGAACCGGCGAAGTCAGGAACGTCGCAGGTCAACGCCACCGAGGGTGCGCTTGCCCCGGCGCAGCACCAGGAACCGGCCGTGCAGCAGGTCGGCCGCCGAAGGCGTCGCATCCGCCGCAGTCACCTTCACGTTGTTGAGGTACGCGCCGCCCCCGGCGATCGCCCGGCGTGCCGCGGACTTGCTCGGTTCCAGCCCAGCCGCCGCCATCAGGTCGGCGACCGGCGGCAGCTGGCCGGGATCCGCGCTCACCTCAGCGCGCGGTACCTCGGCCAGCGCCGCGGCCAGCGTCTGCTCGTCCAGGTCCCGCAGGTCCCCCTGGCCGAACAGGGCCCGGCTGGCGGCCTGCACCATGGCGAGCTGATCGGCACCGTGCACCAGTTTCGTAACATCTGCAGCCAGCGCCCGCTGCCCGGCGCGGGCCGCTGGCCGCTCGGCAGTCTGCCGTTCCAGCTCCTCGATCTGCTCCCGGCTGCGGAAGGTGAAGACCCGCAGCAGGGACGGCACCTCGGCGTCCGCCCGGTTCAGCCAGAACTGGTAGAACGCGTACGGGCTCATCAGCTCGGGGCTGAGCCAGATCGCGCCGCCCTCGGACTTGCCGTACTTGGTCCCGTCCGGCTTGGTGATCAGCGGCGTGGCCAGTGCGTGCGCGGTGTCCCCGGTCACCCGCCGGATCAGGTCCACGCCGGAGACCAGGTTGCCCCACTGGTCGCTGCCGCCCATCTGGAGCAGGCAGTCGTGCCGCCTGTGCAGTTCCAGGAAGTCGTTGGCCTGCAGGATCTGGTAGCTGAACTCGGTGTAGGTGATCCCGCCGGCCTCCAGCCGGGCCCGGACCACCTCCCGGGACAGCATCTGGCTGACCGGGAAGTGCTTGCCGATGTCCCGCAGGAAGTCCAGCGCCGACAGGTCCTGCGTCCAGTCCAGGTTGCTCACCAGCAGCGCGCCGGTCGGCCCCGGGGTGAAGTCCAGGAACCGGCCGACCTCGGCCCGGATCCGGTCTACCCATCCGGCTACCATCTCGCGCGGGTTCAGCACCCGCTCGGCGGACTTGCCGCTGGGATCGCCGATCAGGCCGGTCGCCCCGCCCACCAGGCCGATCGGCCGGTGCCCGGCCAGCTGGAACCGGCGCATGGTCAGCAGCAGCACCAGGTTGCCGATGTGCAGGCCCGGCGCGGTCGGGTCGAAGCCGCCATACAGCGTGATCGGGCCGTCGGCCAGGGCCTTGCGCAGCTGGTCAAGGTCGGTGGATACGGCGATCAGGCCGCGCCAGGTCAGCTCGTCGATGATGTCGGTCACCGCTGCATCGTCCCACCGGTCAGGTCACGAGCGGTAACCAGTTTGGCCCTTCGGCCGCCGGGCCGTCACCGGACGGTACGCCGAGACACAGGGCTCCCCGGCCAGCCAGAAACGCCACGGCACCTCGGCAGCCCGGCTGATCCCGACCCGCGGCCCGCGGCTGATGCCGCCAGCCGCCCGCGACACGACGGCCGGCCCCGCCGCCCCGCTGGCCAGGCCGGCGGCAGCACCGTCAGCCATAGCTGCGTCCACGCTGGCCGGTCCCCCGCCGGGCGCGGGCAGCGAGCCGGGCGCGCAGGCGCGCAGCGGCGAGGCAGGCGCGCACACGTCGGCCCCGTCGTGCGCCCGGTCGATGCCGAGGGCCTGGCACAGCCGACCTGGCCCGCGGGCCAGGTCCCGGCCGGTAACCGGCGTCCGGCGCCCGGCCGACCGCCGCGCCGCGGCCAGGTCGGCGCCAGCCACGACCCGGGCGGCGCGCAGCAGCACCGCTGAGGCCTCGCCGGCCGGACGGCAGACCAGGTTCACGCAGAAGTGCATCCCGTAGCTGAAGTACACGTAAGCGTGCCCGGGCGGCCCGAACATCACCGCGTTGCGCGCCGTCGGGCCGCCGTAGGCGTGCGAGGCCGGGTCGGCCTGGCCCGCGTATGCCTCGGTCTCCACGATGACCGCGGCCACCAGCCCGGCCGGGCTGTCGTGCACGAGCAGGCAGCCGAGCAGGTCCGGCGCCACCTCCTGCGCCGCGCGGCCGAAGAACTCCCGCGGCAGCACGGCCCGGTCCCATGATCCCGGAGACTTTTCAGGTCTATTCGCGGAAAATGTTCCGGGATCATGAAGGCCTCCGCTGGGACCGGCGCGGCCGGAGCGGGAGGCCGGCATCAGCCGGAGGAGGCCCAGGCGGCGTGCTCGTCGGCGGCCAGCCGCAGCCGGGCCAGCTGCTCGCTCACCCGCACCGGCGCGGTCCCGCCGCGGCCATCCCTGGCGGCCAGCGCGCCGGCCACCGTGAGCACCTCACGCACATCCGGCGTCAGCTGCGGCGAGATCGCGGCCAGGTCAGCGTCGCCGACATCGCCCAGCTCGCAGTCGTGCACCTGGCACCAGACGACCAGGTGCCCGACGATCTCGTGCGCCTCGCGGAACGGCACGCCCCGCCGCACCAGGTGCTCGGCCAGGTCGGTGGCCAGGGCAAAGCCCGCGGCGGCGCTGCGCTCCAGCTTCTCGGTGTGGAAGCGCAGCGTGCTCACCAGCCCGGCCATGGCCGGCAGCACCAGCAGCAGGGTGTCCGCCGCATCGAAGACCGGCTCCTTGTCCTCCTGCAGGTCGCGGTTGTAGGTCAGCGGCAGTCCCTTGAGCGTGGTGAGCAGCCCGGTCAGCCCGCCGATCAGCCGGCCCGCCTTGCCCCGGGCCAGCTCGGCCACGTCCGTGTTCTTCTTCTGCGGCATGATCGATGAACCGGTGGCTTAGGCGTCGTCGATCTCCGCCCAGCCGAACTCATGCGAGGACCACAGCACGATTTCCTCACCGAGCCGGGACAGGTGCACGCCGAGCAGCGCGGCCGCGAAGCAGAACTCGGCCGCGAAATCCCGGTCGCTTACCGCGTCCATCGAGTTCTCCGCGGCGGCGTCGAAGCCCAGCTCGATCGCGACCGCGTCCGGGTCGACCGGCAGCGACGAGCCGGCCAGCGCGCCGGCGCCGAGCGGGCAGATCGCCGCGCGCTTGTCCCAGTCCCGCAGCCGCCCCGCGTCCCGGGCCAGTGCCTGCCCGTGCGCGAGCAGCTGGTGGGCGAGCAGCACCGGCTGGGCGTGCTGCAGGTGGGTCATGCCCGGCGCTGGGGTCTGCAGGTGCTGCTGGGCCTGGCCCAGCAGCGCGGACTCCAGCTCGGCCAGCCGCGCGGTGATCAGCCGCACCTGGTCGCGCAGGTACAGCCGCAGGTCGGTGGCGACCTGGTCGTTGCGGCTGCGGCCGGCCCGCAGCTTGCCGCCGAGCGACCCGGCCCGCTCCAGCAGGCCCCGTTCGAGCGCGGTGTGCACGTCCTCGTCGTCGGCCCCGGGCCGGAACGTGCCGTCCCGGCAGGCCAGGTTCAGGTCCGCCAGCGCGGCCAGCAGCCGGTCCAGCTCGGGGTCGGTCAGCAGGCCGGCCCGGTGCAGCACGCGCGCGTGCGCGCGCGAGGCCAGCAGGTCATAGGGCGCCAGCCGCCAGTCGAACTGCACGCTGACCGACAGCCGGGCCAGTGCCTCGGCCGGCCCGGACTCGAACCTGCCGCCCCACAGCCGTACCGGCCCGGTGCGCTCGTCATCTCCCACGGCTCTCCCCTGCTCAGTCTGGACTGGCTACCCCTCTAGCCTGCCACCCGCGATCCGGGTACGCGGCGACCTCGCCCGGCCGGCCCGGTAGTCCCGCGGATGCTCAGGGCCGGACCGCGGCGTGGGCCCGGCGCTCGGCGAGGCGCAGCAGCGCGTCAGCCAGGTCCTGCCCGCCAGCCGGGTCACGGGAGATGATCAGCACCGTGTCGTCGCCGGCCACCGTGCCGAGGATCGACGGCCAGGCAGCATGGTCGAGGACCGAGGCCAGGAACTGCGCCGCGCCGGCCGGGGTGCGCACCACGACCAGGTTCGCGCTGGCCTCGGCAGCCAGCAGCAGCTCGCCGGCCACCCGGGCTAGCCGCGCGGACGGCTCGCCGTTCCCGGCCGGGCCGCCGCCCAGACCGCCGGCTCCCAGGTCGGCGCCGCCCTGGCCGCCGGGGTCACCGGGCGCCGCGTCGGTCCCGGTGCCTGCCGCCAGGCCGCCGGGCAGCGAGCCCGGTCCGCCGGGCTCGTCGGGCAGCGCATACCGCAGCGCACCGCCCGGGCCGCGCAGCCGCACCGCGCCCAGTTCCTCCAGGTCCCTGGACAAGGTGGCCTGGGTGACCCGCACTCCCCGGGCGGCCAGCCGGTCCGCCAGCTCATCCTGGGAGCGCACCGGCGCGCCCGGGGCGGTGAGAATCGCGGCGATCTGCGCGTGCCTGGCGGCCTTGGTCATCGGGGTGGCCCCGGTCATCGCGCCTCCGTCCCGGCCTGCGGCCCGGCCGGCAGAGCGGGCGAAGCCGCCGTCAGGGCGGGTGAGCAGGCCGCCTCGTCCAGGATCCCCGGCAGCGCGGCGGTGCATGAGGCCGCCTGCGCGGCGGTCAGGATCAGCGGCGGCGCCAGCCGGATCACGTCCGGCTGCACCGCGTTGACCAGGAAGCCCGCCGACCGGGCAGCCGCTTCCACGGCCGGCGCGGCTGGCCCGGCGAGAGTCAGGCCCAGCCACAGCCCGCGGCCGCGCACCCCGGTGAGCAGCGGGTGCCGGACGGCCCCCAGCCCATCGGCCAGCTCGCCGCCGACCTGCGTCACGTGCTCCAGCAGCCCGTCCTTCTCGATCGTGTCCAGCACGGCCAGGGCCGCCGCGCAGGCGACCGGGTTGCCGCCGAACGTGCTGCCGTGGTCGCCCTTGGCCAGCGCGCTGCCGCACTCGCCGACGCCGATGCAGGCACCGATCGGCAGCCCGCCGCCAAGCCCCTTGGCCAGCGTGATCACGTCCGGGATGATGCCCTCGCGCTGGTGGGCGAACCATGTCCCGGTCCGGCCGATGCCGCTCTGGATCTCGTCGAGCACCAGCAGCGCCCCGGCCGCGTCGCAGGCCGCCCGCGCCGCCCGCAGGTAGCCATCGGGCGCGGGCAGCACGCCGCCCTCGCCCAGGCACGGCTCCAGGAACACCGCCGCGCAGTCCGGGCCGACGGCCGCCGCGAGTGCCGCCGCGTCGCCGAAGGGCACGAACCGGACCTCCAGCCCGAACGGCCCGAACGGCGCCCGGATCGAGCTCTTGCCGGTCACCGCGAGCGCGCCGAGCGTGCGGCCGTGGAAGCCGCCCTCGGCGGCCACGATGACAGGCCGGGCCACGCCCTGGCGGCGGCGCACCAGCTTGATGGCCGCCTCGTTGGCCTCCGCGCCGGAGTTGGCGAAGAACACCCGGCTGTCGGCGCCGACCAGGCCGCAGATCCGCTCGGCCAGCGCGACCTGGCCCTCGTGCAGGTACAGGTTGGAGGTGTGCGCAAGCGTGCGCACCTGCCGGGCCACCGCGTCGGCGATGGCCGGGTGCGCGTGCCCGAGCGAGCTGACCGCGATCCCGGCGATCAGGTCGAGGTACTCCCGGCCGTCGGCGTCCCAGACCACGGCGCCCCGGCCGCGGGCCAGCGCGACCGGCGGCACGCCGTAGGTCGCCATGATGGCGGCGGCGTAGCGCTCCTGCAGCCGCTGGGTCGCGGTCATGCCCTGTCCCCTTCCGGTTCCGGTCCGGCCGGCGCGTCCGGCACGACCATCGTGCCGATGCCCGAGTTGGTGAAGATCTCCAGCAGCACGGCGTGCGGCTGGCGGCCGTCGAGCACGTGCGCCTGCGGCACGCCGCCGCTGACCGCGGCCAGGCACGCCTGCATCTTGGGCAGCATGCCGTCGCTCAGCGTCGGCAGCAGCGCCGCCAGCCCGGTCGCGGTGAGCTGGCTGATCACCTCGGGCGGCGGACGGCCCGGGCCGTCGCCCCCCGGCCGCTCCCCCGCCGCCGCGGCGCCGGCCGGCCCGGGCCAGTGCGCGTACAGCCCGGCCACGTCGGTGAGCAGCACCAGCTTGGCGGCGTCCAGCGCCACGGCCAGCGCGGCCGCGGCGGTGTCGGCGTTGACGTTGTAGACCTGGCCGTCCTCGCTGCGGGCGACGGTGGAGATTACCGGGATCCGGCCGTCGGCCAGCAGCGCGGCGACAGCCCCGGGATTCACCGAGTCGATCTGGCCGACCTGGCCCACGTCCACCGGCTCGCCGTCGACGACCGGCCGGGCCCGGCTGGCGGTCAGCAGGTGCGCGTCCTCGCCGGACATCCCGACGGCGAACGGCCCGTGCTGGTTGATCAGGCCCACGACCTCGCGGTTGACCTGGCCGGTGAGCACCATCCGGACCACGTCCATGGCCTCGGGGGTGGTGACCCGCAGCCCGGCGCGGAACTCCACCGGCATTCCCAGCTTGTCCAGGTGCGCGCTGATCTGCGGGCCGCCGCCGTGCACCACGACCGGCCGCAGCCCGGCGTACCGCAGGAACACCATGTCCTGGGCGAAGGCAGCCAGCAGCGGCTCATCGGCCATCGCGTTGCCGCCGAGCTTGACCACCACGGTCGTGCCGTGGAAGCGCTCCAGCCAGGGCAGCGCCTCGATCAGCGTCGCCGCCTTCTCCAGGGGGCCGGGCGCGATCGCCGCGGCCGCCGCGGCCGCCGCGGTCGCGCTCATGTCGAGTACTCCGCGTTCAGGTGCACGTACTCGGCCGTCAGGTCGCTGGTCCAGATCGTCGCGGCGGAGGTCCCGGCCCGCAGGTCGACGGTGATCGTCACGTCCCGCGGCGTCAGGTCCACCGCGGACCTGACGGCGGCCGCGCAGCCGTTGCGGCACACCCAGATGCCGTTCATCGCGACGGCCAGCTGAGCCGGGTCGAACACGGCGCTGGTGGTGCCGATCGCAGCCAGCACGCGGCCCCAGTTCGGGTCCTCGCCGCCGATGGCGCACTTGAGCAGGTTGCACCGGGCGACGGCCCGGCCGACGGTCACGGCGTCGTCCTCGCTGGCCGCGCCGGTCACCTTGACGGTGATGGCCTTGCTGGCGCCCTCGGCATCGCGCTGCATCTGCCGGGCCAGGTCCGCGCAGGCAGCGCTGAGCAGCTGCCTGAACGCGCCGGGCTCCGGCGTCACTCCGGCCGCCCCGCTGGCCAGCAGCAGCACGGTGTCGTTGGTGGACATGCAGCCGTCCGCATCGAGCCGGTCGAAGGTGACCGCGGTCGCGGCCCGCAGGCAGCGGTCCAGCTCGGCTGGGGGCAGGCTGGCGTCGGTAGTCAGCACGACCAGCATGGTGGCCAGGGCCGGGGCGAGCATGGCGGCGCCCTTGGCCATCCCGCCGATGAGGTAGCCGTCGCCGGCCAGCGCGCAGGTCTTCGCGACGGTGTCGGTGCTGCGGATGGCCTCGGCGGCGTCCGGCCCGCCGGCCACGCTGGCCGCGGCGACGGCCGCGTCCAGCCCGGCCAGCAGCTTGCCGATCGGTAGCCGCTCGCCGATCAGGCCGGTCGAGCAGACTGCGACCTCGCCGGCCGAGCCGTCGATGAGGGCGGCCAGCCGCTCGGCGGTGCGGTGGGTGTCGGCGAAGCCGCCGGGGCCGGTGCAGGCATTCGCGCCGCCGGAATTCAGCACGACCGCGCGCACCCGGCCGCCGCGCAGCACCTGCTCGGACCACAGCACCGGGGCCGCCTTGACCCGGTTGGCGGTGAAGACGCCAGCCGCCGCGACGGACGGCCCGTCGTTGAGCACGACGGCCAGGTCCGGGTCGCCGCTGTCCTTGATGCCCGCGGCCAGCCCGGCCGCCCGGAAGCCGGCCGGCGCGGTTACGGTCACGGCGCCACCCCGCAGGCGGTCAGGCCGGCCGTCTCGGCCAGGCCGAGCATCAGGTTGGCGTTCTGCACGGCCTGGCCGGCCGCGCCCTTGCCGAGGTTGTCGATGGCGGCGACAACGACCGCCCGGCCGCTGCGCGGGTCGGCTGCCGCCTGCAGGTGGACGCCGTTGGAGCCGGCCACGGCCGCAGTGGTCGGCCAGCGGCCCTCGGGCAGCAGGCAGACGAACGGCTCCCCGGCGTACGCCTGCGCAACGGCCGCGCGCAGCTGCCCGGTGCTGGTCGCCGGGTCGGCCAGCGGGGCAGTGCAGGTGGCGAGGATGCCCCGGGGCATCGGCGCGAGCAGCGGGGTGAACGAGACAGGCGCGGCGCCCGGGGCGGCCGGGCCGGCCGCCGTGGCCAGCGCCTGCTCGATCTCCGGCGTGTGCCGGTGGGCTCCCGCGACCGCGTACGCGCAGACCGCGCCCATCACCTCGCTGGCCAGCAGGTCGGTGCGCAGCGAGCGCCCGGCCCCGGAGGTGCCCGAGGCGGCCACGACGACCACGTCGGCCGGGCTGGCCAGGCCCGCTGCCACGACGGGAGTCAGCGCCAGGATGGCGGCGGTGGCATAGCAGCCTGGCACCGCAGCCCGCCGGGCCGAGCGGATCCGATCACGCGCCCCGGGCAGCTCGGGCAGGCCGCAGGGCCACTGGCCGGGATGCTCGCCGCTGTAGTGCCGGGCCCAGGCCGCGCTGTCGGCGAGCCGGTAATCCGGCCCGAGGTCCACGACGGCCGTGGCCTGCGGCAGCTGGCGGGCCGCCGCCGCCGACTCCCCGGCGGGCAGGGCCAGGAAGGTAAGGTCGCACTGCACTGCCGGGGCGCCGCTGGCCGGGTCGAGGACCCGATCGGCCAGGCCCGGCAGGCCGGCCAGGTTCGGGTGCACCTCGCCGACGGTCTTGCCCGCGCTGCCGCCGGCGAAGACGGCAGCCAGCTCGAATTCCGGATGCCCCGCCAGGATCCGCAGCAGCTCACCGCCCGCGTACCCGCTGGCGCCGACAACCGCGACCCGCGTTCCCATCGATCCTCCTGGCGTCCGGGGCTCGGTGCGGCCGGACACCTGCATGATTATGCGTGACTATGACAACTTATGCAAGCCTGATTTCTGCCAGAATCAGGGATCGCCGACGGCGCCGCGGCCGCGGCCAGGCGGGCACGACGGGACGCTGATCGCGGAATCGATATGGGGAGACCGCATGTCAGACCGGATGCGGATAACCAGCGGCGGCCGGCCGCTGGCTGGCTGGCCCACGGCCGCTGCCATGGCCAGCGTGCTGCTGCTGGCCGGGTGCGGCGGTTCCACGGCAGCGCACAGTGCCGCCAGCCACGCCGCGCCGCGGATGTGCGGGAACGCGCGCACTGCCGCCGGAGTACCGGTGCACGTCCAGGTCCGCAGCGGCAGCGTGTCCTGCACGACGGCCGTGGCCGTCGAGAAGGCCTATTCCAGGGCGGTCGCCAAGGGCCAGGCGCCCGGCAACGGCGGCGGCGGGCCAGTCCGGGTAGACGGCTGGACCTGCCATGGCTTCAGCACGCCGGTGGTACTCAAGACCGGCAACGCGTCGCAGTGCGTGGCGGGCGCGAAGAAGATCATGGCCGTGCTGCCGACCCCGAGCTGACCGCACGACGGCCCCCGGCCTGACCGCTGGACTGACGGCGGCTGGGACGGCCGGAGCCGCGGCTGGCGGCGGCTGGCGGCGGCTCAGGAAGGGCTGCGGCCGGTCAGGGCGACGAGGCCGTCGCCGGTGCTGCCGTGGGCCGCTGCGCCCGCGGCCCAGACCGACGAGGTGCCTGGCACCCGCGCCAGCCCGGGCAGCACGCAGGAATGCCGGCACGGCGCCAGCAGGGTCGGCCCGTGCCAGCGGCCCGCGTGCAGGTGCCACAGCCGTGACCGGGTCAGCCCGGCGTTGGTCGCCACCGCCCAGGCCCCGCCGGTGCCGTCTGGCACCAGGCTGGTCAGCTGATACTGCACCGGGGACAGGTAAGCCGGCAGCATGATCACCCGCCACCGGCCGCCGGCCCAGTGAGCGGCCATCTCGGTCAGCCCGTGGCGCCCGTTCGGTATCCCGCCGCCGATCCACACATCGTCCGGGGCCAGCGCGAGGATGCTGGTCAGGCTGGCGACCGGAGCCGGGGCCGCCGTCCCGGCCGCGGACGTGCCGTGCCCCGCGCCGGCGCTGGCGGCTGGCGACGGCACCGCGGCTGCGCTGCTGCCCGGCCGCGGCTCGGCGCTGCCGAGCAGGGATTTCGGCAGCGCGACCGGCGCCCAGCGGCGGCCGTTCCAGTGCACCAGCGCGTTGCGCTGCAACGTCTTGCCCGAGCTCAGCAGCGGCATCCGGCCGAGGACCGCCCAGATGTCGTCCGGAGACAGCGCGCTGACCGCGCTGATCGCCGTGGGCCCGGCCGGGGACCGCACCTGCTGCCAGCGGCGGCCGTTGAAGCGGGCGACGTACGGGGCATCCGTGGTGCCGTTTCGCGCGCTGGTCAGATGGCCGCCGAAGACCCAGACGTCGGTCCGGCTGAACTCCTGCACCGAGCTGATGACCAGCGGGCTGGCCGGGCTGCCGCCGGGCAGCTGGCCCGCCGACCAGCTGCGGCCGTTCCAGTGCAGGTAGCTGCCGAGCGCCTCGCTGACCGCCCAGAAATCGCCGGGCACCGCCGCGACGGCGCTGAGCGGGAAGGCGTGCTGCCAGCGGCGGGCCGCCGGCGGCGGCAGCGTCACCGGCTGCCAGGCCGAGCCGTCCCAGTGCTCGATGAGCGGGCTGAACCGGCGTCCGTGCAGCGCAGTGGCCGCCCCGGTGGCCCAGGCGTCCGCGCCGTCGGCTGAGGTCACGCTGGCCAGCAGCGGGCTGTCCTGATGCGTGGGCAGCCGGAGAACGACCCGCCAGCCGGGCACCGGCACCGGCCGCGAGTGCCTCGGCCTGGCCCGGCCCCGCCGGGGGCGGGCCAGGTGATGCCGGTGCGCCCGGGGCCGGCCCGCGGCCGGCTGGCGCGCTGAGCCGCCGGCGGCAAGGGCGGGGCCGGCTGACCCCGCCCAGGCTGAGCCGGCCGCCACCGCAGCCACGGCGACGGCCGCGATTGCCAGCCGGGGCCGGCCGGCAATCCGGCGGATCAGGACGGGACGCACGCGTGCCACGTTACTGAACGCTCTGCGCGGTTCACGCCAGACCGGTCACTCGCCGCCGCGCAGCACCGCGCCGGTGCGCCGAGCCGCCTCAGCAACTGCGGCGTCCCGGGCCGCAGTGGCCTCCTCGGCGGTGAGCGTCCGGTCGCCGGCCCGCAAGCGCAGGGTGTAGGCCAGCGACTTGCGGCCCTGGCCCACCTGCTCGCCGGTGTAGACGTCGAACAGCCGGACGTCTTCCAGCACGATCCCGCCTGGCGCGTCCCCGTGCGCCACCCCGGCGGCGAGCGCGCTCTGCACGTCGGCGGCCGCCACCGAGTCGGTCACGACCAGCGCGACGTCCTGGCTCGCGACCGGGTACGCCGAGATCACCGGGGCCGCCGCCGGCCCGAGCGCGGCGGCGGCAGCCTCGATCGCCGACAGGTCGAGCTCGGCGGCGCAGGTCCGCGGCGGCAGGCCGAACGCCGTCACCACTCGCGGGTGCAGCTCGCCCGCGTGCCCGGCGAGCCACTGCGAGCCGGCCCCGGACCGTACGTACAGGGCAGCGCACCGGCCGGGGTGCCAGGGCGCGGTCGCGGCTGCCCGGACGTCGAACTCGACCCGGCTGACCGCCAGCACCTGCCGGGCGGCCTGGATGGCATCGGCCCAGCAGGCCGGACGGCCGTGCTTGCCCCACCAGCCCGCCAGCTCCCGGTCGCCGGCCGCCGCGATGGCCAGGTGCAGCGGCTGGTCGGGCAGCGCCGCGTCGAGCGTGGCGACCTCGGCGACCGTCGGGCCGCGGTCGACCGGCAGGATCGGCGCGACCCGCGCGCCGTCGGGCCGGGCCAGGAACACCGTGCCCTGCTCGAACAGCGCTGGGTCGGCGAAGCCGCGGCCGATGTTGCGGGCGAGCACCCGCAGCAGGCCGGGCAGCAGCGTGGTGCGCAGCAGCGGCTCGTCGTCCTTGACCGGATTGGCGACCCGGGCGGCGCGGCGGCGCGGGTCGGTCTCGTCCAGCTGGATCTGGTCGGCGTCGGCCGCTGAGCCGAAGGGGCTGCTGAGCACCTCCACGTACCCGGCGCCGGCCAGCGCGCGGCCGATCGTGCGGCGCAGCCGCTGCCGGTCGGTCAGGCCGTGCCCGGCGGCGGCCCGCGGCATCCGGACCGGGATGCTCTCGTAGCCCTCCAGCCGGATGACCTCCTCAGCCAGGTCGCTGGGGTCGGTCAGGTCCGGCCGCCAGGACGGCGGCAGCACGGTGAGCAGCTCTCCCGGCCGGGCGGGCCCGGTCTCGTCGGGCGCCGCAGCGGCGGCGCCGATCCGGGGCGCAATGACCTCGCAGCCGACCTGGCGCAGCCGGGCGCTCACGGTATCCCGGCCGTAGACCACGCCCGCGACCTCGTCCGGGTAGCTGGCCGCCATCGTGATCGACACCGCGGGCACGTCCGCGGACGCGTGCGTGCAGCCCGGCACCATCGTGCCGCCGCCGAGCGCGGCGAGCAGCGATGCCGCCCTGGCCGAGGCCCGCAGCGGCAGCTCACGGTCGACGCCCCGCTCGAACCGGGCGGAGGCCTCGCTGAACAGCCGGTGCCGCCGGCTCATCCGGGCGGTGCCGCGGGCGGAGAAGTGCGCGGCCTCGATGACCAGGTTGCGCGACTCCTCGCTGATCTCCGTGGCCAGGCCGCCCATCGTGCCGGCCAGCGAGATCGGCCCGGACGAGTCGGTGATCAGGATGTCCTCCGGGTTCAGCTCGCGGACCACGTGGTCGAGGGTCTCCAGCCGCTCGCCGGGCCGGGCCCGGCGGACCACGATCGGCCCGGACAGCTTGTCGGTGTCGAAGGCGTGCAGCGGCTGGCCGAGCTCGAGCATCAGGTAGTTGGTGACGTCGACGGCGAGCGAGACGCTGCGCATCCCGGCCCGGGCCAGCCGGACCCGCAGCCACAGCGGCACCGGCCGGGTCTCGTCCATCCCGCGGACCTCGCGCAGCACGAACCGGTCGCAGGCGGACGGGTCCTCGATGCTCGCCGGGCAGACCTCAGCGGACACCGCCGCGATCTCCCCGGCCGGGCCGGGCAGCCCGGTGTCGGCCGGGTCGGTGAACTCGCCGTCGTAGGCGATCGCCAGCTCCCGGGCGACGCCGCGGACCGACAGCGCATAGCCCTTGTCCGGTGTCACGTTGATGTCGAGCACCTCGTCGCGCAGCCGGCCGTAGTCGGCGAAGTCAGCGCCCAGCGGCGCGTCGGCGGCGAGCACGAGGATGCCGCTGTGGTCGCCGCCGATGCCCAGCTCGGCGGCCGAGCAGATCATGCCCTCCGACATCCGGCCGTAGGCCTTGCGGGCGCCGATCTCGAAGCCGCCGGGCAGCGTCGCGCCGGGCAGCGCCAGCGGTACCTTGTCGCCGACCGCGAAGTTGACCGCGCCGCAGATGACCTGCTGGACGCCCGAGCCGGTCTGCACCTGGCAGTACCGGATCGGCTTGCGGAACCCGGCCAGCTCCTCGATCTCGGCGACCTGGCCGACGACCACGCCGCTGATCTCCTGCCCGGCGTGCTCGATGCCCTCGATCTCCAGCCCGGCCGCGGTCAGCCGCCTGGCGACGTCCGCGACGTCGGGGGTGCCGCCGTCGGGCGTGATCTTCGCGTAGTCCAGCAGCCAGGAAAGCGGAACCTTCATCACGCCTCCAGTCCGAAGGAGCGGCTGAACCGGACGTCGCCCTCGATGGTGTCCCGGATATCGCTGACCCCGTGCCGGACCATCAGGGCCCGCTCGATGCCGAGCCCGAACGCGAATCCGCTGTAACGGCCGGGGTCGATGCCGCAGGCGACGAGCACCCGCGGGTTGACCATGCCGCAGCCTGCGATCTCGATCCAGCCCTGTGACCGGCAGACCCGGCACGGCGGGGCGCCCGGCTCGGTCGACGCCCCGCGGCACACATGGCATTCCATCGACACGTCCGCGGACGGCTCGGTGAACGGGAAGAAGTCGGGCCGCAGCCGGGTCCGCAGGCCGCTGCCGAACATCGCCTCGACGAACGCGCTGATCGCCCCGCGCAGGTCGGCCATCGTCAGGCCCTCATCCACGGCCAGGCACTCGATCTGGTGGAACACCGGGCTGTGGGTGGCGTCCAGGGTGTCGGTGCGGAAGCACTTGCCCGGGCTGACCACATACAGCGGCAGCGGCCGGGTCAGCATGGCCCGGATCTGCACCGGCGAGGTATGGGTGCGCAGCACGACCCCGGAGTGCGCGGAGCCGTCCGGGGCCGCGACGAACATCGTGTCGTAGGCCTCGCGCGCCGGGTGGTCGGGCGGGAAGTTCAGCGCGTCGAAGTTGTACCACTCCGCCTCGACCTCAGGGCCCTCGGCTACCTCGTAGCCCATGCCGACGAACACGTCGACCAGCCGGTCGGCCACGGTGGTGACCGGATGCCGGGCACCCTCAGGCTGCCGGTCCCAGGGCAGCGTGACGTCGACGGCCTCCTCGACCAGGACCCGGCGGTCGCGCTCGGCCTCGAGCTCGCGCTGCCGGCCGGCCAGCGCCCGGCCGATCGCCGCGCGAGCGGCGCCGACCCGCTGGCCCGCCTGCGCCCTGGCCGCCGGCGGCAGCGCGCCGATCTCGGCGCTGGCCAGGGAAATCGGGGCCCGGTTGCCGGCGTGTGCCAGCCGGGCCGCTTTCAGCTCGTCAAGGTCGGCGGCCGCGGCGATGGCCGCCAGCGCCTCCTTGGTCATCTGCTCGATCTCGTCCGGGGACAGCATGGTCACCTCGACCGGGTCGTAGCTCTTATTAGGTGCGGACACTGCAGCTGTTCTCCTGGGTTGCCCATTGACGTTCCGATCCGGCGGCAGCTGCGCGCGCGGGCCGGCCGCCGCCCGGTGCGCGGGCCGGCCGCCGCTGCGCAGCAGCCGCTGGTGCGCCGCCGCCCGGGCGCTGCCGGGCAGTCCGCCCAGCGCAGCCGCCGACTCAGCCGGAGCCCATGGTGCCGGGACGGCCGGCGTGCCAGCCGGATGCCTGACCCGAAGGCCCGCCGGTCAGCCGAAGTCGGGCGTGCCGGCGGGCATGATAAATCGGAACTCGGCCCCGCCGCCGGGGGCCCGGGCCACGGTGATCGTGCCGCCATGCGCCTCGACCAGGCCCTTGACAATGTACAGGCCAAGCCCGGTGCCGCCGCGGCGCTTCTCGCGCCAGAACTGGCGGAACACTCGCGGCGCTGCCTCCGGCGGGATGCCCGCGCCCTGGTCGCAGACGGACACCGCGACGGCAGGGCCGCTCGCGACGCTCGCCTGCTCGATCACAGTCGTTACCGTACCAGCACCGTGCCGGACCGCGTTCTCCAGCAGGTTTCCCAGGATCTGGTCGACCTTGTCAGCATCCAGCCAGGTCTCCGGCAGCGGCCCGCGGGCCTGCACGCGGAACTTGCCCGCCGGGTCCCCGGCCGCCACCCGGCCCTCGATGACCTTGGCGACGCGGGCCGGAATGTCGACCAGCTGGCGGTGCACCTCGATCCGGCCCGCCTCGATCCGGGACACGTCCAGCAGCTCGGTGATGAGCCGGGTCACCCGGTCGGCGTCGGCGTTGACGGTCTCCAGCATGACCAGCTTCTGGTCGTCGGTGAACCGCGGCCACTTGGCCAGCAGCGTGGCGGTGAATCCCTTGACGCTGGTCAGCGGCGAGCGCAGCTCGTGCGCGACCGTGGAGACCAGGTCAGCGCGGCTGCGCTCCAGCCGGGACCGCTGCTGGGCGTCCCGCAGCGTGATCACGATCCGGCGCACCGCGCCGGGCTGCAGGTGCCAGCCCTCCCGTGGCCGGCTGCCGCGCGGATTGCGCACGTAGCCGACGCAGACCAGCAGCTCAGTGCCGTCAGGCAGGCAGAGCACCCGCTCGGGGTGACGGGTCCGGGTGGACAGTCCCGCATACGGCTGGGCGCAGTCCCACCAGCAGCGGCCCTCAGTATCGTGCAGCGGCAGCACATCACGGACGCACTTGCCGAGCGCGCTGGCCTGGTCGGTTCCGGTCAGCCGCGCCGCTGCCCGGTTGAAGGCGACGACCCGGCCGGCATGGTCGGCGACCACCAGGCCGTCAGGGAGATCGTCGGCGCTGATCTGGCCACCGTCGAGGTCACCGGCCGCGAGGCCGCTGCCGACGGCAGCGGCCGCTTGGCCAGAGGAGATCCCATCCACTGCAGCGCAGCCTTCCGCATGGCCCGCCCCGGCATGGCGGTACTGGCCGGCCCGAGCCCGGGGGTTTTGCTCGCACCTGGCCTGCTGCGTCCCGGCCGTCCGGCCGGGCGGCCCAGACCGGAACGGGCCGTCTATGACGCAACGTGATCAAACTCTAGCGCGCTTGGATGAACACGCGGCAGCCGCCGGGGGGTGGAATTAGCTGTTAGCCCCCGGGCACTGGCCAGGGCGGGCCTGGGCCAGGGCGGAGGCGTAGAGGCATACGGCGGCGGCGGCGGCCAGGTTCAGGCTCTCGGCCTGGCCGTAAATGGGCACCGCGATCTTCTCGTCGGCCAGGCTGGCCAGCTCGGCGGGCAGCCCCCATGCCTCGTTGCCGAACAGCCAGGCGGTGCCCGCGCCGAGCTGGCCGTCGGCGGCCAGCTCGTCCAGCCGGCGCTCTGCCCGGCCGTCGGCGGCCAGCAGCCGCAGGCCCGCGTCGCGCAGTGCGGCCGCTGCCGCAGGCAGCGGGACCCCGGTCACTACCGGCACGTGGAACAGGCTGCCGGCCGCCGACCGGACGCACTTGGCGTTGTACGGGTCGACCGAGTCCGCCGCGAAGATCACCCCGCCTGCGCCCGCCGCATCCGCGGTCCGCAGCACGGTCCCGGCGTTGCCGGGATCGCGGACGCTGGCCAGCACCGCCACCAGCCGCGGCTGCCCGGCAGTCAGGTCGGCCAGAGCAACGTCCAGGAACCGGCACACCGCCAGCAGGCCCTGCGGGTGCACGGTCTGGCACAGCTCGGCCATGATCTCGGTGCTGACCTGGTGCACGGCTACGCGGTCCGCGGCGGCCTGGCCGACCAGTTCGCTATGACGGGCGGCCGCCTCGGCGGTGACGAACAGCTCCCGCAGCACGCCGGGACGGCGCAGCGCCTCGCGAACCGACTGCGGTCCCTCGGCCAGGAAGGCGCGCTGCTTTTCCCGCCAGGACCGTCGCACCAGCAGCCGGGCCGCGCGCACCCGCGCGCCCCGGCTGCTGGTGATCACGTCGGTCACGGCGCCGGTCACGGTACCGCGTGCGGCCCGTCCGGCCGCGGCACCGACAGTGCGCCCGGGCGGCAGGCCGCCCGGGCGAGATGGCTGTCCGCGGCCGGGCCTAGGCCGCGGCCGAGTCCGCCGGGCCCGGTGCCTCCGGCAGCGCGTCCTTGGCCGTGGCGACCAGGCCGGAGAACGCCCGCGGGTCGGCGACGGCCATCTCGGCGAGCATCCGCCGGTCGACCTCCACGCCGGCCAGCTTCAGGCCCTGGATGAACCGGTTGTAGGTGATGCCCTCCGCCCGCGCGGCGGCGTTGATCCGCTGGATCCACAGCCGCCGGAACTGGCCCTTGCGGTCCTTGCGGTCGCGGTAGGCGTACGTCATCGAGTGGAGCATCTGCTCCTTGGCCTTGCGGTACAGCCGGGACCGCTGGCCCCGGTAGCCGCTTGCGCGCTCGAGGACTACCCGGCGCTTCTTGTGGGCATTGACCGCCCGCTTCACGCGTGCCATGTGTTCGACTCCCTGAATGCGGGCCGGGTCACTTACCCAGCAGCTTCTTCATCTTCTTTGCATCGGCCGGCGCCAGCACAACCTCGTTCGCCAGGCGGCGGGTCCGCGTAGTCGGCTTGTGCTCGAAGTAGTGCTGCCGGTTGGCCCGGCGGCGCATGATCTTGCCGGTACCGGTCAGCCGGAACCGCTTGTTCGCACCGCTGTGCGTCTTCATCTTCGGCATCTCGCCGTTCTCCGTTCTGCGTACCCGCCGCGATGCTTCCGGGCGTGCTGGCAGCACGGCATGCAGTGCACACCGTGCCTCTGGCATCTCCGCCGCCATCCGCAGACGGCGGCGGCATCCTGCTCCCGGAAGCTCCGCGCTTCCGGACGTTCTAGCTGACCGGCCGGGCCGGTCCTCCGCTGGCAGCCGGCGGCTGGCTCGGCGCCGTCGGGCGCGGCGGCATCGGCCGCGGGGCGGCCGATCGCGGCGCCGTCGGGCGCGGTCCTGCGGTACGCGGCGCCATCGGCCGCGGAGCGGCCGGTCGCGGCGCCTCGGGCCGTGCCGTCTGCGGCCGTGCCGTCTCAGGCCGTGCCGTCTGCGGCCGTGCCGTCTCAGGCCGCGGCGCCTCGGGCCGTACTGCCTCAGGCCGTGCCGTCTGCGGACGTGCCGTCTCGGGCCGCGGCGCCTCGGGCCGTGCCACCTCAGGCCGCGGCGTCTCAGGCCGTGCCGTCTGCGGCCGTGCCGTCTCGGGTCGCGCCACCTCTGGCCGTCCTGCCTCTGACCGCACTGCCTCGGGTCGCGGCGCGGGGACCGGCCGCGGCTCGCGCTCGGCTGTAGCCCGGGCGCTCGCCCGCGGCGTCACGCGTTCGGCGCGCACGTCCGCCTTCTTCTTATGCGGCCCGATCACCATGATCATGTTCCGGCCGTCCTGCTTAGGCGCCGACTCGACGAAGCCGAGGTCATCGACGTCGCCGGCTAGCCGCTGCAGCAGCTTGTAGCCGAGTTCGGGCCGCGACTGCTCCCGGCCCCTGAACATGATCGTCACCTTGACCTTGTCGCCCTGCTTCAGGAACCGCTCGACATGGCCCTTCTTGGTGCCGTAGTCATGCGGGTCGATCTTCGGCCGGAGCTTGATCTCCTTGATGACGGTCTGCGTCTGGTTCTTGCGCGATTCCCTGGCTTTCAGCGCGGACTCGTACTTGAACTTTCCGTAGTCCATCAGCTTGCAGACTGGCGGTCGCGCGGTCGGCGCGACCTCGACCAGGTCGAGGTCGGCGTCCTGGGCCAGCTTGAGCGCATCGTTAATCGCAACGATCCCGATCTGCTCCCCGGCTGGGCCAACCAGCCGCACTTCGGGAACGCGGATGCGCTCGTTGATACGAGGTTCGGTGCTGATGTGACCTCCTGGGGTCCAACCCCTGCCCCGAGCCTGTCCCGGGGCAGAATCCTGCCTGGCGCTCTCCGCCCGGACGCGAAAAGCCCCGCAACGATGCGCATGCGGGGCCACCATGAGCGCGCATGCCGGAAACCGGCTGCGCCACGCAGACGCGCTGGCCGTCAGCGCGGAACCCGCGCCGACCAGGCGTCCGGCCTTGCCGGCCGACCCGAGAGCCGCCGGCCGCCGGACGGGCACCCGCCCGTTCCGGCATCGCTACCCGCCAGCGCTTAACTGGCCAGGTGGGAGGCGGCCGTGGTGGTTCCTCCGCTTGCGCGTCCGGCACGGCAGGCGCCGGACTGGTTAATCGTCTTGTAAGAGTAACGCATTACCCCCGCCCCTGCTATTCCGCGGCGATAGCAGCCCGCGCGAGAGCCGCTGTCAGCTGATAGTCAGCGCGCAACACCCGGCCTGGCGGTCAGCCCAGCCCGCTGACGGCCCAGGGCTGCGGCTCAGCAGGCGTGATGAGCCCGGCACACGGTCTCGTACCGCAGGAACTGCGAGTAGCTGTTGGTGAACTTGGTGATGCCCTGGCTCGGGTCGGTAGTGACGAAGTACGTCCAGTTGCCCTTGGCGGGGTGCAGCGCGGCCTGGATCGCCGCGGCGGTGGGATTATCGATCGGTCCCGGCGGCAGGCCCTTATGGATGAAGGTGTTATAGGGCGATTTGACCTTCAGCTGCTGTGGAGTGAGCATGAAGCCAGTCTTGTGCAGTGCGTAGAGCACTGTGCTGTCAAGCTGCAGCGCCACGCCCTGGTTCAGCCGGTTGTCGATGACCCGGGCGACCTGGCTGTAATACTTCGGCGTGCCCTCGACCTCCAGCAGGCTGGCGATGGTGATCACCTGGCCGGGCAGCAGGTTCACGGCCTTGGCCTGCGAGATCAGGTGCAGCGTGTTCGCCTCCGAGTTAAACTTGGTGACCATTTGCTGCAGGATGCCGATGGCGGTGGTGCCCGGAGCGAAGCTGTAAGTGTCCGGGTACAGGTAGCCCTCCAGGCTGCCGTGCGCGTAGGACGGCAGGCCGAGCGCAGGGGTGTCGGCGGCCGCAATGGTGAACTGGTGCAGGCTGATGTGCGTCTGCTTGCTGAGCAGGGCCAGGATGGCAGGCAGCCGCATCCCGTCGGGCAGCGAGACCGTGGTCTGGATGCGCGACTTGGGATTGAGCAGCAGCCGCCAGGCCAGCTCGGCGTTCATGTGCTTGTGCAGCCGGAAGTAACCGGGCAGCAGGCCGCTTGGATCGTAATTGTCGGCAGCGGCGACGAACGGGTCGGCGGCCTTGATCACGCCCTTGGACAGCAGTTGCGGCAGCAGTGATCTGGGGCCGTCTCCCGGCTTGACCTCGATGGTGACCGAGCCGAAGCCCGACCCGGAGTAGTTGGCGTGCTTGGCCGCATACCACCGGTAGGCGTAGGTGCCGGCCGCCGCGATGATGACCAGCAGCACGGCCAGCGAGATCAGCGGGGCCAGCCACCGGCCGTGCCGGCGCCGCGGGCGCTTGCCCGGGCTGCCGTCGTCGTGCCGGTCAGCGAATCCGGGCAGCAGGCCCCCGCCGCGCCCGGCGCGCCCGGCGCGGCCGGGTTCCGGCGGGCCGGTGCCGCCCGGCATGGCCGCCGGGGCGGGCGGGGGCGGCAGCACATCGTCGCCGGCCGGCCCGCCCGGGCCGTCATCGGCACCGTGCGACCACCCGGCTCCCGGATGCGGACCGCCGTAGCCGTTGACCTGACCCGGACCGGTCACCGGGCCGGCACTCGCGAACGGCCCGGCGGGCGGGCGGGCGTAGCCCGGCACCCGGCCAGGACCGGTCACCGGCCCTGATTCAGGCAACAGCCCCGGGTAACCCGGCACCCGGCCAGGACCCGTCACCGGTCCCGATTCAGGCAACGGCCCGGCGGGCGGCCGGGCGGGCCCCGGCGGCGGCCCGGGGATCGGCCCGGTCACCGGGCCGGTGTCGGCGGCGCCGCGGCCGCGGCGCCCGCTACCAGGACCCGCAGACCGCCGGTGGCCGCCAGCGTGACTGCCGCCGCGGCCGCCCTGGCCAGGGCGGGACCCGCCAGGCCTGTCGCCGTCCGGTGCTGCGGGCGGCCGGAAGTCCGGCCCCTGCGCGCTCGCGGGCGGCACCCACTGCGGCGCGGACGGCGGGCCATCCGGCCGGTAGCCGCTGGCGGAGCTGCCGTAATCTTCGGGACCCGGCCGCGCGGCCTCCGGCTCGTCCCGGTGCCGCCCGTGCCGACCGGACCGACCGGACCGGTCAGAGCGGTCGCGGCCGTGTCCGGCGGCGCCATATCCGTCGCCCGGGTAGCCGCCGGGCCGCCGACCGCGCCCGCCGTCCCACGGCGCGCCGGTGTCAAGCGGATCATGCTGGTCCGGTATGCCGGGCGGGCCGTCACCGCCGAAGCCAGGCCGACGATCCTGGCCGCGATCCCCGCCCGGCTCGCGGAAGCCATCGGCGCGATCACGGCGCCCGGGGCCGGGCCAGTCCTGGCCGGTGCCGGCCGAGGCGCCGGGCCAGTCCGCAGGGTCAGGGCTGCCTGGCGGCGGGTAGCCGTCCGGGGAACCGTACCCACCGGGCTGACGCCCACCGCTGGCCGCCCCGGAACCGCCCGGGGCGAGGCGTCCGCTAGGTGGCCCGTAATCACCGGACGGGCCGAAGTCACCAGACGGGCGGTGGCCGCCAGGACGGGCCGCCGGGTCCGGCACGGCGAAGTCGGTCAGGCCGTATTCATACAGCGGTCCGGTGAGCTCCAGCGGCCCGAGCGGACCCGACAGATCGGGCGGTCCGGTCAGGCCCGGCGCGTCGCCCGGGAAGGGAGCCGCCAGCGGGCCCAGGTAGTCCGGCGGCCCGAAAGGGTCCGCCGGGCGGCCCGTGCCGCCGGCCGCCGAGCCTGCCGGGCCCGCGCCCGCGTCACCCGGGCGCAGCCAGTCCGGCACGCGCCCCTGGCTGCCCCGCCAGTTTCCGGCGCCGGCCCCGCCGAAGTCATGTGCGCCGAAATCATTCGCGCCCAGCCCGTCTGGGCTGAAGCCGTCTGCGCCACGGCCAGGCTCGTCCGGGCCGGCGCGATAGGGATTCCGGTCTGCTGGCCGGCGGTGCCGGGGTACCTGCGGCGGCCAGTTGCCGTCCTGGTCGCTCATCCGCTGCCATCCGCAGCCGGGCCTGCCGCCTGCCAGCTGCCGTCGGCGCGGCCGGGCGCCGTGGCGACCAGCTCGCCGGGCGGACGGCCGGTGGACCGCTCGGAGTCCAGTGCGCTCTGCAGCAGCAGCGCCGCGGCGCTGCGGTCCACGACCTCGCGGCGGCG
This sequence comes from Streptosporangiaceae bacterium, assembly GCA_052143655.1. Lineage (GTDB taxonomy): Bacteria > Actinomycetota > Actinomycetes > Streptosporangiales > Streptosporangiaceae > CAVSUR01. Next base: position 9,129 of record JBKQSL010000429.1, on the reverse strand, counting down.
GCGGGCGTCCTTGCCGCCCTGCTGCAGGGCAGCGTGCGCGATTACCGTGGTGAACCGCTCATCGACCAGCCGCACCGGGATCGGGGCCAGCCGGGTAGCCAGCGCGGCGGCGAACTTCCTGGCATCTCCGGCGGCCGCTCCCTCGCGGCCGGACAGGCTTGCCGGCAACCCCACGATCACCTCGACGACGTCATCTCGTGCCGCCAGCCCGGTTATTTCAGCCAGGTCCCCCGGGCCGCGGCCGACGGTGGCCAGCGGGCTGGCCAGCAGCCCGCTGGGGTCGCTGCGGGCGATCCCGATGCGGACGGAGCCCACGTCGATCGCCAGCCGGGCGCCCTGCCTCACCGCAGGTCCGCAGGCCTTGCGGATCTCAGTGAGGACACAACTGCGCGGCAGCACGATCTCACGCTATTGCACCGCGCCGATCTTGTCCTGGATAAGCCGCCGAACCGCGGCGAAGGACTCGGCGATGGCCTGCGCGGTGTTCTCGCCCTGCGCCGCGCCGCCACCCTGGGCGACGTCGTCCTTGCCGCCACCGCGGCCGCCGAGTGCGCCGGCCGCGGCCAGCACGAGGGATCCGGCGGTCAGCCCGCGGGCCCGAGCCGCGTCGGTAACCGCGACCACCACCGTCGGCCGGCCGGCGGGCACCCCGGTGACCACCACGACCCCCGGCTGGCCCGGCACGAGACGGCCGCGCAGGTCCAGCGCGAGCTTGCGGATGGCGTCGGCGGCGGTGCCGTCGGGTGCCCGGTGCGCGATGTAGCTGATCCCGCCGACGTCCTCGGCCCGGGCGGCGACCTCGCCCGCCTCGGCGAGCAGCCGGGCGGAGCTGAGCCGCGCCAGGTCGCGCTCGGCGTCGCGCAGCCGGCTCAGCACCGCGCTGATCCGGTCCGGCAATTCCTCCCGCCGCGCCTTGAGCTGCTCGGAGAGCTGGCTGACCAGCAGGCTCTCTCGGGCCAGGAAGCGGAACGCGTCGATGCCGACCAGCGCCTCGACCCGGCGCACTCCCGACCCGATGGACGCCTCGCCGAGGATCTTGATCAGGCCGAGCTGCCCGGACCTGGCGACGTGAGTGCCGCCGCACAGCTCCCGCGAGTAGTCGCCGACCTCGACGACCCGGACCCGGTCCCCGTACTTCTCGCCGAACAGCGCCAGCGCGCCCATCGCCCGCGCCTCCGACAGCGAGGTGTGGAAGGCGCGTACGTCCAGGTCGTTGATCAGGATGTCGTTGACCTCGTCCTCGGCGTCGCGCAGCACCGACGTCGGCACGGCGCCGAGCGCGGTGAAGTCAAACCGGAACCGGCCGGGCGAGTTCTCCGACCCCGCCTGCGCCGCCGACTCCCCCAGCGCACCGCGGAAGGCCCGGTGCACCAGGTGGGTGGCGGTGTGCGAGCGGGAGATCGCCCGGCGCCGCTCCACGTCGATCTCCGCGAAGGCCGGCCCGCCGGTGGTCACCTCACCGGCGGTGACCCGGCCGCGGTGGATGATCAGGCCGCGCACTGGCGTCTGCACGTCGAGGACCTCGATCAGGCCGGCCTCGCCCATCCCGCTGCCGATGGTCCTGATCGTCCCGGTGTCGGCCAGCTGGCCACCGCCCTCGGCGTAGAACGGGGTGCGGTCCAGCACCACGTCCACCTCGGTCCCGGCGCCGGCTGCGGCGACCGAGGCCCCGCCGACCAGCAGGCCGGCGATCACGCAGTCCCCGGCAACCGCGTCGTAGCCGGTGAACGTCACCTGCCCGGACTGCTCGAGCAGCCGGGCGAACACCGAGATGTCAGCGTTGCCGGTCTTCTTGCCCGCCGCGTCTTCCTTGGCCCGCTGGCGCTGCTGGGTCATCAGCCGCCGGAACTCGGCCTCGTCGACCGTCAGGCCCTGCTCGGCGGCCATTTCCAGGGTCAGGTCGATCGGGAACCCGTAAGTGTCGTGCAGCTGGAACGCCTGCTCCCCGCTGAGCGTCGCCCCGCCGCGCCGCGTGGTCTCCTCCGCCGCGACGTCGAAGATGGCCGTTCCCGTGCGCAGGGTGCCCAGGAACGCGCTTTCCTCGGCGTCGATCACCGTGTGGATGTTCGGCGCGTCCCGGTGCAGCTCGGTGTACTGGTCGCCGAGCGCGTCGATGGCTACCGACGCCAGAACGTGCAGGTACCGCTCCTGCGCCGCGCCGGCCCGGCCGCCGACGCCGCCGCGCTGCGCCCCTGCCAGCAGCCGCATGCTGCGGATGCTGCGGCGCAGGATCCGGCGCAGCACGTAGCCGCGGCCCTCGTTGGCCGGGATGACGCCGTCGGCGACGAGCATCACGGCGGTGCGCACGTGGTCGGCCACCACCCGCAGCGCCACGTCGGTGCGATGATCCCGGCCGTACTTCTGCTCGGCCAGCTCGGCCGCGCGGTCGAGCACCTTCCACATCGTGTCGATCTCGTAGATGTTGTCGACGCCCTGCAGCAGCGCCGCCATCCGCTCCAGGCCCATCCCGGTGTCGATGTTGCGCGAGGGCAGCTCGGCCGCGACGTCGAAGTCCACCTTGGTCCGGACCGCGCTGAGCTGCTCCTGCATGAAGACCAGGTTCCAGACCTCCAGGTACCGGTCCTCGTCGACGGCCGGCCCGCCCTCGCGCCCGTACTCGGGCCCGCGGTCGTAGTAGATCTCCGAGCAGGGGCCGCCGGGACCGGGCACGCCCATGTGCCAGTAGTTGTCGGCCAGCCCGCGCCGCTGGATCCGCGCCTCGGGCAGGCCCACCTGGTCGTGCCAGATCTTGGCTGCCTCATCGTCCTCGGTGTAGACGGTCGCCCACAGCCGGTCCTCCGGGAACCCGAACCCGCCGTCTGCCTCGGGCCTGGTCAGCAGGTCCCAGGCAAACGGGATGGCCTGCTCCTTGAAGTAGTCACCGAAGGAGAAGTTGCCCAGCATCTGGAAGAACGTCGCGTGCCGGGTAGTCCGGCCGACTTCCTCGATGTCCGGGGTCCTGACGCACTTCTGCGCCGAGGTCGCGCGCGGGTAAGGCGGCGGCAGCTGGCCCAGGAAGTAGGGCTTGAACGGCACCATCCCGGCGTTGACGAGCAGCAGCGTCGGGTCGTCCACGATCAGGCTGGCCGAGGGCACGACCGTGTGGCCGCGCTGGGAGAAGAAGTCCAGGAAACGGCGGACGATTTCGGCCGACTCCATCAGTGGCCATCCTTCACGTAATTGAGGCTCCGGACCCGGGGCAGGCCTGTCCCGGCCGGGTCTCCTGCGGGTATCTGCTGCCTATCGAGGGTAGATGCTGGCTCGAGCGCATGCTGCTCGAGGTATTCGGTCATCCCGTCCCGCACGTCGGCCATGAAGCCGGCGGCGCTGGCGGCAGCCCGGCGGCCGGCCAGCCTGGCACCGCCGCGCGCGGCCCGCACGCATAGCCGCGTGGTGCTGGCGACCGCGCCGCGCGGCGCGGGCCTGCGTCCGGCCGCCCCGTACCGGGCGTCCGGTACCGGGGGCCAGGCGGAATCCGCGGCGACCAGGGTGAGCTGCGGCGTGCCTGCCGGCACTGGGCCAGCCGGCACCGGGCCAGCCGGCACCGGGCCAGCCGGCACCGGGCCCGCCTGGGTACGGGCGCGGCGGCCCGCCGCGGGCCCGCCCAGGGCCGAGAGCCCGCGGGCCGCCTTGCGGTAGCCGCTGATGCCAGCGGCCGCACCGACCCCGACCCAGAACAGCCGCCGCATCACCGCAGCCCCCGGCTGCGGCGCGCGGACCCGGCGAGGGCGGCGCGGCGGCCCGGCCGGCCGGCGGCGGTCTCGCGCGGGCTCGCTCCGGCGGTCACCGCGGGCCGGGCCGCTGCCGCCGCAGCGGGGCGGCCGGGCCGGCCGGCGATGCTGCCGGACCGCTGCGGACGGCGCCGGGCCACCGCGCGGCGCACCCCGTACACCGCGGCCGCGCACCGCATCAGCGGCGTGCCGAACCCGGCCGAGATGCCGCGGGCCAGCCCGGCCATCGCGGAGACGTGCTCGGACAGCTCGGCCATGTTCGCGGTGACCTCATCCATGCTGGCGGTGATCGAGTCAGTGCGGGCCAGTTGCTCGCTGCTGCGGTCGATGGCGGCCTGGGCCCGGTCCAGCAGTTCCCCACTGCGGTCACAGTACCCGGCGACGAACCGGGTGCCCGCGCTGATCAGCCGCGACAGCCGCAGCAGCACGAAAACGGCGGCGCATACGAGCACCGCGAAAGACACTGCGGCGATCATCGCTGCCAGCTGTCCGGCGTTCATCAGCGGCCGCTCCCCTTTCTGCGATTTCCTGCTGCGACTCTGCGATTTCCCTGTTGCGGCGTCCGCATGCGGCTTCCGGAAACGCGGGCTCCCCCGGGCCGGGCACGCCGTGCTTGCCGACATTACCGCTGTAGCCCTGGTCCTGATGGCCGAGCGCGGCACCTGCGCCGGCCAGCGCCCTGCGGCCCGGCGATCCGGCCGCCCCGCACCGGTCCCGGCTAGCGCTGGCCGCCCGCGTCAGCCTGGCCGCCGGCAGCAGCCTGGCCATCCGCGGGGGCCGGGCCGTCCGCTGCGGCTGTCCCGGCCTTGCCGCTCGGTTCTCGCCCGGGTGCCGGATCACGGCCCAGGATGGCCCGGATCCGGGCCGACTGCTCGCTGTAGCGCCGCTCCGTGCCGTGTGCGGAGGGCTGATAGTACTGCCGCCCGGCGATCGAGTCCGGTGCGTATGCCTGCCTGGCCACGCCCTCGGCGAAGTCGTGCGGGTACTGGTAGCCGCGGCCGTGGCCAAGGCGCGCCGCGCCCCGGTAGTGCGCGTCGCGCAGGTGCCGGGGCACCGCCCCGGCCAGGCCGGACCTGACGTCGGCCGCGGCGGCGTCGATCGCCACGATCACCGCGTTCGACTTCGGCGCCAGGGCCAGGTGGATCACGGCCTGGGCCAGGTTGATCCGGGCCTCGGGCAGGCCGACGAACTCGACGGCATGCGCGGCCGCCACCGCGATCTGCAGCGCGGACGGGTCGGCCATCCCGATGTCCTCGCTGGCGTGCACGATCAGCCGCCGGGCAATGAACCGCGGGTCCTCCCCGGCCTCGATCATCCGGGCCAGGTAGTGCAGCGCGGCGTCGGCGTCGCTGCCGCGGATGCTCTTGATGAACGCGCTGATGACGTCGTAGTGCTGGTCGCCGTCCCGGTCGTAGCGGACTGCCGCCCGGTCGACCGCGCGCTCCAGCACGCCCACGTCGATGACCCCGGCGTCGGGCAGCCCGAGCGCGGCGGCCTCGAGGTAGGTCAGTACCCGCCGGGCGTCACCGCCGGCCAGCCGGATCAGGTGCTCGCGGGCGGCGGGATCCAGGGTCACCGCGCCGGCCAGCCCGCGCTCGTCGGCGAGTGCCCGGTCGATGACGGCGCCGATCTCCGCCTCGGCCAGCGGCCGCAGGGTGAGCAGCAGGGACCGCGACAGCAGCGGGCTGACGACGGAGAAGAACGGGTTCTCGGTGGTGGCGCCGATGAACGACACCCAGCGGTTCTCCACGGCCGGCAGCAGCGCGTCCTGCTGGGCCTTGTTGAACCGGTGCACCTCGTCGATGAACAGGATCGTCTGGGTGCCGTTCATGCCCAGCTGGCGGCGTGCTTCCTCGATCGCCGCCCGGACGTCCCTGACCCCGGCCGAGACCGCCGACAGCTCGACGAACCGGCGCCGCGTCACCTGGCTGACCACGTAGGCCAGCGTGGTCTTGCCGGTACCCGGCGGCCCCCACAGCAGCACCGACAGCGGCGCGTCGAACTCGGTCAGCTTGCGCAGCGGGGAGCCGCCGGAGGTCAGGTGCCGCTGCCCGACGACCTCATCCAGGGTGCGCGGCCGCATCCGCACCGCCAGCGGCGCGACCGCCTGGGCGGCCTCCTCAGCGGGCACGTCGAACAGGCTGTCGCGCTGCCGCGGCTCCGCTCCTGCCATGCCATGACATTAGCCGGAAGGCTGCCGCGGCCGGGCCACGGCGAGAATGCCCAGCACCTCGGTCAGCGACGCGCAGGTCCGGTAGGCCCGCGCGCTGATAGCCGCCGGTATTACGCGCGGGATCGATGCGTCGGGCACCAGGAAGATCCTGAACCTGATGCGCGACCTGCAGGACCGGCACCAACCTGAGCTACCTGATCATCTCCCACGACCTGGCGGTCGTCCGCTGCATGTCGGACCGGATCGGCGTGGTCTACCTGGGCAGCTGGTGGAGACCGGGCCCGCCGACCATCGCCGAGGAGATCTGCGCGAAGCTGGAGCCGCCGGTGCAGTCCTTCGGCCCTGATCACTATGCTGCCTGTCACTTCCCCCTGCAGCGCCCGGTCGCGGCGGACGCCCCGGCCGGGGCGGCGGGGGTGCCCGCGGCTGCCGGGACGGCGGTCGGCGGGACTGGGGCCGAGGGGGCGGCCGCTGGCGAGGCAGCGGCGGGCAGGACGGGAGATTCGGTTGCCGGACAGCCATGACCGGGCGGCCCGCGCGAGCGCGGGCGCCAGGCAGTAGGGCGCGGACATGGAGCGCCTCGATAACCCGGTGCGCGACTACCCGTGGGGATCGGCCGGGGACATCCCGGAGTTCCTCGGCGTCCCGGCCAGCGGCGGCCCGGTGGCCGAGCTGTGGATGGGCGCGCACCCCGACTCGCCGTCGCAGGTCGTGCGCGACGGCGAGCCCCGGTCGCTGGCGGAGGTGATCGCGGCCGAGCCGGAGGCGGAACTCGGGCCGGCCGTAGCGCGCCGCTTCGGCCCGCGGCTGCCGTTCCTGCTCAAGGTCATCTCCGCGGCCCGGCCGCTGTCGCTGCAGGTGCATCCGGACAAGCAGTACGCCGAGCGGGCGTATGCCGCCCAGCAGCAGGCCGGCGAAGGGCCGCGGGACTACACCGACGGCAACCACAAGCCCGAGCTGATCTGCGCGCTGCGGGACTCCTTCGCCGGGCTGTGCGGGTTCCGGCCGCTGCCGGGCAGCCGCGACCTGCTCGCCGGGCTGGCCGTGCCCGGGCTCGCGCACGTCGCGGACCGGCTCGGCCCGGCCGGGCAGGACGACCCGGCCGCGAGCCTGCGCGGCCTGGTCACGGACATGCTGACCGCCGGGGCCGACAGGGCGCCGGTGATCGCCGGCGTGCGCAAGGCCTGCGAGCGGGCGGCCGCGGCGGGCGGCCGGTGGGCGGCTGCCTGCGCCGCCTACGCCGAGGTCGCCGCGGCCTACCCGGACGATCCGGGCGTGCTGGTCGCGCTGCTGCTCAACTACATCGAGCTGGCCACTGGCGAGGCGGTGTTCGTCGGCGCCGGGGTGCCGCACTGCTACCTGCGCGGGTTCGGCGCCGAGCTGATGGCCTCCTCCGACAACGTGCTGCGGGCGGGCCTGACCAGCAAGCGGGTCAACGTGCCCGAGCTGCTGCGGGTGCTGGACTTCCGGCCTGCCGAGCCGGCCGTGCTGCGCCCGGTGCCCGGCGGCGGCGAGCCCGGCGCGGTGTACCCGGTCCCGGTCAGCGATTTCCGGCTCGGCCGCCTGGATCCCGGTGCCGGCCCGGCCGTCCTGCCAGGCGGCAGCCCGCAGATCCTGCTGTGCATCGCGGGCACGGCCCGGCTGAGCTCCCCGTCCGGTCAGGTGCTGGACCTGAGCCGCGGCCAGTCGGCCTACCTGACGGCCGCCGACGACAAGGTGAGCGTCACCGGCCCCGGCACTGTCCTGCGCGCCACCGTCGGCGGGTAGCCGCCGGCGGGCGCCCGGCTGGGCCGGGCGGCGCTAGTGCGCGGGCCCGGCGGCGGGCTGGCCGGTGCCCGGCGGCGCGGCCGGCACCGCGTCGATCCCGGCCTCCTTGCGCTGGGCGGCCGTGATCGGCGTGGGCGCGCCGGTCAGCGGGTCCTGCCCGGACGCGGCCTTCGGGAAGGCGATCACCTCGCGGATCGAGTCCCGGCCGGTCAGCAGCATCAGCATCCGGTCCCAGCCGAACGCGATCCCGCCGTGCGGCGGCGGCCCGAACCGCAGCGCGTCCAGCAGGAACCCGAACTGCGAGGTGGCCTGCTCATGCGACAGCCCGATCACGTCGAACACCCGCTGCTGCATGTCCGGGCGGTGGATCCGGATCGACCCGCCGCCGATCTCGGTGCCGTTGCAGACGATGTCGTAGGCGTCGGCGAGCGCGCCGCCGGGCTCGGCGGTGAACTTGTCGGCCCACTCGGGCAGCGGCGCGGTGAAGGGGTGGTGCACCGACGTCCAGCCGCCCTCGCCGTCGCCGGTGAACATCGGCGCGTCCACCACCCAGGTGAACGCCCACGCCTGCGGGTCGATCAGCCCGCAGCGGTGGCCGATCTCCAGCCGGGCCGCGCCGAGCAGGGTGCGGGTGGCGGCCGGCGGCCCGGCGGCGAAGAACACGCAGTCGCCGGGGCCCGCCCCGGTCGCGGCGGGCAGCCCGGACCGCTCGGCGGCCGACAGGTGCCGGGCCACCGGCCCGGCGTCGGAGACCTGGCCGGCCGCGTCGATCAGCACGTAGGCCAGGCCGCGGGCGCCGCGCGAGCGGGCCCAGTCCTGCCAGCCGTCCAGCTCCCGGCGGGTCTGGCTGGCCCCGCCGGGCATGACCACGGCCCCGACGTGCGGCGCCTGGAACACCCGGAACTCGCTCTGCGCGAAGTAGGCCGTGAGCTCAGTCAGCTCCTGGCCGAACCGCAGGTCCGGCTTGTCCGACCCGAACCGGGTCATCGCGTCGGCGTAGCTCATCTGCGGTATTGGCCGGTGCAGCTGGTAGCCGGCCAGCTCCGACCACAGCCGGGCCACCAGGTCCTCCGCCACCCCGACGACGTCTTCCCTGGTCACGAACGACATTTCCAGGTCCACCTGGGTGAACTCGGGCTGCCGGTCGGCGCGGAAGTCCTCATCCCTGAAGCACCGCACCAGCTGGTAGTACCGTTCCATCCCGGCGACCATCAGCAGCTGCTTGAACAGCTGCGGCGACTGCGGGAGCGCGTAGAAAGAGCCGGGCTGGGTGCGCGCTGGCACGAGGAAATCGCGCGCGCCCTCAGGCGTCGAGCGCGTCAGGAAAGGCGTCTCGATCTCCAAGAAATCACGCTCATCAAGAATCTTGCGAATCGTGGAGACGACGCGGTGGCGCAACTCGAGCGCCTCGCGCATCGGCGCGCGGCGCAGATCCAGCGAGCGGTGACGCAGCCGCAG
>JBKQSL010000428.1:0-7145 GCA_052143655.1 Streptosporangiaceae bacterium | reverse complement strand
CCGGCCGGGTCGTCAGCTGTCCTGCCGGGCGGGTGCCGCGCCGCCCAGCGCCCGCCCGGCCAGGTCAGCGAGGGTGACGGCCACCAGCCTGGCCTGCAGCGGCGGCGCGGAGCCGGCCTTCGGGGTCAGCATGTACCGGCCGTAATACTCGCCGTTGCCGAATACCCGCAGTTCCACGTCCTCGGCGGGCATCCCGGCCTGATCGGCGTCCCAGCGGCCATGCCTGGTCACGATCGTGCCGTCAGGCTCCAGCCGCGGCGGGTGACCGAGCAGGGTGCCGTACTCGAACCGGCAGGCGGTCAGCTCAAGCAGCCCGGTGAGCTGCTGCCGGACATGGTCAACCACAGCGTCCGGGGAGCGGGCCGTCTGGGCTAGCGCCGCGCTCTCCCGGATCAGCCCCAGGTACCGCGCGTCAGTGATAGTGATCACCTTCAGCCGCCGCGCCCGCGCGGCCAGCTGGGACACCGCCACTCCTGCCACCAGCAGCAGGATGAACGTCCGGATGTCCGACGAGCTGCGGATGCTGAACCGCTCGTAAGGCACCGTGTAGAAGAAGTCGAACCAGACCGCCGCGCCGACCGCCGCGAGCGCGCCGGCGAGGCGGTTGCCGATCGCGGCTACCGCGACGATGACCACCACCAGGAGCAGTGCCACGTTGGTGTTCGACCAGTCGGAGCGCCACGGCAGCAGCACCAGCGCGGCCAGCAGCGGCGCCGCGATCGCGGCGCCGACAGCCGCCAGGTCCCTGGTCACATAACGGGTCATCTGCGGGCACCTCCTGCGGGGCCTGCCCTCGGCTGGGCGGCGGCCAACGAGGGCCCGTGGCCGCCGCCCGCTGGCAGTCAATACCCGCGGGAGGCCAGCAGGGCTTTTCCTAACGCTTCCCTAACAGCCGCAGCCAGAATCCATGCACGGTCCTGGCGGGTCTAGTACCCGCTGGCACCCGCGGCGAACCGGCCGGCGGCTGCGACCGCCCCGGGACCACGCCTGCGGCAGTCCGGCAGCGCGATGCTGGCGGGGCAGCCTAGTCGTGCTCCCGCTTCCAGTGCGGGCGGCCGAACATGCGGCCGAGGGTGTCATGCAGGTTGTGCCCGGAATCCGCCAGCGCATCGACCCGGTACACCGGCGGGCCGTCCGGGGCCGGCAGTTGCGCGGCCTGCACATCATCAATCCCGCACCGGACGCTGCCGCGGGTGATCTGGCGCACCTGCACCGCGTCGACGAACCGCAGCCCATCTCGGGTCGCGATCACGATCCCGTCGAAAACGTCGAGGTCGGGGACCTGCAGGACATGCTCCAGGGTGCCGATCTGGCTCCCGCTGCTGCTCAGCACCGGCGTCCCGGGGACGGCCGCCGGGTACGCGATCTCCGTGTCGTCGGTCATGCCGGCACCTGCCTCGTGGCGAGCCCGCCGGGCTTTCCGGCGCCCGCTGAACTCCAGGACAGTACCACCGGTGCCGCCGGGCCGGGCCTGCCGGGCGCTGTGCCGCCGCCACGGCGCCGTATCGTGGAGAGGGCACCGGCCCAGGGTTCTCGCGGGAGTGCGATGCCGGACGTTCTCAGCCAGGGCAGCGATCGCGCGGCCGGACCGCTGCGACGCTGGTGGCTGGCCGTCGTCGTGGTGCTCGTCGTGCTCGTCCTGATCGGGGTCGTGGCCGGGCAGCATTTGTCAGGCGGCGGGCGGCCTGCGGGCCGTCATCGGCCGCAGCCTGCCGCGGCAGGCCCAGCCCGGGCAGTCAGGACCGGATCCGCAGGGCTGCCCGGCGGCCCGGATGGGGTTGCCGGGCCGACGCTGCCCTGGGGACCGGGGGCGCGGCTGCCTGCGGCGGGCCCCCAGCCCGCCTGGTACTGGCCAGGGACCGGTCGCCGCCAGCTGATCGGCGGCCTGCCGCGGAACTCCGCCGGATACGTGTTCACCCAGGCAGCGGGCGGATGGGCGATCCAGCCGTCGGCCCTGGCGCCAGCCCAGTGCGGCTCATGCGCCGGCTCGCCTCGGCCGGTCTATTTCCTGGCTGCGCAGGCTCGCTCTGCTGTCCGGATCGGCGCCGCCGACCTGGTCGCACCCGCTGCGGTACCCGGGGGGCTGTGGCTGACCAGCTACCGGCCTGGCGCCGATATCGCCACCGCGGCGGGCATCGCGCGAGAGGTCAGCACGTCCGGCGTGGCCGCGGGCGCCCCGGTCCGGCTCCCGGCGGGATACCTGATCGGCCAGGGCACGGATCGCGGCCTGCTGCTGATGGCCGCGGGGCGCGGGGCGGACGGCGGGGGTGCCCGGCTGTGGAACCCGGCGGGGCCCCGGGGCGGCCGCAACTTCGACGCGGTGCTGGCGGCGGCGGCGGGACAGCTGGCCTGGGCGCAGCCATGCACGCCGCGCTGCCGCATCCGGGTACTCAGCCTCGGCACCGGCCGGCCGACGGTGATCGTGCTGCCTGCGGGCAGCTCCGCGGCGGACGCCAGGTTCAGCCCGGACGGCCGTTACCTCGCAGTGCAGGTGAGTAAGGGCTCCGGCAGCGACGACGGCGAGCTGGCGATGCAGATCGAGGTGGCCGCGACCAGCTCCGGAAAGCTGACCGCCGTGCCGGGCACCTGGGCCAGCAGCGATGCCCTCGTCGGCTTCGGCTGGCCCGCGGGCGGCGACCGTCTCGTCGCCGAGCTCAGCTTCACGGGCACTTTCCAGCTGGCGTCCTGGCGGGCCGGCGTGCGGCATCCGGCGGTAGCGGCGGTCGCATCAGCCCCGGAGCGGACCGCGCTCGTCGTCGGCTGAGCCAGCCGGGTCAGGAATGCTGGCGGCCGCCGATAATCGCGGCGCATACCACCAGCGTCATGCCGATCAGCATGCTGGCCGCGCCCAGCGTGCCCGCCGATCCGGCGGTGTCGCTGGTCACGGTGATGGTGAGGATGCCGGCGAGCGCGAGCAGGCCGGCCAGGACGGTGCCCGCGATGACGCGGGCGGTGCTGGCGGTGCGGCCCGGCGAGCAGGTCCAGTCGATGCCGTGCACCGCGCGGGGCCTGCTGCACAGGTTGCACCGGTCGAGATTCGAAATCGGACGATCCGCGGTCTCGAATTGCTGATCGGCGATCATCGCCATCATCTTCTTCCGCCAACCAGCGGCCGGCTGGCCGGATCGGTATACCACCCCAGTGTGAGTATGCGCCCGTCCGCGCCCGAAGGCCAGGGTCCTTCGGCCCGTCAGCGACCGCAGTGCGCGAATAACTGGCCCGCCGCACGCCGTTACCCGGCAGGCCGCCGGGAATGCGGTGGCGGGCGCCGGACGGCAAAGCCTGCCCAGCATGACCGCAGAATTCCGCCGGGAATAAATCACATTGCCGCGGGCGCCGCCGTGCCATCGGGTGCACTCAGGAACGCGAGAAGCCGGCCCGGGCGGTTCGGCCCGGGCCGGCTTCTCGCGACAGCGCTACGCGGCCGGGGCCTCCGGCTGCCCGGGGTCGGCCGGCCCGGCGGCCAGCGCCGGCGGCCCGGCGATCCAGTTCACCGCGGCCATGAACGGAGCCAGCAGAACTCCGCCGTACAGGAAGCCGGCCAGGATGTCGGTGAACCAGTGCTTGCTCAGGTACTCACGGCAGTAAGCCTGGTTGAAGCACAGGGCGGCCATCGCCCCGAGGGTCCACACCTTGCCGCGGTCGGTCCCGCTGAACTGCCGCCACAGCATGTGCGCGATCAGGCCGTAGAACATGATGATCCGGTCGGTTCCGCCCGACGGGTAGGTGCCGAGCGGGCTGGTCGGCGGCCCCACTCGCCCGAAGGTGCGGCGCAGCGCGATGGTGGCGTAGTGATCCACGAGGATCGCGGACCCGAGCGCGGCGGGCGGCAGCCACTTCTTGCGCGGATACGTGACGCCCAGGCACACTGCCGCCGTCCCGGCCGCTCCCCAGGTCGTCCAGGTGTTGCCGACCTTGTTCAGGCGCCCCATGACCGCGGCCCATACCCGGATCTGATGATCGTTGACCCAGTCATGCATCGGCTCGTCGACGGCTGGCCCGTAGCGCATGACCGCCGGGCCTAGCAGCGTCATGACCCCGTAGGACAGCACGCCGCTGGCGCAGCTCAGCGCTCCCAGCCGGAGCAGATCGGTGCGCCAGTCCGTGCTGGCGCCAGCCCCGGCGGCCAGCTTGCGCACACCCGTCCCGGCCGCGCCGCCGGCGACCTTGCTGGCGATGCCGGACGACAGCACGCGCCGGGCGGCACCGTGCTCGAGGATCCGGGTCGCGGCCGTGGCCGTCCCCGGGCCGCGCCAGGAATCACCGCCCGGCTGGCTGCCGTTGACGCCGGCCCGCACGTCGTGCGCCGCCGCCTGCTGGCCCAGTGCCGCCGCTGAGCCGTTCTGGGCGGCGAGACCGCCGTCGGCAGGCGGAGCCGACGCGGGCGGCCGGGAGGGCCCGGCCTGCGCTCGCCGGGCCGCGACGACCGTGCCGGCCGCGATGGCTGCCATCCCGGCCGGCCATAGTGCCGCCAGAAGATACCGACGCATTTCCCTGCCTCTCTGCCTGCATGGCGCTGCCCGAAGATACGACGACGGGCTCCCAGTACGCGCTAGGTGCCGGCCGCGCCGCCCGCGCGGCGCCGTGCCAGTGCCGCGGTGCCGCGTGACCTCATGCCGTTCAGCGCCGCCGCTGGAGCGGCCAGCGCGGCCATGCCCGGCATCGCTGTCAGCTGGAGCGGGCGGCGCAGCCGCCACAGCCCGGCTGCGAACAGCGCGCACCCGCCGAGCACGGCGAGCGCGGAGACGACCGGACCGGGGCCCGCGACCGCGCGCAGCGCCAGCGGGATCACCGCGAAGGACGCTGTCGCGAGCGCACAGGCGGCCACACAGCCGCGCCCGAACGGGCTAACCCGCACTATAGCGCCCACCTCAATGAGCATGACCAGATTGGTGACAGCCAGGGCGACTGCCCAGCCGATCGCCGCGCCGGTGATCCCGTAGCGCGGGATGAGGGCGAGATCCAGTCCGACGTTGATGACGACCGCCAGCAGCCAGTTCGCCAGCGACCAGCTGCTGCGGCCCGCGGTCGTCAGCACCACGTCGACCTGCCCGCAGGCCGTGGTCAGCAGCATGGTCAGGCCCAGGATCACCATGACCCCCGCGCCGGCCCGGTAGGAACGACCGAAGATCGTCAGCACGGCCGGCCCGTAGATGACCGCGAGCAGGTACAGCGGCCAGGTCAGGATGATCAGCCAGGCCGTGGTCGCCTGGTAGACCGAGTTCGCGCTGCGCCGGTCCCGCTTCGCGAACAGGTAGGCCAGCTGGGGCTGGGCGGCCATCCCGATCGCCATGTTGCCCAGCTGCCCGACGACGAGGAACCGGGTGGCGGCCGTGTAGATGGCGGCTGCGGCCGGGCCGCGCATGATGCCCACCAGGACGATGTCCAGGCGCTGGATGATGATCTGCGCGGTGGTCGCCATCGCCCGCGGCGCGGTGAATCGCCAGAACACCCCGACGCAGGCCCCGGCCTCGCGGGCCGCTGCCCTCGCGCCCGGCGGCCGCCCGGGACGCTGGGCCGGGGCCGGCTGGCTGGCGGCTGCAGCCGCCAGCGCGCGGCGCGATATCCGCCGGAACCACAGCCACGCGAGCACCGCCGCCGGCACATACGGCAGCGCCCACAGCGGAGCCAGCAGGGCGGTGACGCCCGACAGCACGGCGATGACGACCCCGGCCAGCTGGAGCGCTGACCGCCCGATCCGGTCCACCAGCACCGTCGGCCGCATGTCGTGAAAGCCCCGGCTGGCGCCGAGAAAGGTGTCCAGCAGGGACGCGAACGGGACCGTGAGCGCCAGCGCGCGCAGCAGCCGGGCTACGGACGCCGGGCCGGCGCCCTGCTCCAGATGACCGCCGAGCAGCATGTGCGCCAGCGGCCCGGCGAATGCGAACAGCGCCCAGCCTGCCGCGACCGACAGCACCACGACCGGGACCACTGCTACCCGCATCATGGTGGCGACCTGGCCCGGCGTGCGCAGCCGGGCGAGGAAGTAGATCGCGCCGTTGTAGGCGCCCAGGTTGGCGAGCGTCTCGATGATCAGGAACAAGGATGTGGCGGCGAAGAACGCGCCCGCGGCCGGCTTGGTGAATTCCCTGGCCACCAGCACCGTGACGGCCATCGTCGCGGCGGCCGAGAGCCCGGCGCCGACCAGGTTCAGCGTGCTGCCCCGGGCGATCCGGTTCAGCCCGGTGTGGTCCCCGCTGCCCGGCCGGGGGCCCTCGTCGGCGCTAACCTGCTGCCGGGCGTGGCGCTGCTGCCCCTGGGCGGCCGTGTCGTCCTGGCCGGGGTACCCGCCGCCTGTGCTGGTGCTGGGAACCGTGGCCGTCATGCCGGCCCGCCGCCGGTCAGCGGCTGGTGCCGGGGCGCGAGCGACGGCAGGCGCAGGCGGTCCGGGCAGCCAGAATGGACGGCCCCGCACCCTAGAACCTGGCCGCCGGAGTTGGCCGGCAGGTAGCCAGAATCGGTCAGGTGCCGCCGGTCCGCGCAGCTGGTGTCCGCCAAGGACGCGGCTCTCCCGGTACGGCTAACCATACGGCTTCGCTGAGCTCCTCATGCAGAGCGCTCCGCCCCCCGCTGCTGACCCGAGCCGTTGGCTGCCGTGATAGCGCACCCCGAAATTGCGGCATACAACGCTCTAAGGAACATTGCGGACGAGCTTAGCATGAACATGTACAGAAAAAGATCGTCTTGTAATCATCGGGTGACTTACCCAGCTCCGGACGGCTAACACGAGCCCAAAGGACCGTGAACCGGGTCGCCAGCGGATCGCCGGGCCGCGGGCCAGGCCCGCGGGTCAGGCCGCCAGGTACGGGGCCACGACCGCGGGGATCAGGCCGGCAGGTAACGAGCCAGGAAAGCGTTGCGGAACTTGCCCGCAGGGTCGTAGTCCGCCATGAGCCGCCGGAAGTCCTCCGCCCGCGGGAACTGCGCGGCCACCTCCACCGGTCCCATGCCGAAAAGCTTGCCCCAGTGCGGCCGCGCCGCCAGCGCCGCCAGCCGTTCCTCGACCTGCGCGAGCACGGGCCGCACGGCCGCGTGATCCGGGATCCAGGTGAAGTGGAATGCGGCGCAGTCTCGCTGGTATGCCGGGCTGAGCCACAGCTCATCGGCGGCGACCGTGCGGATTTCGGCAGTCTGCACGACCGGTG
>JBKQSL010000427.1:0-6955 GCA_052143655.1 Streptosporangiaceae bacterium | reverse complement strand
GACACGGGTGAACTTCGTGAACACCTGGCTGACCGTGGAGGCCGCCTATCAGCAGGCGCTCATCAGCCAGAACCTGACCGAGCTGGCGCGGCTGCAGGCCAGCTTTGGCCGGCTGCTGCAGCGGGCCGAGACCGTACTGCGGGGGCCGGCCGCGCTGACCCTGCCGTCAGCGCCTGGCCAGCCGTGAGCCAGCCGGCCGCCAGGCCGGCCGCAAGTCAGCTGAGCGCTGCGGCGAAGCCGTCCGCGTCGTCGAACGGGCCGACCACGGCAAGCGCCTTGCGCTGCGCGAGCACCTGCGCCGCGACCGCGCGGACGTCGTCGTGGGTGACCGTCTCGATCGCGGCGAGCACCTCCTCGACCGGCTCCAGCCGCGGGTACACCAGATCGGCCTTGCCCAGCCTGCTCATCCGCGATGACGGGTCCTCCAGGCCGAGGACGATGGACCCGCGCAGCTGTCCCTTGCCGCGGTCCAGTTCCTCGTCGGCCAGGCCGCCGTCGACGACCTTGGCGATCTCGTCCAGGCAGATGGCCAGGACCTCGTCGGCCTTGGCCGGCAGGCAGCCGGCGTAGACCCCCCAGATCCCGGTCTCGGCGTGCTGGGAGCTGAAGCTGTACACCGAGTAGGCCAGCCCGCGCTTCTCGCGCACCTCCTGGAACAGCCGCGACGACATGCCGCCGCCCAGCGCGGCGTTCAGCACGCCGAGCGCGAACCGGCGGTCGTCGGTCCGCGACAGCCCGGCGCAGCCGAGAACCAGGTTGGCCTGCTCGAGCGGACGGGAGACCAGGCTGACCCCGCGGCCCATGTCGCCGTCGCCGTCACCGGTCAGCCGCGGCGGCCGGGCCGGCCGGCTGCCGTCCAGCAGCGCGCCGAACGACTGGCAGGTGAGCTCCACGACCTCCTCGTGCACCAGGCTGCCCGCGGCGGCCACCACCAGGTTGTCGGGGGTGTAGCAGGTCGCGTAGTGCTCGGCGATCTGCGCGCGGGTGATCGCGTTGATCGAGTCGGCGGGGCCGAGGATCGGCCGGCCGAGCGGCGTGTCACCGAACAGCCGCGAGGTGAGCGCCTCGTGCGCGGTGTCCGCCGGGTCGTCGTCGTTCATCGCGATCTCTTCGAGGATCACGCCGCGCTCGGCCTCGACGTCCTTGTCCTCGATCGCTGAGTTGTTGACCATGTCGCACAGCACGTCGATGGCCAGCGGCAGGTCCGCGTCGAGCACCCGGGCGTAGTAGCAGGTGTACTCCTTGGCGGTGAAGGCGTTCAGCTCGCCGCCCACCGCGTCGATCGCGGCCGAGATGTCCAGCGCGGACCGCCGGGCCGTGCCCTTGAACAGCAGGTGCTCAAGGTAATGCGTGGCTCCGACATGGTCGGTGTCCTCGTCCCGGGACCCGACCCCCGCCCAGATGCCGAACGCGACGGACCGCACCGCCGGCAGCGACTCGGTTACCACCCGCAGGCCGCCCGGCAGGACGGTGCGAGAGACGGCCGGGTCGCCGGCCGACGGCTGCCGGGAGACCGGCGTCATGAGTTTCCGGACCCGCCGGATCCGCGGTTGCGCTGCCGGGTGCGGAAGTGGCCGGCGTCACCGCGGTCGCCGCCGCCGTCCCGGTCACCACGGTCCCGGTCACCACGGTCCCGGCCGCGGCCCTCGTCGGAACCGCCGAGGTTCTCCCCGGCCGCTTCCCGCTCGACGACCTCTACCGGCACCAGCGACAGCTTGCCCCGGTCGTCGACCTCGCGGATCTCGACCTGGATCTTGTCCCCGACCTTGACGACGTCATCGACGTTCTCGATCCGCGCGCCGCCGTGCAGCTTGCGGATCTGGGTGATGTGCAGCAGGCCGTCCTTGCCCGGCAGCAGCGACACGAAGGCACCGAACGCCGTGGTCTTCACGACGGTGCCGAGGAACCGCTCGCCGACCTCGGGGATGTGCGGGTTGGCGATCGCGTTGATGGCCGACCGGGCTGCCTCGGCCGACTTGCCGTCGGTGGCGCCGATGTAGATCGTGCCGTCGTCCTCGATCGTGATCTCGGCGCCGGTGTCCTCCTGGATCGAGTTGATCATCTTGCCCTTGGGCCCGATCACCTCGCCGATCTTGTCGACCGGGACCTTCACCGTGATGATCCGCGGCGCGTTCTCGCTCATCGGCGCCGGAGCGTCGATCGCCTCGCGCATGACCTCCAGGATGGTCAGCCGGGCGCCGCGGGCCTGCTTGAGCGCGGCGGCGAGCACGGACGCCGGGATGCCGTCGAGCTTGGTGTCGAGCTGCAGCGCGGTGATGACGTCCTGGGTACCGGCGACCTTGAAGTCCATGTCGCCGAACGCGTCCTCGGCCCCGAGGATGTCGGTGAGCGTGACGTACTGGCCGCCCTCGTGGATCAGGCCCATGGCGATGCCGGCCACCATGTCCTTCAGCGGCACGCCAGCGTCCAGCAGCGCCATGGTGGAGGCGCAGACCGAGCCCATCGAGGTGGACCCGTTGGACCCGATCGCCTCGGAAACCTGGCGGATCGCGTACGGGAATTCCTCGCGGGTGGGCAGCACCGGGATCAGCGCCCGCTCGGCGAGCGCCCCGTGGCCGATCTCCCGGCGCTTGGGCGAGCCGACCCGGCCGGTCTCGCCGGTCGAGTACGGCGGCATGTTGTAGTTGTGCATGTAGCGCTTGGTGCGCTCCGGATTGAGCGTGTCGATCATCTGCTCCATCCGCAGCATGTTCAGCGTGGTGACGCCCAGCACCTGGGTCTCGCCGCGCTCGAACAGCGCCGAGCCGTGCACCCGCGGCAGCACGTGCGCCTCGGCTGACAGCTGACGGATGTCGGCCAGGCCCCGGCCGTCGATGCGGGTGCTCTCGCGGATGACCCGCTCGCGGACCAGCTTCTTGGTCAGCGCCCGGAACGCGGCGCTGATCTCCTTCTCCCGGCCCTCGAACTGGCCGCCGAGCCGCTCGGCGGCCAGCGCCTTGACCCGGTCGGTCTCGGCCTCGCGGTCCTGCTTGCCCGCGATCGTCAGCGCCTTGGCCAGCTCGGCGGAGACCTCCGTGCTGAGGGCCTCGTGGAGGTCCTGGCTGTAGTCGACGAACACCGGGAAGTCAGCGGTCTCCTTGGCGGCGAGCGCGGCGATCTGCACCTGCGCCTCGCACAGGGCCTTGATGAACGGCTTGGCCGCCTCCAGGCCCAGCGCCACGGTCTCCTCGGTCGGGCCGACGGCACCGCTGCCGGGGTCAGCGAGCAGCCGCAGCGTGCTCGGCGTCGACTCAGCCTCGACCATCATGATCGCGACGTCGCCGTCCTCCAGCACCCGGCCTGCCACCACCATGTCGAAGGTGGCCTCCTCCAGCTGCGGGTGAGTCGGGAACGCCACCCACTGGCCGCGGATCAGCGCCACCCGGACCCCGCCGATCGGGCCGGAGAACGGCAGCCCGGCCAGCTGGGTGGACAGCGAGGCGGCGTTGATGGCCACGACGTCGTAGAGATGCTCAGGGTGCAGCGCCATGATCGTCTCGACGATCTGCACCTCGTTGCGCAGGCCCTTGACGAACGAGGGCCGCAGCGGCCGGTCGATCAGCCGGCAGGTCAGGATGGCGTCCTCGGACGGACGGCCTTCCCGGCGGAAGAACGAGCCGGGAATGCGGCCGGCGGCGTACATGCGCTCCTCGACGTCCACCGTGAGGGGGAAGAAGTCGAGGTTGTCCTTGGGGTGCCTGGACGCGGTGGTCGCGGACAGCACCATGGTCTCGTCGTCGAGGAATACGACGGCGGAGCCGGCGGCCAGCCTGGCCAGCCTGCCGGTCTCAAAGCGGATCTTGTGGACTCCGAACGGGCCGTTGTCGATGACGACTTCGGCGGTATACGCACCCTCCACGGGTGGACCTCCTTGACTGAGGTCCCGCGTCCGCCCGCCGCCAGTGGGGCACTGTGCTGGGCATCGGTATGGTCGGCCGGCTCGGCCGGGCTAACTGCCGACCGGTCTTCGATCGAAGCTCTCGGCCCGGCCGTCCGGCACGGCGACTGCCGCGCGGATCCGGCCCGAGAACCACTACCGAGGACCGGCCCTATGCGGCGCTATCAGCGCTCCGGGCTGCGGCCGCGGGACATGTCGTTCGCTGTGGTGGTATTCAGTTGTCTGGCGCGCGCTCCGCGCGCTGCGCCCGCGCTACCTGCGCAGGCCAAGCTTCTCGATGAGCGCGCGGTAGCGCGTGATGTCGGTGCGGGCCAGGTACTGCAGCAGCCGGCGGCGCCGGCCGACCAGCAGCAGCAGGCCGCGGCGGCTGTGGTGGTCGTGCTTGTGCACCTTCAGGTGCTCGGTCAGGTCGTTGATGCGCCGGGTCAGCAGCGCGACCTGGACCTCCGGCGAGCCGGTGTCACCCTCGCTGGTCGCGTGCCCGGCGATGATGTCCTTCTTGACGGCGGTGTCCAGCGGCACGTGTCAGTCCCATCTTCGTGGTTGGTCATCAGGCGAGGGCTCGCCGCCGAGAGCGAGTTGAACGCCTCCCCTGGGCCAGCCGTCTGAGGGTACAGCTGACCAAGCCGGAAATCCGGCCGTCTCCAACGGTATCACGCACGGGCATGCCATCCGGACGGCCCGGGAAAGGACCCGACACCGGACGTTCGTCCCTGCCTGGCGGCAATCCGGTCATGACGATTCAGGCCGGCCGGGTCTGGACTAACTGCTACCACCAGTACCCGGCGGGTGCTGCGTTCGGCGGCTACAAGGTGTCGGGCATCGGCCGGGAGACCCACCAGATGATGCTCGAGCACTACAGCCAGACCAAGAACCTGCTGGTCAGTTACGACCCTGAGCCGATGGGCCTGTTCTGAGCCGGATGCGGCCAGGCGGCCATGTCATGACTAGCAGAAAGAAGAACCCGGGTGACTGAGGCGGCCGGCCTGATCGCGGCCACCCCGGCGGCGCGGCAGGCGATTGCCATGCTGCGCCGCCGGGGCCCGGTGATGCTCGTGCGGCCCGCACCCGGCCGCAGCGGCCCGCGCAGCCGCGCTAGCCCGCCGCGGTGATCCGCCGCGCGGCGGCGACGTCACGGCCGATCTGCTCGACCAGCTCCGCCGCCGAGGAGTACCGGGCCTGGCCGCGCAGCAGGGCCGCGAAGTCGACGGCCACGTGCGCCCCGTACAAGTCCAGGTCATCGCGGTCCAGCGCGTAGGCCTCGACGGTCCGGTCCTGACCGTCGAAGGTCGGGTTGGTGCCGACCGAGATCGCCGCGGGCCACCGGCCGGCCTCCGCGCCATCCGGGCCCAGCGTGGCGAGCCAGCCCGCGTACACCCCGTCGGCGGGGATCGCGGTGTGCGGCGGGGTCTGCAGGTTAGCGGTGGGAAAGCCGAGCGCACGGCCGCGCTGGTGACCGCGCACCACGACGCCCTCCACCCGGTGCGGGCGGCCGAGCAGGCGGGCGGCGGCGGCCACGTCCCCGGCGCCGAGCAGATCCCGGATCTCGCTGGAGGAGATCAGCACCTCATCCTGCGCCACCAGTGGCACGCCCTCCGCGGTGAAGTCGTACTTCTCGCCCAGCTCGGCCAGCAGCGCCACGTCGCCGGCCGCACGGTGGCCGAACCGGAAGTTCTCGCCGACCACGACAGCGGCCGCGTGCAGCCGCTCCACCAGCACGGCCCGGCCGAATTCCTCCGGCCCCAGGCGGGAGAACTCGCGGGTGAACGGCAGCAGGCACACCGCGTCCACCCCGAGGCCGGCCAGCAGCTGGGCACGGCGCCTGGCGGTGCACAGGAAGGGCGGGTGCGAGCCCGGCCGGACGATCTCGTCCGGGTGCGGGTCGAAGGTCACCACGACTACCGGCAGCGAGCGCTCGGCGGCAATCTGCCGGGCCCGGGCGACGATGCGCTGGTGACCGCGGTGCACTCCGTCGAAGACGCCGATGGTGACAATGCAGGGCCCCCAGTCCGGGGGCACCTCGTCCAGGCCCTGCCACCGCTGCATGGCGCGGCTCTCCCCTCAAGGTGCGTGCTGGTCCGCGGTCGGCTTAAGCCTGCCATGCCGCCGGCTAGCCCACGAACACCGCCAGCGGCCGGGCGGTGCCGCCGTCCTGGGCCAGCAGCGCGATCAGCGTGCCGTCCGGCCCGAACGCGGCCACCGGGCCTGGCGGCCCGGATGGCCCGGCCGGCCCGGCAGCTGCGGCCGGACCGGGGTCAGGGCCGGGCTCAGCCGCGGGCAGCCGGCCACCGTGCGCGACCAGCCGGGCCTCCTCCGGGCTGAGGTCGCGGCGCGGGAACGCCGCCGCGGCGGCATCCGCCAGCGGGATCAGGTCCCAGTTCGCCGACAGCTGGTCGAGCGTGCGCGCGGCCGCCGCGGTGTACGGGCCCACCCGGGTCCGGCGCAGCGCCGTCAGGTGGCCGCCGGCGCCCAGCGCGGCGCCCAGGTCGCGGGCGATCGCGCGGATGTAGGTGCCGCTGGAGCAGGTGACATCGACGTCCACGTCGAGTACCGGGCCCGCCGGCCGGATCGCCCGGATGTCCAGCGACCAGATCGTGACGGTCCTGGCCGCGAGGTCGGCCGGGCGGCCATCGCGGGCCAGCCGGTAAGCCCGCTGGCCGCCGACCTTGATGGCGCTGACCGCCGGGGGGACCTGCTGGACCTGCCCGGTGAGCGGGCCGGCCGCGGCCCGGATCGCCGCGGCGTCCAGGCCCTCCGCCGACTGCCGCGCGGTGATCTCACCGTCGGCGTCGTCGGTGCTCGACGACTCGCCGAGCCGGATGGTGGCCTGGTACTCCTTGCTGGCCAGCGCCAGGTAGCCGAGCAGCCGGGTCGCCCTCTCCACGCCGACGACCAGCACCCCGGTGGCCATCGGATCGAGCGTGCCGGCATGGCCGACGCGCCGGGTGCCTGCCAGCCGCCGGATCCTGGCCACGACGTCATGCGAGGTCCAGCCGCCTGGCTTGGCCACGATGACCAGCCCGCTGGCCGCGGTCCCCGGGCCGGCCCGGGGACCGC
>JBKQSL010000426.1:0-12867 GCA_052143655.1 Streptosporangiaceae bacterium | reverse complement strand
CCACTGCCGGGGAGGAGAAGACGCTGGTGCCAGTGGGATAGCTCCACAGCTTGGCGCCGGTGGCGGCGTTCAGAGCGTAGACGCTGCCGTTGCCCGACCCCCCGTACACCACCCCGTTTACCACCGCCGGGGAGGAGTAGCTGATGGGTCCGCCAGTGCGGACGCTCCATGCCTTGGTGAGGCCAGCGACGTTGGCGGGGGACAGCACATTTTCGTAGGGGTTGAACCCGCTGTTGCGGTCGCTGAAGCGGAACTTGGCCCAGTTGGTGCGCACCCAGAAGTGGGCATGCGCCGACAGGTTGCTGGCCTGGCCGGTGGCGGTCACGGTGTGCCGCCCGGGCAGCGCCGCGCCGGGCACCTTGAGCGAGGTGGTGGATGATCCGGCCGTGGAGGTCGTGGCCGTGGCGGCCAGGGTGGTATCGAAGTCCACGGTCACCGTCTCGCCCGGCCCAAACCCGATGCCATGCGCCGTCACCGTGGTGGTGGGCAGCCCGGCGGTCGGCTTCAACGTGATCGCGGTAGTGGTGGCCGCAGCGGAAACCGTGGCCGCCGCAGTGGTCATCGCCGCGGCCGGGCCCATGGCCGCAGCCATGACGGTGGCGGCGAGTACAAAGAACAAACGTTTCATCGGGCCTACCTCCTAGACGCCGTGGGAGCCCTTGATCAAGCTCCGCCAGGGCCCTCGGCGGGCGGGCACTCAGGGGCTCTTTCACGCTGGCACCACGACAACACCAGGAGGCAGGGACCAACGCCCCACATTGAGTCTTTTCCTCCGGTCTCGCGGGTTTCCTCGAACCGTGGACACTGATCCAGTCGGCGCTCGTGCCGCCAGCACCGGTCCCGTCGTTGAGCACGTAGCCACGCTCTAATGGCTCGAAGCCGGGCATCCAGATGGATAGCTCTGCGGTGAGGGGGTCCGGGGGTTAGCGAGCTCTGCCCGGCCAGACCTTAGGGCGCTGCTGGCAGACTGCTGGGATGGAGCCGATGGAGGATGTCGCGGCAGGGGGTCGCGCGGGTGGCGTCCGGAATCCGGTGTAAATCGGCGGGCGCGGGTTCCAGCTTCATGGTGAGGTTATGCGGTGGCTCCGACAATTTCTGGCTGATCTTCGGGCTGGGCCGCGGTGACGGCGCGTGGCCGCAGTTGGCGGGGTGGCTCGAGCAGCGAGCGGCGCAGGTCTTGCAGGAGCCGCAGGCCGTCTGGGGTCATCGTCAGGCCGCGCCAGCCGCGGGAGGCCCGGTCCAGGACGGCCCAGACCAGGCCGCCGATCTGCTCGCGAAGTCATCGCGACCGCGACCGTACCTGCTTGCCGGACTCGCGGACAGCCTCGACCAGCTCGCCGCCGCCGGGGTTGGCACCGCCTCCCCCGGCACCGGCCGGCCGGACGGCTATGCCCAGGCCCATGCGGCGTATGCGCAGGCGGTCGACGCCATCGAACGGATGCGGCCACCGGATCCCGGCCTGCTGCGCCGGTACCGGGTGCGCCAGGCGATCTGCTGGCTGGCCTCGGCTCAGCCCGGCCTGCGGGGACAGGCGATCGGATGGCTGTCCGGCCCGGACATGGCCGCCTCCGAGCCGGCATCCGCGACCGACGCCTACGACCTCGCCTGCCTGTACGCGCTGGCAAGCGAGGTAGCCGGCGCGGCCGCCGACAATCCAGGATGGCGCGTCACGGCGGCCCGCTTCCTGGTCCGTGCGCTGATCGCCGACCTGCCGGGCAAGACGCTGTGGACCGCGGCGGCACAGACCCGCAGCTCCAGGTGCTGCACAGCGCCCTGCCTGGCTTCGTGACGGCGATCAACGACACGCTCGCCAGTGACCGCGACCGCGATCCGGACGGTGCCGACGGCGCTGGCGGCGCGTACCTGGACGTCGAGGAGATCGTCGGGCGGGCATTCCCGTCGGCTAGCCAGACTTAGGTCTCCTGGCGCACGTGTGCCGCAGCGCATGCTGCCCCGGCGCCCAGGACCCAATTCGGGCGCGCTTCCAACGGTCACCCCGATGACATGTAACAACGCCATATCAGCGGGACCAGGACTCCTGATATAGAGGCTGGTGCCTGGATGCCGTTGCCGGGCTGATCTGCACCTTTGGCGTGTCGCTGCCGTTCCGCTTGCCCGATATGTGAGAAAATTATTGCAAGATAATTGCCGGGCGGATGGGGTGGATGATGGGCCGTATGCTCACCCAGCCGGTGCTGCCGCTGCTGCCCGAAGGGGCGGCGGAGATCGCGCCCGGCGTCGGTGTGATGGCCGGGGAGGACGGCGGCGGGCTGGTGACGGTGCACGGGCTGGCCACGTTCGCCTGGGATGGCGGGGACGAGGCGGGACGGCGGCTGGCGGCGGTGCAGCTGGTCCGGCTCCGTGCGGCCAGCCAGGGCCAGGTCGCTGCGGCGTTCGGGGCAGACCCGGCCACGGTGTGGCGGTGGGACCGGGCGCTGGCCGCCGGCGGGGTGGCCGGGCTGGTCCCGGCCCGGCGCGGCCCGAAGGGCGCGTCGAAGCTGACGCCCGGGATGATCGCCCAGATCGCCGGGCTGGATGCCGCTGGCAAGACTCTGCGGCAGATCGCCGCGGCGACCGGGGTGTCGACGTTCAGCGTCCGCAGCGCGCTTGGCCGGGTGGCCGCCTCCTGTGCCGGCGCCGGCGGCGATGACGCCAGCCGGGCGGCCCAGCCCGGCCAGGCCGGCGCGCCTGATCAGCGGGATGACGAGGCGGCGGCCGCGGGCGGGCCGCTGCCGGTGCTGCCGGACCCGGTGCCGCGGGACGGCGAGCGGGTGCTGGCCCGGTGGGGCCTGCTGGGCGAGGGCGCCGATCCGGTCTTCGCCCGGGGTGCCAGATATCCGCTGGCCGGGCTGCTGCTGGCCCTGCCGCCGCTGGAGGACACCGCCCTGCTCGCCTGCGCCCGTGAGGTCTACGGGCAGCTCAAGAACGGGTTCTACGGGCTGGCCGCCACGCTGCTGACCCTGGTGTTCCTGGCCCTGGCCGGCGAGCCTCGGGCCGAAGGCGCCACCCGGGTGCCGCCAGGCGCGCTGGGCCGGGTGCCCGGCCTGGACCGGGCGCCGGAGGTCAAGACGATCCGCCGCAAGCTCGGCGAGCTCGCCGCCGCCGGGCAAGCGGCTGAGCTGATCATGGCGCTGGCCCGGCGGCACGCCGCCGCCCGGCCGGACACCCTGGGCTTCCTCTACGTCGATGGGCATGCCCGCGCCTACTACGGGACCCGCACCATGCAGAAGACCCACATCGCGCGGCTGAAGTTCCCCGCCCCGGCCGCCGAGGAGACCTGGGTCACCGATCAGGATGGCGACCCGGTGTTCATGGTGGCCGCCGAGCCGTCGGAGTCGCTGGCCGGCGAGCTGAGACGGCTGCTCCCCAGGCTGCGGCAGGTCGTGGGCGAGGGGCGGCGGGTAACGGTGTGCTTCGACCGGGGCGGGTGGTCCCCGGCACTGCTCGCCGACATCACCGGCGCGGACTTCGACATCCTCACCTGGCGCAAAGGGCCGGCCCCCGACGTGCCCGCAGCCGAGTTCAGCACGGTCGCCTGCGCTGATGACCGGGGCCGTGAGCACGAGTATGACCTGGCGGACACCACGGTCACGCTGGACATCAACGACGGGCCGCGCAAGGGCGAGCAGGTCAGCCTGCGGCAGGTCACCCGCCGCGTCCCCGCCCGCGGCGGCGCCACCCGCGGGACCACCCGGCAGATCCACGCGCTCACCACCCGGCGGGACCTGGACGCCGGGGAGGTGTGCTGGCGGCTGACCTCGCGGTGGCGGGAGGAGAACTACTTCCGGTACGCCCGCACCCACTTCGCCCTCGACGCCCTGGACTCCTACGCCGCCAGCCCGGACGACCCGGACCGGCTCGTCCCGAACCCGGCGAAGAAGGCCGCCGCCGCCCAGGTCCGCCGGGCCGAAGCCCTCGCCGCAGCCGCCGAGGCCGCCCGCGACGCCGCGCTGCCCGGACTGCGCAGCCCCGCCCCCGGCCAGCCCGTGACCATCACCAACCAGATGATCAACGCCCTCAACGCCCCGGTCGAAACCGCCTGGCGCGAGCAGGAGGAGGCCGGGCACGCCGCAGCCGCGGTTCCTGCCCGGATCCGCCTTGGTGAGATAGCCCCGGACATGGTCCGCCCAGAGGCCGAGGTCAAGCAGATCACCCACGCCATCCGGATGGCGGCCTGCAACGCCGAAACCACACTCGCCCGCACCCTGGACGGCCATTACGCCCGCGCCGGCGACGAAGCCTACGCCGTCGTCCGCGAAGCGCTGGCCGCCTCCGGCGACATCATCCCCGGCGACAGTGAACTGCTCGTCCGCCTCGACCCGCTCACCGCACCGCGCCGGACCCAGGCCCTCGCCGCCCTCTGCGACCAGCTCAACCACACCGGCAGCCGCTACCCGGGCACCAGGCTGGTCCTGCGCTACGAGGTCAAGCCCCACCCACGCACTGCATGATCCTTCTCCCTATGTCGGGAGTCCTGGGGACTGGCGCGCGGCAGGGACTGCTGTTTGTGTTGCGGTCAGTGCCCGGCCCGTGCTTTCTGGCAGGCTGCTGATATAGCGAGTGCGGCGGGCGGGACGAGGTCTTGATCCGGCTCCTCGACGAAGCCAGGGTAACCGGGCTGATCGAGCACCATGCCGGGGAGTCACACGCCGTGCTGCCCCGGCTGCTCGGCGAGGGCCGCCAGTTCGACCTGGCGATCGTGGACGGCAATCACCGGTTCGATGCGGTCTTCGTCGACTTGTATTACCTCGGCTGCGCCTGCTGCGTCCCGGCGCGATCGAATTCCTGGACGATTATCAGCTTCCCGGTGTCGCCAGGGCGGGCCCAAATCCCGCTATCCGGCTGACACCAGGTTGTGGCTGAGGGCCCGCAGCGCCAGGACGGCCAGGTCCGGCGTGAAATCGGTAAGCTCATGAAATGCTTGCCTGGCTGCTCGGGGCCGCGATCGGCCCGGCGGCGGTTGCCGTGCCTGTCAACT
This sequence comes from Streptosporangiaceae bacterium, assembly GCA_052143655.1. GTDB lineage: Bacteria > Actinomycetota > Actinomycetes > Streptosporangiales > Streptosporangiaceae > CAVSUR01. The sequence continues at coordinate 7,889 of JBKQSL010000426.1, read as the reverse complement.
GGGCAGCGGATGCGCTCGCATCGTCGGCTCGGCGCTGGTTCCGGAGGCTGCGCCGCAACGATCAGCTGAGCAACCTGCTCAAGGCAGCAACGGGCACTTCGCTGGAGCTCAGCCAGCAGGAGTTTGACGCGCTGCGCCGGCTGCTGGAGGACCGGCAGACCTGGCAGGTGGCCGGACAGGGCAGCGTGGCGGATCTGGCCGACCGGATCGCCGCCTGCCTGCCTGCGCGGGAAGGCCGGACCCTCCACGACTCGCAGGCGGCGGCGCTGATTATCGCTCGCGGCCTGCTCGAATTCGCCGCCGCCAGCCTGGAGCCGGCGTTCTTCCAGCAACTGCTGGTCAGCCGTCTAGAGCGGATGGAGACCGGCCAGGCGAACGCGCTGGAAGCGGCGCTGACAGACTTGCACGCTGACCTTGCCGCTCAGTTCGCTGCGCAGGGCGAGCGTGACGCCGAGCGTTTCAGCACCCTGATGGGGACCCTCACCAGGGTACTTAACCGTCTTCCGCCGGGTCCCGCGCGGCGCGGCGACGTCGCGGCGTACCTCAGCACGCTGATCGGCTGGCTTGACACCGACCCGTGGCCGCGGGACCAGCGGTTCGCCGGGCCGGTGCTCACCGCCGCGGCCATCGAGCGGAAGTTGCGGATAAGCGTCACCGGCCAGGAGGCAGAGCACAGTCTCGATGCCGACGAACTAGCGAGGCGGTGCCTGCGGCTTGTCGTGCTCGGCGGCCCCGGCTCAGGCAAAACCTGGCTGGCCAAACGCCTGGCCCGGCGATGCGCTGAGGACGCGCTTGACGCACTGGTGGCCGGGGAGAATCTAGACGAGATAGATCTGCCTATTTTCACGACCTGCTCACAGCTGTTCCAGGCCGCCGGTGACATCCGGAACGCGGTCGTGTCGAGTGCCTTCGACCAGTTCGCCGATCTGGGCAGCTCCCGGCTCAGCGATGCTCTGCGGACGTTCTTCACCGAACGCAACGCGCCGACGCTGCTGGTCATCGACTCACTCGACGAAGCCCACGGTAAGGCCGACCGGCTGCGCCAGGCCGGGACCCTGCCCTGGCGGATAATCCTGACCAGCAGGAATGGCGCATGGAACCATCAGCTCGTAATTGACGAGAACCATCCGTCACATCAGATCGGCGATCTGGAGCCGCTGCGCTACCCCGACGACGTGGAGCCGTTCATCCGCCGCTGGTTCGCATCGCAGGCCGAGTGGGGAGATAACCTCACCGCCCAGATCGCCCGGCGACCCGGCCTGCAACAGGCCGCTACCGTGCCCCTGATCCTGGCCTTTTACTGCCTGATCGGAGGCAGCGAGCAACTGCCGGAATTCCGCCGGGACATTTACGCCAGCGTCCTGAAACGCATGCTCACTGGCCGCTGGCGGGGCAGCAGCAACCGCCAGCCGGACCTGCGTGCCTGCCTGAGCACACTCCGGGCGTGGGCCTGGGCCGGCGCGACATGCCATCCCCGGACGGAGATGGGGACGTGGTCGGACGACATCGCCACCGAGTTTGTCGCGCTCGGAGAAGCCGAGACTGAGGCGCTTGATCACGTGGCCGCCGCGCTGGGTCCGCCGGACCCTGACACCGGGACGATTCCGCGACGCTTCGTCCACCGCTCGCTCCGTGAATATCTGGTGGCCGAGCAGATCGCCAGCCTTCCCGCCGACCAGGCGGCTGAGATCATGCTGCCGCACCTCTGGTTCGACTCCGACTGGGAGTACACGGCACCGGCGGCAATAGCCATGCACCCCGAGCACGACGCCCTGGTGCGGAAGCTCATCTGCCGGGCCGCTCGGTCTGAAGTCATCCCTGACGACCTGTCGGTCATTGACGCCGGACTCGAGCTTCGCGGGCTGCTGACCCGGGTAACCGCCGAGTCCGGTGAAGCGCAATGGACACCTGGGCTCGCAGATGTCATCGGGCGTGCCCGGGCAGAGTTCGTGGTCGCGAGTGGCAGCGTCGACTTCGGAGGCGCCGACTTCGGCAGCATGGAGCTCGGCGGAGTGGCGACCTGGCACTCGTCCAACTGGCAGGCCCGCGAGGCGCTGCAGTCGATGCTGGTCATCCCGGAGAACCTCGATTGGGCCGACGCGCTGGTGCCCGCAGTGCTCCAGGTCGTGCCCACCGCAGAGGACAAGCGCCAGGTCCGCGAAGTGCTGCTGAGGCTGCTGGCCGGCCAGGTCAGCGGTTGGGCAGCGGCGGTGCTGGCGGACGGCGTGGCCCAGCTCGACCCGTCTGCGGATGACCGGCAGCATGCCCGCAGAGCGCTGCTGGGAATGCTCGATAAGGAGAGCAGTGGTTTCGTTGGCGCGCCGCTGGCAGGCAGCGTGGCGCGGCTGGAACCGACGCCCGACGACCGGCGCCAGGCCCGCCATGCGCTCGTCAGGATGCTGGACATCGACGAGTCAGGTGCAATCGGCGAATGGCTGGCGGACCGGGTGGTCGAACTCGCACCAACGTCGGAGGACAAGCGGCAAGCCCGCAGCGCGCTGCTGCGGCTGCTGATCCGGCGTACCGACGGATGGACAGGCCTCCTGCTTACCCGAGCGGTGCTGCGGCTCCAGCCGACAGCGGCAGAGGAGCGGAAGGTATGCGACGCGCTTCTGCGGCGGCTGGCCAGCCCCGCCAACCGTGACGACGCGCCGCAACTGGTCGACCTGGTGGTCCGGTTGACCTCGACGGCCGACGACAAGAGCCGGGCCCGCGATGCGCTGCTGGCGCTCCTCGGCGCGCTGCCGCCGCTGGCTGACATACCTGGCCTGGTCGACAACCGGACGGCGGAGGCACTGATCGGCGGCGTGCTACGGCTTGCCGACACACTGCAGGCCAGGAGACAGGCTCTAAACGCAGTGATCAGGCTGCTTGCCGACGCCAACGCCGACGCAGGCGCAGGCGCGCCAGTGGCCGCGATGGTGCACGGACTGGTCCAGCTCGCCTCAGAAGCGGAGGGCAAGCCCCCAGTCCGTCAGGAGCTGATACGGCTGCTGGATGGCCAGGCCACCCCCGCGGTCGCGGTACGCCTAGCAGAGGGCATCGTCCAGCTCGCCCCCACCGCAGATGACATCCGCCACGTCCGCGAGACCGTACTGGCGCTGCTTGGCGGCCAGTCGACTCGCGGTCGGCGGGGTACGCCAGAAGTTGAGCGGCGCAGCCAGGACGACGGAATGCAGAACGACGAAATCGCTGGATCGCGCTTTGGCTGGGCGGCCCTCGCCGTGCTCGGCTCCAGGCCCGGTGACGCAAACCGGCCCGCCGCCATCGGCGACGCCAGCCAACTGGCCAGCCTGGCTCTTCTCCGGCTGACCGGCCACAGCCACGGCTGGCAGACCGGCGATCTGGTAAGCATCCTGACCGCCGCTGACAGGCACGAGATCCGCCAGGCGTTGCTGCAGCTACTCACCGATCAAAGCCATCGCTCCCCGCCAGGGGACCTAACCGGGGCGCTTCTCCGGCTTGACCCGACACAGGAGGACAAACGTCAAGCTCGCACCGTGCTGCTCGGGCTCCTAGGGCGCGCCCCCGACGGATGGGCAGTCACATCGCTGGCAGAGGCGTTGACGCAACTCGAGGCCACCACCGCGCAGCAGGCCCAGGCCCGTGATGCGATCCTGGGCCTGCTGGCCAAACCGGGCACGCTCGAGATGAGCGGATGCCTGATAGATGCGCTGGGCCGGTTCCACCCGACGGCCGAGGACAAACGCCGCGCCCGTGCCCTGCTGCTCAGCCAGCTCACCAGCACCCCGAACCACTGGCAGACGGTGCACACGGCGCTGGCCACGCTGGCCGCGCTCGAACCGACCGAGCGGGACCGGCGTGACGCCCGAGCAGCCCTGACCAGCTTTCTGGCCGCCTCGCCAAGTGACTGGAACGCACTGCACACAATGATCGAAGATCTCATCACGTTCGACCCTGGCGAGGAGGACATGCGCCGGGCTCGCGCTGTTCTGCTCGGCGACCTGGCTACCCACAGACACACCGCGATGACCCTGAATACCCTGGCAGACCTGGCAGCGCTCGACCCGACGGCTGAGGATCTCAGCACCTGGCGCAGCTGGAAGGCCCAGCCGACCGCCGAACTGCTCAGCGCGGCGCGACGGAACTCGCCACTCGCCGACTGGCTCGCCGCCCTCCCCGCGCTCGCCCCGCTCTCCGAGTAACGCGCAAGTTCTGCCAGCCCTCCGCCGACCGCCATGTCAGCAAGCACGCCTGGCAGCTTCCCCGGGGTCGTAACGATGCCCCTAACTGGGATGGGTACTGGCACGAGCTCACGGCTGCCCGGGAGGCCGCGCTGGCGCTGCGTGCCGGCAGGCGACCACGCAGGGAAGGCCAGGGCACGCCGGGCCACGCCAGCGCACTCGGAACAGGGGCTGGTCGTGCATCCTGCTCGGCTGCCGGGCGATGCTGGGATCGAACCAGCGACCTCCTCGACGTGAAAGATCGCCCGGCCCGCCGGGTCTGGTCGCTGGCCCTGACGTTGCAGCCGCGGCCTGCGGTGACGGAAGCATTCGCCTGTGGTCGCTGAACGGCTCGTGGACGCTGAACCTGAAGGAAGAAGAACGCCGGTTCTGGTCAGTCACGCTCAACGGAGCCGACACCCAGCAGGTGGTCCCATGCTGATGGCAGACGACACGACGCGGCACAGCGCGACCGCTGGCCGCCGTCGTAGCCGTGGCAGGGCGCGCCACCGCCGGTGACGAGCTGAAGGTTGCTGCCGGCGCACTCTGCCGCACCGCTGTGCTCCCGCAAGCACCAGCAATGACGGGAACTGCCAAGGCGGCGAGCACGATCAGCAACCTGCGGCACAGGCCGAAGGCTCCATGGTGGAGACGAGCAAACCCAAGGTCATCGCCGTCACGCTGAGCGCGGCGAGGCTGAGAAACAGGTCGGTTTCCGGACCATAGAGCACGCTGCGCTGCGGCGCTCGGCCTGGGACGGCACAGAACACAACGGTGATTAGCGCGGCCTGGGCCACCGCGATCGCGGCGTAGACCAGCCACTTCGTGAGCAGGACCTGCACTGCGCTCACCCTGAAGCCCGCTGAGCGTACGTACCGTGCCGGTGTGGTCCGGGAGAGCGTAATCGGGGAAGATGCCGCCAGTCTGATGTCAGGACGCAGAGGACCATGGTCGCACCTGGGCCGTCCCGCCGCGGACGTGGTCACCACTGGCCGGTCGCGGCCGCCCGCCCGCCGGGTGGTTACAGGTCGAGGACTAGGTCGTCGCGGGGCTGTGAGCAGCAGATCAGTGCGCTGCCTACGGCGGGGTCATCGACCGGGGCGGGGGCGTAGGAGACGGTTCCAGACATGACGGCTGTCTCGCAGGTGTGGCACACTCCGGTGCGGCATGACCAGCGCACCGGTACGTCGCAGGCTTCGGCGAACTCGAGCAGGCTGGCGTAGCCGGGGTCCCAGCGCGCACTCAGGTCGCTGCGGGCGAACGCGACCAGGGGGCCGCTGCCCGGCTGGCCGGCGGGCGGGTGCGGCCGACGGGCGGCCGCGGGCGCGATGCCGGGTGTCTGCGCGGGCCCGGCGCCGAAGATCTCGGTGCGGATGCGGGCAGCCTGGATGCCGTCCGCGGCCAGGGCAGCGGAGATATCGGCCATGAAGGCGGGGGGTCCGCACAGGTAGGCATCGGCGTCGCGGGGCAGGTCCAGGGTGGCAAGGACCGGCGCCGACAGGCGTCCCGCCGTGTCGTAGTCGCGGCCCTGGACGTCACCAGGACCTGGGCTGCTGTAGCAGATGTGCCGGTGCTCGCTGGGAAGCGGGGCCAGCAGGGCGCGGGATTCGGCGGCGAACGGCTCATCGGCGCGGCGGCGCGCGCCGTGCAGCCACCAGATGTCCCGGGTGGACCGGGCAGCGGCCAGCGCGTGCAGCATGGCCAGCACCGGTGTCGCGCCGACACCCGCGCTGATCAGCAGGACCGGCGCCTGGCCCGGGCGCAGGGTGAAGGTGCCGCGCGGCGCGGCGACCTCCAGCAGGTCACCCGCTCGCACGCGGGTGGACAGGAACTGGCTGCCGGCGCCGCGAGGCTCCCGCTTGACACTGATGCGGTAGTCGCGGGCGCCCGGCGGCCCCGACAGCGAGTAGCTGCGCAGCAGCGGCGGCCGGGCGGGGTCAGGGTGCAGGCGCAGGGTCAGGAACTGTCCGGGCAGGGCGGCCGGCACGCTGCCGCCTTCGGGGTCGGCCAGGTGCACCGAGATCACCGTCTCGCTCTCCCGGCCGGTTCCGGTCACGGCGAGCGGCCGGAACCCGGGCCACGCCGGCGGCGGGCTCGCGTCGGTCAGGCCGGCGTTGCCGGCGCCCTGCCCGGGCTGGTCGAGAATCTCCCGGAACGAGTCTTTCCACCCGCCGCTGAGCGCCGGGATACGCAGCGCGCGCAGCATCCGCTGCCGGGGATGCCCGGGCAGGTACAACAGGGCGTCCAGCTCCGCGACCGTCATGCCTTCCGGGCCGGACGCGACCTTGATGATCTCGTCGCCGGCCTCCACCGCGCCCTCGGTCAGCACGCGGACATAGAACCCGGGCCGGTGATGGGAAACCAGCAGCGCGGGCATCCGGGGATCATCCATCCGGATACCCACCCGGAAGCAGGTGACCCGCGGCTGGGTGACCTCGAAAACCGCGCCGCCGATCCGGTACCGGTCGCCGATGCACACCTGATCGTCGGCCAGTCCCTGCACGGTGAAGTTCTCCCCGAACTGCCCGTACTCGAAGTCATCCCGGCCCAGCTGGTCCTGCCAGTACCGGTAGGACTCGATCTGGTAGACGAACACCGCCCGCTGCTCGCCGCCGTGCCCGGCCAGATCCCCCTGCCCGTCACCGTCGATATTGAGCCGCCGCACCATCCGCGGCCCGGCGACCGGCTTCTTCCACACCGCCGTGTGCACCGCCCTGCCGTGCCAGGTCACGTCCCGCGGCATCCCCACATTGACCGACAGCAGGCCGCCGACCCGCTGCCCCGAACTCACCACCAGCTCACCTTCTCACGCAGCCGGCCCGCCCGACCGCACCGCACCGTGTTCGGCCGCAGCGTGCTGCAGCCGGCCGGGGTTGCGGCCGGCGAGGATGACGGTTTGCCAGCTTAGGTGAACAGGACAATGGATCGTAACGCCAGGACCCGGGCCCGGCTAGAGCAGCACTGGAAAGCCCCCGACCGCGGCGACATCGACACCGAGCACGCGATCTACGCTGCCGATGCGGTTCTGGACTACCGTGAGCCGCAGCACCCCGGGCTGCCAGACGGCGGACCAGCGAACCGGCCAGGGTCTTCACTGGCGCGTCCGGCCACCCCAGGCATGACCGCAGATGCCAGACCAAGCCCGGCGGCACCGGCACGGGTCAGCGGCACCAGGAGAAGAGCCAGGGACATAGACATGAAACTCGAGGTCGTGGTGGTGCCCGTCTCCGACATGAACCGGCCAAGGACTTCCACCAGGCGCTGGGCTGGCGGCTGGACGCCGACTTCGTCACCGCTCCGGACTTCCGGGTGATACAGATGACCCCGCCCGGCTCGGCCTGCGAGGGCAACAGCTGGCTCATCCAGGTGGTCACCACCCGCCTGCCCGGCCGGGCGACGTCCGCGCTCGCAGCCTACGGCTCCGTGGCCGGGCTGGCCGGTGCGCTGCACCGCGCGGCGGCCGCGCACGGCAAACACGAGGAGGAGACCGGGCAGCCCGACCCGGACTGGCCCGGCTGGTATGCCCAGAACATGGCGGACGAGTCCGCCGGGCAGATGAGGGGGAAGGGGAGGCGGGCGGGGCATGAACGGCTATGACTACGACGTGATCGTGGTGGGGGCCGGCTCGCCGGGTGAGCATTGCGCCGGCGAGCTGGCCGACGGCGGGCTGCGGGTGGCGGTGGTGGAGCGGGAGCTGGCCGGAGG
>JBKQSL010000425.1:0-10755 GCA_052143655.1 Streptosporangiaceae bacterium | reverse complement strand
TTGCTCCTCGACGAGATCAACACCACCCCGCCCCGCATGCCCGGCGACACCCGGCCCATCACCTACCAGCTCGCGGCGCCAGCCTCGGATTTAACAACGATCAAGGAACGATTGCCGGAGGTCTGAGTCTTACTGACACTGAAGACGTGCCAACGGCGCCGTAAGTGTGACATTCCGGCTGGCCCGCGGCCTGGGCGACGCTAGTTACTCCGGCGCCGGCCGCTCCTGCGAGCAAGAGGGCAAACGTTGCGCCGCCAATTGTCTTAGCTTTCATGGCGTCCAGGCTCCTTCTGTGAGCGCCCCGGAGATGCCTTCTCAACTGAGAGTAACTTACTGACTACTAAAAGTCGCACTAGAGCTGGATCGCCGCACGCTGGCAGGCGGCAATAGGGGTGGTGCTGACGGCGTCCTGACTACCGGGGTGTACGGGGCGGCCAAGCTCGGCCGCTGCGGAAATTGCCTACCTGCTCGGGCGGCGGGGCGAACACTACGCGCTGCTCGACCTGGACTACCTGAGCTGGGCAACCACCGGCAGCAGCGATCGCGCTAGCGAGCTTGCTCCTGATGCTGCACGACCTCGCAGATGAGGCGCCAGATCACCGGCAGGCCGGCATCCGGCTTTTCGTGCTGGCGTACTTCATCTGCGATGACGGCAAGCTGCCGACAGTGCGGGACGCTGCGGGGCTGCCGCAACGGGGTCGCGCGCCCGGCGGTCCCGCTAGCCGAGATCGAACAGCGCCGGGGCGGGCGATGTCACTAGCGGCCTCCGTGACGACCTGCGGGAGGTGGCTACGAGCGATCGCCGCGTCCGAGCATACGAGCCTGGAGGGATCGCTCAATCAGCAACGACCGTCTCATCGAGATCGCGGCCCACGAGATGATTGACGTTCCTCGAATGGATGCAGACCACTTCACTCGTCCTGGACATCCGCATATGACGGGGACCGGGCGGCCTGCGAGCGGTGCGCGGACCCCGCTCGGCCTTCTGCCGTCCCCGTCCCCGTCCCCGTCCCCCAAGCCCATACCGCTGGAGCCCAACGTCAACGGTCAGCTCAAACGTGCCGTGACGACCCGCAAGCGCGCCAACCCGCCGGTCGGGGCGGCCAGGACGGCCTCGATGCTCATCGGCTCATGCGCACCGATCAGGTCGCTCTGCGCGCACAGGTCGACCGGATCTGCATGATGAGGGGTAGCTTGCTCGTGGGCGGCGCTCCTGAAACGCTTCGCTTATGCCCTCCCTTCCAGCGACGTTCGCTGAGGATGTCATTAATCGGCCAGCCCGTGCCCAGTTCGAGGCGTTCCTCGACGAGCACCGCGATGGACTCAATCGCTGCCTGGACGGGCTGACCGAGGAGCAGGCGCGCCAGTCGCTGGTGCCTTCCCGGACCACATTGCTGGGCCTGGTGAAGCACGCGACCTTCGTTGAGAAGGTCTGGTTTGACGAAGCTGTCACAGGCCGGTCACGTGCTGAGATCGGTATCCCCGCGGCCTCGGACGAGTCGTTCATTCTTCATGACGACGACACCATCGCCAGCGTCCGGCAAGCACACCGCGAGGCATGGGAGTCATCACGGCGTGCGACGTCATCCCTCGGGCTGGACGACAGGATCTACGGCTACTGGCGCGGCCCGCTCCCGCTGCGCTGGGTGTACCTCCACGTACTACGCGAACTCGCCCAGCACTGCGGGCATGCAGACATCCTGAGGGAGCAGATCCTCAACGGGTAGCGCGCCGGGCGACCACTCAGCAGCCGCGATGCGCGACGTCCAAGACCAGCAAGCACCCATCCGGCGGTGTCGGCTGCCAGGTGGGACAGGGCTGGTCCCCGGCTCAGATGATGAGCACAGAGGGTAGTCAACCATTGGCAGCAGATGCGTGAATACCCGCCGATCTGCTCGCCTGCCCGGTCGCCGGCCTGAGCGGCTGGGCCAGCGCCGAGCTGGCTGATCTGCTCTGCTTGGCTGGGGCATTAGCCGCTTGCATTGATCTGGTTTCCGTCGCGGAGTACCGTGACGTTTGTTGGTCTGGACCCTGGTGGCGTCCGTCTGCGGAATGCGGCGGCCGTGCGGCTGGGTGCGGAGCTTTTTCTCTTCGGGGAGTTGCTGGTTTTTCAGCAAGCTCGTGAAGCTGCATCCCGGCCGGTAGCCGTGGGCGAAGTTGTCACCACAGGCATAGTGGAAGAGTTAGGGAGGTTTCATGGGAAAGCGGCTGGGCATCGCCGGTGCGGCTATCGCGGTGGCGGCGCTGGTGGTCGGTTTAGTTACTCCGGCCTGGGGTTCATCTGGTAACAGCTCCCGGCACCAGGTGATCCGCGTGGTCGCCATTACCACGGAAGAGAACTTCATTCCGGTCACCAGCAAGGGACCCTCCCTGGGGGACGAGATAGTGATCTCGCAGAAGCTGCTGCAGGGCGGAACCCAGGTCGGGCACGAGGGCACAGTGTGCACGACGGTATCCCTGATGCCCCAGGAGGAGGCGCAGTGCGCCGCCACGTACTGGTTCGGCGGCGGGGAGCTCACCGTGCAGGGGCTGATTGCCCTGGGCAGCACGGCACCTTACATCGCGCCTATCACGGGCGGCTCGGCCAGTTACGAGGGCGCGAAGGGTGAGCTGCACGTCCGCGAAGTCACCCCCGCGAAGGGGATCTTGACCTTCGACCTGCAACATTGATGGGTCCTTCGCCTTCCGCGGCTTCCTGTCGCGGCGGTTCCTCGGCTCGCTGCGCTGGCGGGCGAAGCGCTGTTTATTGCCTTCCATGTCGTTAGCGACGTCGGTATCAGCGGCTTGCCCGGCGCGAAGCTCGCGTCGTCCGGGTTCCGGCACGATCAAGATCAGCGACCGGTCCGGGCAGGAGGGGTGAGCACGCCGCCGGCGGGAATGCCGCAGGACCGCGCCATTACACCGCTGCGAACAGGCCCAGGGAGCTGACATGAGAACTGCGAACCGCCACCCGGCGGGCAGAAAAGCCCGGAGCAAGCTCACCGCCGCCATCGCGGCCGGCGCCTTGCTCGGCGCGGCCGGGCTGCTGTTGTCGCCCGGCGCCGCAACCGCCTCGGCCGCTCGCCCGGTGCCGGCCGTCGCCTGGCACCGGTGCCCCGCAGGCAGCGCGGCCGCCATGGCGGGCGGGTTCACGTGCGCAACCGTCGCGGCCCCGCTGAACTACACCGATCCGTCCGGGCCGAAGATCAGGCTGGCGGTGGTGGAGCACCCGGCCACCGGGCCGGCGCGGCGAGGCGTGATCTTCTTCAACCCGGGCGGCCCCGGCGGGGCCGGCACGGTACAGCTCCCGGCATATATCGGGCTCTGGCCGAAGAAGCTGCTGGGCGAATACGACATCGTGAGCTGGGACCCGCGGGGGTCCGGCGCGAGCACGGCGGTCCAGTGCTTCCCGAGTCAGGCCGCGGAAAGCGCGTTCCTCGGCAAGTTCTCCCTCTTCCCCGTCGGCCGGGGCCAGCAGGCCGGCTACATCCGCCGGTGGCGTGAGTTCGGCAAGATCTGCGCCGCGCGGAACGGCGCGCTGCTCCGGCACGTCTCGACCGCCGACACGGCCCGCGACCTGAACCTGCTGCGCCAGGACCTCGGCCAGCCCAAGCTGGACTATCTCGGCATCTCCTACGGCACGTTCCTGGGCGCCACCTACGCCAACCTGTTCCCGCGCCGGGTCGGCCGGATGGTGCTGGACGGCAACGTCCCGCCCGAGGCCTGGACCAGCGCCGGGCGGCCGAACCCCCGGCTGAGCACCTACCTGCGCCTGGGCAGCGATAAGGCAGCCGCCAGGGCGCTCGCCGCGTTCCTGCGGATCTGCGGGCAGCGCAGCACCCAGGCCTGCGCGTTCTCGGCCGGCACCCCCGCCGCGACCAGGGCCAGGTGGGACGCGCTGCTGGCCCGCCTCAGGAAGGCACCCATCAGCCTGGGCGGCACGGCCTACACCTACGCCGAGGTTGTCACCACCGTCAGCTTCGGGCTCTCCATAGTGCAGCCGTTCAGCACGCCCGTACCTGACAACAGCGCCCCCGGCTGGTCCGGGATTGCCCAGGGGCTCCAGCAGCTCTGGACGGCGGGCAGCGGCACGGCGAGCGCCCGCCCGGGCATGCCGCCGGCCGCCGCGGCGGCCGGCGCCCAGCGCTACGGAGGGGCCGAGCAGGGTTACGCGGTCCAGTGCGACGAGGCGCCGAGCCCGCCCGCGAGCGCCTACGCCGGCCTGCAGCGCCTGCTGCTGCGCCGCAGCGGCGTGATCGGCCTGCCGGATCTGTGGAGCCTTGACGAGCCCTGCGCCACCTGGCCGGTGCGCGGGCAGGACACCTACAACGGCCCGTGGAACGCCCCCACCAGCCCCATCCTGGTGATCGGCAACACCACCGACCCGTTCATCCCGCTCCGCGACGCCATCGCCATGACCCGCCAGCTCGCCAGCGCCCGGCTCCTGGTCGTCCGCGGCTACGGCCACACCGCGCTCCTCAACCCCAGCACCTGCGCCAGCACCTACATGACCGCCTACTTCCGCACCGGTGCCCTCCCCCCGAAGGGCACCGTATGCCGCCAGAACCTCCCGCCATTCGCACCCCCCGCCGGATGACACAGCCTGGCGCCGCCGTCAGCTCCCAGGGCAGAAGGAGGACTCAATGGCTAACACAATGGTCCCGGAGCAGAGTCCATATCCAGTTCAGTTTGCCGTCGAGTACCCGGACCGGCCACTCAGCCGGCTGACCTCGTTCTTCCGGATTTTCGTGATCATTCCGATCGCGATCGTGCTCGGCACCGTATCCGGCGGAACCTGGGACTCCACGGGAAGCACCTCCGCACTCCACCACTCCGCCACGTACTACGGCCCCGCGGCCGCGGGCGGCCTGCTGTTCTTCGGCCCGCTGCTGATGATCTTGTTCAGGCAGAAGTACCCCCGGTGGTGGTTCGACTGGAACCTGGAACTGCAGCGCTTCCTCAACCGCGTGTGGACCTACCTGGCCCTGATGAACGACAGTTACCCGTCCACCGACGACCACCAGTGGGTCCAGCTTGATTACGCCTATCCGGACGCGGCCGCAGACCTCAACCGGTGGCTTCCGCTGGTCAAATGGCTGCTGGCCATCCCGCACTACATCGTGCTGTTCTTCCTGGAAATCGCTGCGTTCTTCGCGGTGATCGTGACCTGGTTCGCGATCTTGTTCACCGGTCGTTATCCCCGTGGCATATTCAGCTTCATCGAAGGCGTATTCCGCTGGCACAACCGGGTAGCCGCCTACGCATTCGTCCTGGTCACCGATCGGTACCCGCCGTTCAGGCTGGCGCCATGACCCGGCACCGCGGGCAGCCAGGCCAGGCTACGCAGATCAGCATCGGCCTCATCGCACGTACCGCTTTGTGTGGTGAAGACCCGAAATTCTCGCGGCATTGACCGAACGCGGGTGGTGACGCCGAACTGGCGGATCTGCGCGTCGTGGCGGCAGCCACCGCAGCGCCGACCGCAGCGCCGGGGCTAGTAAATATTCGGCTGATACACGGGTGATCATTACTCGGTCACTTGGCCGAGAAGCGGAAATGATCACCCGTGTATCACGCGATCTGGTCGCCGTTATATCTGGAACGGACGGGACTGTGCTCGCTATTGGTGGCGGTTAGCGGCTTGTGTCTGTTCGTTGATGGGTTCCAGGGGGCGGTCAGTGCTCTCGGCTGGGATACGGGGTCCATCTGCCGTCGCTGCGGGTTCTGGCTGGCCAGCGGCGGGTTCCTGACTCCAGCTTCGGCGGCTCGGGGCATTGATCGTAGACCGCCGGAGTCACAAGGCGTGGTGGTGCAGTGCTTGCGGCTGTTGCTGGCGCAGGCTATTGCGCTTATTCCTCGGTTTCCCCGGTGTCAGGCCACGGGCAGCTGGGTCATAAGGACCTTGACCTGCTCCGCGCGAGGGGAGCCAATCTCACGGTAGATCGTTAGCGCCTGCTGCAGCGACGCATGGGCCCGGGCGTTGTGGTGCTGGTTTAGCAGGCTGTGGCCGATGCCTTCCAGTGCCCGGGCCTTTTCCATCGGTGCTTCGAGTTCGCCGATCTGGCTGGTGGCCCGCTCGTAGGCTGCCCGGGCGTCCTCGGGCCGCCCTGAGGCAAGCAGGGTGTCACCGATGCTGTTCAGAGCTTCCGCCTGGCCTACGCGATCACCGAGCTCGATGTAGATCGACAGTGCTCGCTCCCCGTCGGCTAGGGCGTCCGGTTCTCCGGCGAGCTGGCGCGCGAGCCCCAGCTCCTGCCATGCGTTGGCCTCGCCAAGCTGGATACCGAGGGCGCTGAATAGCGCGATAGCCTCCTGCTGGCTTGCTGCGGCCGCACTTGCCTGGCCCAGGAGCCTCTGGGCCAGGCCCAGATAGTTCAGTGCGACGGCCTGCTGGACGCGCTGGCCGGCATCGATATGCATGGCGAGCGCCCGGGTCAGGTGCGCCACGGCCGTCTGGTAGTCGCCTGTCAGGCAGTTCAGGTAGCCGAGGTTGTTCCGGATGGCCGCCTCACCCTCGCGGTCGCCGTGGCTCTCGCAGTAGTCCAGTGACCTGCGCAGGCTCACGGCAGCGCCGGGATAGTCGCCCAGCGCCTGCTGCACGTGCGCTAGGTAGTTCAGGGCCCCCCGCTCGCCCGGCCAGTCGCCGGTCACTGTGTAGATGTCCAGCGCCTGGAGAAGCCGCTCTCGGGCGGTCTGGTAGTCGTCGCATGCGTAGTTCACGTAGCCGATGTGGGTCAGCACGTCCGCCTCGCCCAGGATGTCGCCTGCCTCCTGGAACCCGCTCAATGCGGTCGCGAGGTACTCCCTGGCCGGACCGTAGTCGCCGGTCAGGTAGCTCGCCCAGCCCAGGTACTCGCAGGCGGCCGCCTCGCCGGGGCTGTCACCCAGTTCCCGGAAGAGTTCCACCGCCCGTCGGCCACGGCCGATCGCGATGGTGAACTCGGCGGCTCGGATATGCAGCGCGGACAGGCATCTGAGCACGTGCGCCTGCGCCGCAGTGTCTGCACTGTCCATGGCTGCCGCCAGCGCCAGGTGGCAGAGCCTGATGCCCTGCTCGGCGTAGCGGGAATCCCGCAAGAACTCGAATATGGCCAGCGTGATGCTGATAACGTCCGCGGGACGGTCGGCCGCGGCCGTGTGGCGGACCACCGCGTCGAGACTGGGGAACTCGGCCTCAAGCCAGGACGTCGCCTCAGCTGAGGTCGCGAAGACGGGTGTGGCTGCAGGCGCGGGCCGGGCCCGCCCTGGTCCCGGGTGGGTGCGCCGCAGCCGCTGGGCCGCCGCGGCGGCTGCGCGCGCGTAGTAGCTGACCAGGCGATTCGCCGCCACGCTGGCTGCGTCGCCGTCGGATGCCGCCATCCGCTGGGCATACTCCCGGATCAGATCGTGGAAGGCGAAGCGGCCCGCGGCAGGCTCAAGCAGCAGATGGTGGTCATACAAGGTGTTCAGCGAGCCCCGGACCTCGCCTGCGCCACGGTCGTCGAAGGCGGCGGCGGCCGCCCAGGCGTCGAAGTCCGGGCCGGGATGTGATGCGAGCCGCCGGAACAGGCGGCGGAGTTCCGGCTCGAGGTAGCCGTAGGACAAGTCGAAGGCAGCGGCCACGGATCTGGTCTCCGCGCTCATCATGGCGAGGCGATCATGGGCTGCGGCCAGATCGGCTCGCAGGTCCGCCACAGACCACGCCGGATGATGGTGCAGCTGGCGGGCCAGCATCCCGATCGCCAGCGGCAGGTATCCGCACATCGCGACGATGGCCGCCACATCTCCGCTATCTGGTATCACCCGGCCGGCCAGCCGCGAGAACAGGTCCGTCGCCTCCTCCTGCGGCAGCGTACCCAACTCGAGCAGCCGGGCGTCTGTGAGCGCGGCCAGGCGGCGCCTGCTGGTCACCAGCACCAGGCCTCCCACGCCGGGCAGGAGAGGCTCTACCTGCTCCGCGCTGACCGCGTCATCCAGCACCAGAACCACACGCCGGCTGGCGAGCCAGTCCCGCCACTGCCGTGACCGCGGCTCCAGCCCAGGCGGCACCTGCTCGGCCCGCAGCCCGGCGGTCAGCAGCAGGTTCAGCAGCGCGTCCCCGGGGTCAACCGGCCGCTGACCGGCGGTGTGCCCGTGCAGTGACAGGAAGATCTGGCCGCCGGGGTACATCGGGGCAAGCCGCCGGGCGGCATGAACCGCCAGGGCTGTTTTCCCCACGCCTGCCATCCCTGCGATCACGACGATCGGCGCAATGCCCGGGTCGGCCGGTGCGCCGGCGGTGTCGCGCAGCCAGTCCAGCTGGCCGGCCCGGCCGGTGAAGGACGCCAGATCCCGCGGCAGCGTCGCCATCGCGATGGCCAGCTGGCCTCGCCGGAAGCCTGTGCGGAACGTGCGCCCGATAGCCTCACGCAGCGCGGCCGGCTGCACCGCGAACGGTCCATATCCCCGTCCCGTCATCAGCACATCGACCTCCGGTTGCGTGAGCCCGCAGATCTCTCCCAGCTGGCGCAGCCAGGCATCCTTGAACGTGCCCGGATCGCCGCTAACCGAGCGGCTCACAAGCGTGCGCAGCACCTTCTGCCGATCTCCGACCTCGGACCTCCGGCCGGGCAATTCGCCCGCGGCGATGCCGGACTCTGCCGCGGCCAGAAGCCAGGCGACAAGCGAAGGTGTCGGCACATGATGACCGTCCACCATGCCGTAGGCCCGCGACGGGCGGGCGACGCCGGCCGCGAAGAGCTGATCGACCAGGGACGTCGCGCGCGTCGCGACAAGCCAGAGCAGCCAGCCGCCGAAGCCGAACAATTCATCCGGCAGCTCGAGTTCATCGGCCATCAGATCGCCACGGGCCTTTCTCGCCTCGTCCCCGGATCCAGCTCTCGAGGACCTGCCTCATCCGCAACTTAGTGCAACAGCCTTCCGCTGGCCACCGGTCAGATCACCGGGAGAGCATGAGCCGGTAATGACCCGCTCCCCCAGGACGCGGCCCCGCGGGGGCGAGCCGCTCCTCCCCGGAGCCTGAACCGACAGCGATCCATCGGACGCAGAAAGAGAATGCGACCATGAAAGTCACCATCGCCCTTTCCGCGGCGATCGCCGCCGGGCTGGCTATCTGCGGCTGCGGCTCACCAGCCGGGCAAGCCGGGCACGGGTCACAGTCCGGCCCGAGTCAGACTGCCATGCACCCAGCGAAATCCTCCGCAGCCGCAGCCCCGCCAGCATCCGCAATGGCTGCCGGATGGAGCAAGGGCGGCGTCTTTCATGGCGGTGGCCCGTATTCGACGTCCTGGTTGAAAGAGGGGCAGACCATCACGGCCCTCGATGCGGGCTTCCATCAGGCAGCCGAGTCAGCTCACATGCTCATCGAGGACTCCATCCCAGTCTCGGACATGGCCTGCCATGCGACGAAGGCGAATTTCGAGCCCCGGCCGCCGACCGCTGCTGACTGGAGCTGCTACACCGGGCAGTACACGGTCAACATAGTGATACTCGGGCCGCATGCATGGAAGCTGGTGTCGATGGGAGAATAATCGTCCCATCCTTCGGTGCCACGTCAGCCTGACCGCCTCATGCCTTGTGCACGGCATCCTAAGATATTCCAGCCTAGGCAATAGCTAGTAATGTATCAGGTGGTTCGCAGTGGAAAGTCTCGGCCGAGAAGTGGGCATAAGCCTTCTAGTGGGCCTGATAGTAGCCATCATCTGGGCGTTCCTAGGAATTGTTACGACTCACAGCGCCTGGTCATGGCCCGACTTTTTCGGGCGAGCTGCAGCTGTAAGCATTCCAGTAGCCGCTTGGAAGGTAATAGGGATCGCCAAGATACTGATCATCTTTATGATAATAATAGGTTTCGCCGTCTTCGTCGCCAGTCTCATGCTTATGGCTGGGGCCATCGTAGGGTTCTGACCGGGGGTAACAAGCAGAGCGGCAGGTTCGGCCGCGAAGCGGTCCCTGATCCGGGCCCGGCCTTGACGAAGTACTCACTCGAGTGCCGTACCAGGGATCTACCGTTTCACGATCAGCGATGGGAACCGATTGGTCGCTGGGTACGTCGGCCAGGCCGCAGTCAGTCTCAGACCCTCCGGCAGTCGTTCCTTGATCGTTGTTAAACCTGGGGTCCGCCGCGAGCTGGTAGGTGATGGGCCGGGTGTCGCCGGGCATGCGGGGCGGGGTTGTGTTGATCTCGTCCAGGAGCAGGCCGAGGGCGCGGGCGATCCGGGGAGCGGCGGGCGGTCGAGTGGCACGGTGATCACGCGAGGCGTGCAGGTGATCGTGCCGTCGAGGTGGAGCAGGTGGCGGGTGATGGCCCGGTACTCGTCGGGGTCGCGCAGGTAGTCGTTGAGCTGGTTGCCGAGCCAGTGCTCAGCTGAGGCGGCGAGCAGTCGCAGCACCATCTGCAGGGAGCGCCGGCGGGTGGCCAGGATGGCTTTCTGCGCGCCGGGGGTCACCTGGTTTGCCGGGAGCCGGGCGGGGATGGGCTTGAGGGCCGCTTTCGCGGCGGTGACGGCGTCGCTGGCCTTGGTGATCTTCTTGTCGGCCGCCGGGATGGCCCTGTTCTTCGCCGCGGCGGTCAGCGCCGGGTCGGCGAGCAGCACGGCGAGGTCTTGCCGGGCGGCGGCCAGGGCTGCCTCGGCCTCGCGGAGCCGGGCGCGGCCGGCCGTGCGCTCGGGGCTGGCGATCAGGTGGTCATCGTCTTCCGTGCTGGCGTGGTAGTCGCACAGCCAGTGGATGCCGTAGTTGTCTTCCAGGTACTTGAACAGGTTCCCGGTCCGCCACCGGCAGCGCAGCCAGGCCAGC
>JBKQSL010000424.1:0-31674 GCA_052143655.1 Streptosporangiaceae bacterium | reverse complement strand
CTCGCTCCTCAAGTCCGGCGGGCGGGCTCCGCTGCCCGCACCTGGGACCGTCACTGGCTTCGCCGCCCTCGAAGCTATCCCAGCCGGAGCGGCAGCAGGAAGCTGACCACTGCGCGGCCCGGCCGTTCCCTGACCTGGTGCAGTCGGCGGTGCCTGATCGCCCCGGCGCCGGAGCACCCGCGGCGGTCGCGGCAACGGTCAGGAGATGGCGGCCTTCACCAGCTCGATGACCTTTTTCTCCACCACGGGGCTCCACTGCTGGAGCGCGTAGGACACCGGCCATATGTCGCCGTCGTCGAGGCTCGCCGCCTCCTGGAAGCCCAGGGTCGAGTACCGGTAGCTGAACTTGCCCGCGTCCTGGAAGAAGACGACGACCTTGCCGTCCGCGTTCGCGTAGGCGGGCATTCCGTACCAGGTCTTCGGCGACAGCTCGGGGGCGGTCGCGGTCACCGTCACATGCACGCGCTCGGCGAGCGCGCGATCCTCCGGCGCCATCTCCGCGATCTTGTCGAGGACTGCCTGAAGGCCGTCCGCCTTCCTGGCGCCCTTCTTGCCCTCGGCGCGCATCTCGGCGGCGCGCTCCTTCATCGCGGCACGCTCCTCGGCACTGAAGCCGCCAGTCTCGGCCTTGGCATTCTTCCCGGGCATTCGCGGGCTTCCCTTCTTGACGCGCAGGGACCCGGCGTCATGCCGGCCCTCCGTCGAAAGGCTAGACCCGGCCACACCGAGGCGCTTCTCGATTCCTGATCGGATCAGGGGCCCAGCCGGGGCGCTCCAGTGGCAGCCACCTTCGCTTTCGGAACGCCCGGATCTGCCTCGCAGGGCGCGGGTCTGGCTGGTCAGGACCGCGGCCAGACCCGCAGGGCGCGGAAGCGGCAGCCATCCTGCGGGAAGCCAGGATTCTCGTACGTGAAGCGAACTTGCTGACCAGCGCGCAGCTCCCGGTAAACGCGGGCCTCGATGCTGGAGAAGTGCACGAAGCAATCCCGGGCCGCTCATAGCCGCGATGAAGCCGCCCGGCGTGCGCGGCCCAGCGCGCACGCCGGATCAGCTGCCCGGGATAAACGAGCTAGCGGCGCATCTGGCGCCACAGCGGCCGGGGCACCAGGCGCAGCACCATGGCGGCGGGCCCGAGCGCCCGCGGCACCCACACCTGATCGGAACGGCCGCGCAAGGCTGCCGCCACCGCGGCGCCTACCTCGGCGGGGGTGCTGGACATCGGAGCCGGGGGCATCCCCTCGGTCATCCGGCCGGTGACGAAACCGGGCCGCACCAGCAGTACCCGGATACCGGTGCCGTGCAGCGAGTCCGCCAGGCCGCGGGCAAAGGCGTCCAGCCCCGCCTTGGCCGCGCCGTACACGAAGTTGGCCTTCCGCGGCCGGACCGCTGCCACCGACGACAGCACGATGATCGTGCCGTGCCCCTGGCGGCGCAGCTGGCCGGCCGCTGCGAGCAGCGTGGTGACGTGCCCGGTGAAGTTGGTTTCCACCAGCATGGCGGCCTGGGCCACGTCGGCGTCCAGTTTCTCCTGCGGGATCAGCACCCCGGCCGCGGAGATCACCAGGTCCACCGGCCCGGCGGCGAAGGCCTGGTCGATCAGCGCCTGGTGCGCGGCCGGCTCGGTCGCGTCGAAATGCAGCGCCGTCACGGTACCGGGCAGCTGGCTGCCCGCCGCGGTCAGCCGCTGCTCATCCCGGCCGGCCAGCAGCAGCTCGCTGCCCGGGGGCAGGGTGAGCGCGCCGACGATCGCCAGCCCGATCTCGCTGGTGCCGCCGAGCAGCAGGACCCGGCGGGGGAGGCCGGCGGGCCGGCCCGGCCGGGCGGACGGGCGGCCCCGCGCGGCCGCCATTACAGCCCCACCGCGAACATAACGAGCCACGCGAGCTCGAAGCCGACCATGATCGGATCACGCGAGATCAGGTCCTCGACCGGCTTGCTGGTCGCCCGGGCGGTCAGCTTGTCGAACCGGATCATCGCCGCGGCCAGCGGGATGGCGCTGGCCAGATGCCATATCCGCATCCACGGATCGGCCTCGCTCCTGGCCCAGAGCAGGTAGGCGGCGATCATGGCAACCGCGACCAGCCGCTGCCCGGCCCGCACGGCCCGCGCCGAGTACCAGCGCATCACCGGCCGGTGCGCGATCGCCTGGTCGCCGAGCACCGTGAGCTCGGTGAACCGCTTGGCCAGCGCGACCAGCAGCGCGCCGAGGCTGCAGACGAGCAGGAACCAGCCCGACGGCGGGACGTGGGTGGCGGCGGCGCCGCCGAGGGCGCGCAGCACGAAGCCGGACGCGACGAACACCACCTCGATGACCGGCACGTGCTTGAGCACCATCGAGTACAGGAAGCTGAGCGCCAGGTAAGCACCGATCGCCCCGACCAGCCCCGGTTCGTGAATCCAGAAGCCGGCGCCGACCGCCGCGACGGTGCAGCCGACGGCGAGCGCCAGGGCGTGCGGGACGGGCAGGTCCCCCGCGGCCACCGGCCGGTTGCGCTTGTAGGGGTGCTGCCGGTCCCGCTCGGCGTCCACCACGTCGTTGACGTAGTACACCGCCGACGAGGCGGCGATGAACGCCCCGACCGCCACGAACGCATAGCCGATCCCGTACTGGCGGCCGAGCGTCGCCCCGGCCAGCGGCGCGGCGAACACCAGCATGTTCTTCGGCCACTGCCGCGGTCGCGCGGTGGACAGCGCCGCGCGCAGCCAGCGCACGAGCCCGGGCTGGCGGGCGGCGTCCGGTCGGCTGGCCTCGGTCATCCGGGCCGCCGGGCTGGGCAGAGTCATCGAGCGTAGACCGCCGTGAAGTCGCGACTTGACAACGAATAGTAACGGTCAGCCGGCTGAAGCTGATCCGGGAGCAAGTTGACGGGCGTCGGGTCGGCCGGATGATTCTTCGGCAGGTAATACATAAAGGACATCCAGTCCGGGTTGATGTCGAGTTGCATGGCGGTGACGGCGCCGGCCCGCTTGAGCAGCTCGGCCAGCATACGCACGTTCAGGGCAGGCCCGTAGGCGTAGATCAGGCGACCGTCGGCGGTGACCCCGATGCCCGACCGCCAGACGTAGTAGCTGCCGCCCAGCGTCGCGCCCCAGCTGCCCTCCACGTTGGTATCCACCGACGCCGGCACGCGACCGTGCGAGACGATCAGGTGCAGGTTCTGCCGGACCCCGACCACGCCGGGCGTCATCCGGACCGTCTGGCCCCAGCTGCCGATCGCCAGCTTCCCGCTGCGGTAGTACACCTCCGAGGCCACGCCCCTGGTCAGCGTCCCGGCAGTCTTGCCGTTCAGGTAGAACCCGCCGCCGGAGGAAGCGATCTTGAAGCCGCTGTTGAAAGTGGCCAGCAGGCCCTTGCGGGTACCGGGCGCGATCTGCGGCGAGGCCTTCCAGCTGCCCGGGCCCGGATCCTCGGTGCCCGGCCGCAGCTGGAAGCGCAGCAGCTGCGGGTTCATGGACACGATCCCGGCCACGTAGGACGAGTAGATCTTGCTCGGCCGCAGGTACGTGCCGTAGGTCGCGGGCACGCCGTGCACGGCTCCGAGTACCCGCCACTGGCCCTCGCCGCGCAGCGGCTTGCCCGCCAGCGTTGCCAGCCGGTGCGGTGCGGGCAGGTAGTGCGGGCCGTGCTGGGCCCTGCGGGCGGCCTTCTGCACCACCGCGCTCGGCCCGGTCAGCGCGAACGACGGCTTGCCGCCCACTTTCGGCGGGCTGTAGCTCAGCCATTCGCCGAAAGTGACCACCGGGCCGAGGTAATGGTCGCGGGCCCATTCAGCCAGCCGCTCGCTCAGCGTGCCGCCGCCGGGAACGGTCAGCGCATGCCCGACGGACCACCCGGTGATGAGCACGAAGGTCGTGACGAGCGCCAAGGCGACCCGGACGAACAGGCGATGGCGCTGCCAGAACGGCGGCCGGCGCGGGCGGCGGCCGCGACGACGAGGGCCCGGCCCCGGCCCGGGCGGGCCGCCCGGGCGCGCGGCCGGGCGGCGGGATCCGGGCGGGCCTGCGCCAGGGCCCCTCGCTATCCCTGGGCCGGGATAGCCGGGGCCGCGGTACCCGGTACCCGGCTGGCTCCGGCCCGGCCAGGTGCCGGGCTCGGCGACGCCCGGCCGGGCGGCCGCCTGGCCGGCGCTATGCCGCGGGCCGCCAGGCGGCCGGTCATATCCGGGCCGGTCACCGGTCGGCCAGTCCTGGCCTGCACCGCCCCGGCCTGCACCGCCCCGGCCCGGCTGAGGGCTATCGGGCCAGGCCCGGCCGGGCTGGCGCCGCGGCCCTGTCCGGGTCGCCGCGAACCGCTCGTCCGGCGCTGCCGGGTAGCCCGCCCGGCCAGCGGGCCGCCGTTCTGGTCCGCGCCAGTCTGGTCCGTGCCAGTCTGGTCCGCGCCAGTCTGGTCCGCGCCGGTCCGGTGCAGCCTGCTCAGGCCGGGGCCGTCCAGCGGGCGGCCGGGCGACGGGCGGGCGTCCCGGCGCCCGGCCGGCGGCCGGCGGCGACTGCGGCCAGGGCTGGTCGGGACCGCGGCGGGAGGCAGCCGGGCGCGACGCCGCGCCGGTGCCGGGCAGCTGCCCGGGCCCGGCCGGGCTGCGCGGCGGATAGGCGGGGCGGCCCTGGCCGCCGGGGTCGGCGGCCGGGGGCCGCCGGTGCGAGCCCGGCGGCCGGGCGGGCCCGCGGCCAGAAGGAGCCGGACGTGACGCCCAGTGCTCCTGGTCTAGCTCGGCATCGGGACCGGGACCCGCCACAGGTGGCACGCCTTTCTCCTTCTGCCTCGGACCAGCTGCGCGCCGCCGCGGCGACGGGCGGCGCCTGCGCGCCGTTGTGCGACCCCGAACGCAAGGTGGCCGCGTGCCACCGGCGGGCGGCACGCGGCCGGGGTGGCAAGCACCCTCACCCCAGCTTTCTACCGGGTCAAGATGAAGACTGGATGACGAGGCGACCCTAGTCATCCGTCCCGATCCTGGCCCGGACCGATGTCACGCTAGCGGCCCACGCTACCCGGTCGGATCCCTTCTAGCCCGTTTCTAGTTCCCCGTAACCTCAAGGGTGATGTCCGTCCCGGTCAGCGCTTTGCTCACCGGACACGTGTTCTTGGCGTCCTGCGCGATCCGCGCGAAGTCCTCCGCGCTGACGCCGTCCGCCGAGCCGCTGACCGTCAGCGTGATGCCGCTGATCCGGAAACCGCCCGCGGGGTCCGGGCGCAGCGTCACGTCCGCGCTGACATCCAGCGACTGGCTGCTGCCGCCGGCCTCGCCGAGCAGGGCCGAGAACTGCATCGCGAAGCACGCCGTATGCGCGGCGGCGATCAGCTCCTCCGGGCTGGTAGCGCCGCCGGCCTCGTCGGCGGTGCGCTTGGGAAAGCTGACCTCGTAGCTGCCGATGCCGGAGCTGACCAGGGCCACGGTGCCGGAGCCGTCCTGAAGGCCGCCGGTCCACGTCGTGCGGGCGGTGCGGATGGGCATCGCTTCTCCTTTGCAGGCGCTGGGGCCGGCCGGGCAGCCACCCGGCCGGGCGGAGCCGCCGCGCGGCCGCCGGGGGGCGGGGCCGGACGGTCCCAGGGCCAGCTTGCCATCAGCCCCGCCGCGGCAGCCGGACGGGCCGGCGCGAGCCGGCCAGGCTATCTTCGGCACATTGCCGAAGCTGGGGAGAGTCCATGGTGATGCCGCTGGCCGCACGGTCGGTGTTCGCCGTCGCCGGCGGCCTGCTGGTGCTGACCGCGGGCGCCAGCGTCATCGGCACGCTGATCGTGCCGCGGCCGCTCACCAGTTGGCTCACCCGCTGGGTGGACCAGATCGTCAACACCGGATACCGGGCGGCGGGCAAGGCCGTGCACGGCTATGAGCGCCGCGACCGGCTGCTGGCCACGCAGGCGGCGGCCATCCTGATCTGCCAGCTCATCGTCTGGCTCGGCATCTTCTTCGTAGGCTACTCGCTGCTGCTGTGGCCGTTCGCCCGCGACATCACCAGCGCGTTCACCACCGCCGGGCCGGCCCTGTGGGAGATCGGCTCAGCCAACGCCAGCGGGGCCGCGGAGCGGGCGATCCTGGATATCGCCGCGCTGAGCGGAATCGTCACGGTGACGCTGCAGATCGCCTACCTGCCCACGCTGTACTCGTCGTTCAACCGCCGGGAAACCGAGGTGGCGCTGCTGAACGCGAGAGCCGGCGTGCCGTCCTGGGGCCCGGAACTGCTGGCGCGCACGTACTACGCGCTGGGCTCCGGGATCTCGACGATCGACACGCTGCCGGATCTGTACGCGGCCTGGGAGCGGTGGGCAGCCGACGTCACCGAGAGCCACACAACCTACCTGCCGCTGGTCCGGTTCCGCTCCCCCCGGCCCAAGTCCTCCTGGGCGATCGCGCTGCTGGCGGTGCTCGACTCGGCCGCGCTCATCCTGACGCTCTCCCCCGGCATCGCGCCGGAGGTACCCGCCAGGCTGTGCCTGCGCAGCGGCTTCCTGTGCTTCACCGAGATCGCCCGCGCGATGGGCATCGACGTGCCGGACGAGCCCGACGTGGCGGCCGGGATCAGCCTGAGCTACGAGGATTTCCTCCAGGCCGTGGACCGGATGCGCAAGGTCGACTTCCCGATCGAGCGTGACCCGGCGCAGGCCTGGCCGGACTTCGTGGGCTGGCGGGTCAACTATGAGCGCACTGCCTATGCCGTTGCCGCGGCCGTGGATGCGGTACCCGCGATGTGGTCCGGGCCGCGCCGTCACGCCGAGCCCGTCATACCGCCGATCCGCCCGCGCCAGTGACCGGCGGCCGCCGGCCGCCGGGCCGGGAATGAGGTGGCACGCCCGGCCCGGCTGAGGCCAGCCTACCGACTTCCCTATTAAAACGCACGACTAAATAGGCTATTGATCGCCCCGGAGCGGCGGCATCCGGATGGCTCATCCAGGCGCCGCGAGCCGGCGGCAGGCCTGCGGGCTGCCCGCCGTCCGGGATGGCTGCTACCGGCCGCCAGCGGCCCGGCGGCCGGCCCCGGGCGCCGGGAGCGGCGGCGGGGCCGACAACGGCGGTGCGGACCGGACGGGGCCGCCAGGGTCGTCCGGGGCGCCCGGGGCGGGCACCTCCGGCGCGAACCGGGGCACCTGCCCCCCCGCGGCCGGCGGCGGGCTGGTCCCGGTGCCGGGACCGGCCAGGCGGCCGGGGCCTGACGCCGGCCCGGCGATGCCGTCGCGGGCGGGGGCGGGGGCGGCCTCCGGCCCGTCGGCCGGGCCGCTCTGCGGGATCAGCAGCCGAGCCGCGGCGGTGACAGCGGCCTCGCGCAGCGTGTCGCCGATCAGCCGGGCGGCGTATGCCAGCAGGCCCTTGCGCTCGGGGTCGGCCTCCTGGCTGGCAGCGGCGCTCAGTTCCGCCGCCAGCGCACCGATCAGCCGGTCCGGCGTCGGCCACTGGCCGACTGCCCGGCGCGCCTCCGGCGTCGCCTTGAGCACGTACCAGAACGTCGGGTCGCCGCCCGTGGTGGTCTTGCGGAAGTCGACGTAGACCGGGTCCAGCGCCTCGAGCGAGCGCGCAACGTCCGCTGCCTCCAGGTCCGTCACGCCAGCGATGTCGCTGACCGTGACCATGTAGCTGTCCTCGAGCAAGCGCACGGTCGCCTCGAGTACCGGCAGGTCTCGGGTCGCCCAGGTATCCTGCACTGCAGTCCTGCCTTACCGGACCCCGTGGCGGCAGCAGCCGCCGGGATCCCTCCTGCCTTGCCCCGGCCCGGGCCGATTCCCGTTTTAGCCGGAGTACCTGCCACAATAGGAGCTTAGCCGCCGGAACCGCCGATAGTGGGCTGACCGCCCGCACTGCGCAGACACTGCGCAGATCGGCCCCGGCCATCGCCTGCTGCCCGGAACAGCCGACGGGCAGTGTGCGCGCCCTGTCCGCCGGCTGGAGAACCGGACCCTCCCGGCCCGCACGGCCTGGGCGCACGCCGCGGCGCGCTGTGCACCAGCCAGTGAGTTCGGGGGCTGCCCGGCAGCCGCCCTGGCTAGGCTGTGGGGCTTGCCGATAACTGACTGTCGCCGGCGATAACCGCCGCTGAGAGGAACGCATGAATGACCTGACCGGGCTGGAGCGGACCCTGGTGCTGCTCAAGCCAGACGCGGTAGGCCGCGGCCTGACCGGGCGGGTGCTGACCCGCTTCGAGAACGCTCTGCTCAAGGTCGTGGCCGCCAAGATGGTCTGGATGGATGCCGACCTGACCCGCCGGCATTACTTCGACCTCGAAGAGCGGTTCGGCCCGGACGTGTACAGCGTGATGGCCGAGTTCATGCAGAGCGGGCCGGTGCTGGCCCTGGTGCTCGAGGGAGTCGAGGCCGTCGCCTGCGTGCGCAAGATGGTCGGTTCCACCTACCCGGACCAGGCCGCGCCGGGCACCATCCGCGGCGATTACGCGCACCAGAGCAAGACCTACGCAAACTCGCACAAGATGGCGGTCGCCAACCTCGTGCACGCCTCCGGCAACCCCGAGGAAGCCGCGCGGGAGATCAGCGTCTGGTTCACCGAGCCGGAACTGCACAACCACACGTCCGTGGCGCAGCGCTTCATCTCCTGACGCGGTACGCCTGCGACGCGGCCCGGCCCGGCCGGCGCTCCGCCGCCGGGCCGTCGCCTCATCCGCGGTCGGACGGGCCGTCGCCCGCTCCGTCTCCGGCCAGCCCATCGGCCGGCGGCCCGGCGGGCATCCAGCGCTCCAGCCAGCCGAGCTGCTCAGCCAGCATGTGCAGCACCGATTCCCTGGCCGCGTACCCATGGCTCTCGTGCGGCAGCAGCACCAGCCGGGCCGTGCCGCCGGTCGCCTGGATGGCCTGGAACAGCCGCTCTGACTGGATCGGGTAAGTGCCCGAGTTGGCATCGGCCGCACCGTGCACCAGCAGGATCGGCGTGCTGATCCGGTCGGCGTAGCGGAACGGCGACACCTGGTCGTAGACCTGCGGCGCTTCCCAGAAGGTGCGCCGCTCGGCCTGGAAGCCGAACGGGGTCAGGCTCCGGTTATAGGCGCCGCTGCGGGCGATGCCGGCCGCGAACAGGCTGGTGTGCGCCAGCAGGTTCGCCGTCATGAACGCGCCGTAACTGTGCCCGCCGACCGCGACCCGGGTGCTGTCCGCGATCCCCATCTCCGCCAGCGCCCGGATGTGCGCCGCCGCAGCCGCGCAGACCTGCTCGATGTAGGTGTCGTTCATGGTTTCCGGATCGCCGATGACCGGCATCGTGGCGTCCGCGAGCACGGCGTATCCGCGCAGCACGAACCACACCGGGTCCAGGGCGGTCAGCCGGGTGAACCGCGCGCTGCTGCCGCGTACCTGCCCGGCTGTGGCCGCTGTGCCGTAGTCCAGCGGGTAGGCCCAGATGACCAGGGGCAGCCTGCCGTCCCGGGCCGGATCGTAGCCGGGCGGCAGGTGCAGCATCCCGGACAGCTGGACGCCGTCGCCGCGGTCATGGGTGCTGAGCCGCTTGTCCATCCCGGTCAGCTGCGGGTGCGGATCAGGCCAGGAGGTGAGCTGCCGCGGCGGCGAGCCGTCGAGCGGGATGACCTGCAGGTTCGGCGGCTCGGTCCGGCTCTCCTGCCAGGCCAGCACCTCCTCGCGGCGGCCGGCCAGGAAGCCCAGCACCTGGATGTGCGCGCCCGGCGGGCTGGACAGCAGCCGGTCCCGCTGCAGGGTGGCCAGGTCCAGCCGGTCCAGGAACGGGCGGTCCCCCTCCGGGGTCGCGCCGTCGCCGCGCAGGTAGATCGTCTGCCCGTCCTGCACGGTCGTCCGGGTGCCGTCGGGGTTCCTGGTCAGCAGCGGCGAGCCAGGGTCGTCGTAAGCGTCGTCGACGGACAGGTCGAACACGACGCGGTTGCGCCCGGGGTCCGACAGGTCGCACCACCACGTAGTGCGCCAGCGGCGGTCGCGGTCGTGCTCGGTCAGCAGCAGCCGGTCAGGCTCCGCGGTGTCCAGCCAGCCCACGCAGCGCTGCCGCACGCGCAGGGCCACGGCGGGCGGCGCCGTGAACGGCGCGTCCCGCCGCATGACCTGGTCCCGGTACTCGGCCTCGGCCAGCGGATCCCCGCCGTCCAGCGCCTCGGCCCACAGCAGGCTGGCGGGCTGGCGCTCGGCCCACGACACGCCGCGCGGCCCCGTCGGCACTCCGTGCCGCGGCACCTCGTCATTGACCGGCAGGTCAGCGACGAGGTGCGCCGGGCCGCCGCCGGACGGCCAGACCTCCACCCGCCGGGCAAAGTACGGATAGGGCACCCGGAACGAGAACGGCCGCTGCAGCGCGTGGACCAGCAGGTAACTGCCGTCCGGGGATTCCTGGATGCTCAGGTAGAGCCCGGGCGGCCCGAGCTCCGCCACCGGCCCGGTGACCGGGTCGGCCCGTACCGGCACGGCGGTGGCCAGCGCCTCGAAGGCAGCGCAGTCCACGGGCGTGCGCAGCAGGTCGGCGTAGGTCGCCATCTGCGTGCGCTTGCCCTCGGCCTGCTCGATGCGCGGCTCGATCGTGGCCAGCGGCAGCGGGGCCGGGCTGGCGGGTGCGGCCAGGGCCAGCAGCGTGCGGCCGTCGCGCGCCCACCGCAGCGTGCCGCCCGCCGACGCCGGGTCACCGCCGAGCACATCACGGACCCGCAGGCCCGGCACCGGTGCCGCCGAGCCCGCGGCCGCGTCCGCCACCCAGACCCCGATGCCGTCGGGCTCGTCGGCGGTGAAGGCGAACCGGCGGCCGTCGGGCGCCCACGCCGGCACCGACACCGCGGCGCCGGCCGGAAGCTGAACCGGCCGCAGGTCGCCGTCCGGGAGGCTGAGGACCGACAGGCCGGTCAGCCGCCGGACCCGCTGCCGCCCGGCGATGGCCGGGTCGATCCGCAGCCCGGCCAGGGCGAGATAGGGCCGGGCCAGATGTTCCACCGGAGGGTGCTGCTCATAGTGCACCAGCACGGCGAAGCGCCCGCCGGGACCGATCAGGGCCGCGGGCGGCGGCGGGGCATCGATGATCGCCACGATGTCCGCGCCTGGGGTCTGGTAGGGCACGCTGTCTGGCCTTCCTGGGCGATTCCGGGCTGCCGGGCACGTCGGGCCGGCATCGTGAGGCGCCGCGCGCCGCGGGCCGGCGCCTCAGCCGGTACGGTACCTGGCCGGTGCGCATCGGCGGCCGGACGGGCGCCGGGCGGGGTCAGCGCAGGCTCTCCAGGCTGCAGCCGCCGCCGCGCTGCTGGCCATTCCGGGCCGCTACGATCGGCCAGCATGGTGAACGAGCGCACCCGGCAGCTGCTGGACGTCCGGCTGGCCCGCGAGCAGGCTGACGAGCGCCTGCCGTCGGTGGCAGCAGGCCTCGTCCGTGACGGTCAGCTGGTCTGGTCGGCCGGGGCCGGCCGCACCGGGATCACGGGCGCCGGCCAGCCGGGCGCAGGTCCGGCGGATGCCGCTGACGTCCAGTACCGGGCGGGATCCATTACCAAGACCTTCATCGCCGTGGCCGTGATGCGGCTGCGGGACGCCGGGCGGCTGCGGCTCAATGACACGCTCAGCGCTCATCTGCCCGGTGCGGGGACGGCCGGCGACGCCACGGTCGGGCAGCTGCTGTCGCATACCTCGGGGCTGCGGGCCGAGACCGCCGGGCCGTGGTGGGAGCGGACGCCGGGCGGCTCCTTCGCCGAGCTGGCCGCCGGGTCGCTCCGGGCAGGCGCGGCCCGGTGCCGCGCGGGCCGCCGCTTTCACTATTCCAACGTGGGCTATGCCCTGCTCGGTGAGCTGGCAGCGCGCATGCACGGGGCACCGTGGCACGAGGTGATCAGCCGGGACCTGCTCGGGCCGCTCGGCATGCGGCGGACGACGACCCGGCCGCAGCCGCCGTGGGCGCGCGGCCTGGCCGTGCATCCGCACGCCGACCTGCTGCTGGCCGAGCCCGAGCACGACGCGGGGACGATGGCTCCGGCCGGCCAGCTGTGGACCACGGTGGCCGACCTGGCAGCGTGGGCCCGGTTCCTGGCCGGGGACACCGGCGGCCTGCTGGCCGCCGGCACCCTGGCCGAGATGCGCGAGCCGCTCACGATCGAGGACCTGCCCGGGCAGCCATGGACGGCGGGGTACGGACTGGGATTGCAGCTGTGGAACAGCGACGGGAGCCGGCAGTACGGGCACACCGGCTCGATGCCCGGGTTCGTGGCCGTCCTGCAGGTCGATGCGGACAGCCAGGACGCCGTCGTCGCCCTGTGCAATTCGACCGCCGGTTTCGGTCCGCTGCTGGGCACCGACCTGCTCGGCGTGCTCGCCGCGCAGGAGCCGGGCAGCCCGCGGCCGTGGGTCCCGGCGGCGGCCGGCGAGGACGTGACCGCCATGCTGGGCACCTGGTACTGGGGGCCCCGCTGGTACACGCTGAGCCTGTCCGGCGACACCCTGGTGCTGGAGCAGGGCGGCAGTCGCGAGCGAGCGTTCCGGTTCGCCCGGTCGGCGGACGGCACCTGGACGGGCCTGGACGGATATCACGCGGGCGAGCCCCTCGTCCCCCTGCGAGCCGCCGACGGGACCATCGTCTCGCTCGATCTCGGCTCGTTCGCCTACACCCGCACGCCCTACGACCCGGACGCCGACGTGCCCGGCGGCGTCGATCCGGGCGGCTGGCGCAGCTGACCGGGAGGACGCAGGGCCTCCGGCCGCTGCCTCGGGCGGATGCGTCCGCCGGAGCCGGGCCGACCCGCGCACGGCCGACGGCATCCGGACGGCCTGGGCGGGTGCCGTGACGGCATATGGCCAGCGTCGCCCATCCGGGCTCCGGCGACTGCCAGGCGGCTGGTGCTGAGGAGACCGTGGCGACAGGAGAGCAAAATGACACGCGAGTAAAGTCGCGAAGAGCTCGTCATGACCCGACGGCAGGCAGTATCTTTACCTCGCGCTAGGCGGGATGACAGTCCAGTCGGCTTGCTCTCAGGACGGCTGTCCAGGTATCTGTCAGCCCGTCGGCGACCTCAATAGCTTTCGATGCCGGACCACCCCGAGGGTGTCCGGCATCGCTACGTTGACCGGGAGTGTCAATGATGCGGGAGCCTGCGGACAGTCATCACGGCCAGGGGCAGGAAGAAGACAGTCATCACGGCCAGGCGGGAAGAAGACGGACCGGGACTCACGCCAGCCCGTCGGCTGGCAACTCGCCGGCCTGGCGGGTCAGTTCTCGTTGTGCCGGGAACGGCGCGTGCGTGGAGATCTCTGAGATTGGGCCTGGCCAGGTTGGCGTGCGGGACGGAAAGCAGGGCGACGCCAGTCCCGTGCTGCTGTTCGGGCGCGCCGAATGGCAGCAGTTCATTGATGGCATTCGGGCGGGCGAGCTCAGCTGAGCGGCTGCGCGCGGACTCTCGCGCGCTGGCCGGGCCACTGCTGACGGCGCAGCTCGCTGCCCAGGCGGCGCGCCATGGCATCGGCGTCCCCAGCGGCTGGGCCCGGCACTGGATCCCGGCAGCTGGGGAACGCCTCCTCGGCTAGCTGCGGCCTTCGCTGTTTGCGGCTGCCGGGCTCATCCCGGCCAGCCGTTCGTGCTCGGACATCAGCAGCGGCAGGATGGCTATCACATCCTCCCGTCCCTGCCTGCAGCCCGCGCTCCAGCTGGCCATCTCGCGTGCCAGCTGCGCCGCCCGGGCCCGGGCGCGCTCGGCGTCGTCCTGCAGGCGCTCGATCTCGTCCTGCATGCGCGCACGCAGGTTACGCAGGGCTACCGAAGCTCGCGACATGGCCAGCCGCCAGCCGATCACGGCGGCGGCCATGGACCAGGCCAGGATTTCAATGATGGATCGCATATGTCTCACCTCCTTCGCGCCTTAGTCCCCGGTGTCGCGGCCGTGCCCTGAAAGCCGTCAAAGAAGGGACCGGCGGTCTCTTGCGTCCGGCCCGATTCGTTGTAGCGTGAGTCACGGCGCAACTCTTCGCCTCGATGCGGTTCCCGTCCGGAATCATGAGCGTTTTGCGCAGCGCACCTGGGCTGACGGTTTCCACCACCGTTGGCCCAGTGTCGTTCTCGCTGTCGCTGAGCCGCGCCCGTCTGGCACTGGCGGATCTAGCCGTCCGGCGGTGCACGTGGCCG
The DNA here is from genome assembly GCA_052143655.1 of Streptosporangiaceae bacterium. Taxonomy (GTDB): domain Bacteria; phylum Actinomycetota; class Actinomycetes; order Streptosporangiales; family Streptosporangiaceae; genus CAVSUR01. Next base: position 17,638 of record JBKQSL010000424.1, on the reverse strand, counting down.
TCGGCACGAGCCGATCTGCGCGCCAATGTCGCGCCCGGGGGCTGCCCATGGCCCGATGCGGCCGGCCTGACCGCAGTCAGCACGCGGCGGGAGCACCTTCTGGTACTCCCGCCTGCTGTTCATGCGGCCCCCGCCGGCTCTGAGGGAAGTTACCCCTCAGTTCTGATTGTGACCAAGTTGGGCCAAACTGCAATATGCAGCGCACAGTGCACGGAAAGATTTTCAGCACCCTTCATCTAGACAGCGGCGGGCATTACGCTGCTGCTGGGGCCTGAGTAGTCGGATGCGATTGCCGGGCAGTGAAGGGACAGCCGATGGCCCAAGGCGCACCGCCCACTGTCCGCCAGCGGCGGCTGGCCGCCGAACTGCGGCGGCTGCGCGAGCTCGCCGAGATGACCGGGGAAGATGCTGCGGCCCGGCTCGGCTGGTCGGCGTCGAAGGTCAGCCGGATCGAGACCCACCGAACCGGGGTCAAGGCCACCGACCTGAACCGGCTGCTCGATCTCTACCGGGTCGGCGGCACGCACCGCGCGGAACTGCTGGCGCTCGCCGCCAGGTCTCGCAGCCGCGGCTGGTGGGAGGCCTACTCCGACGCACTGCCCGAGCAGTACGCGACCTACATCGTCCTGGAGGCGGAAGCCAGGTCGGCCTTGTACTGGTCACCGCAGACCGTGCACGGCCTGTTTCAGACCCCGGACTACGCCCGCGAGGTGATCGCCGCTCACATGGCTTCCACGGTAACCATCCCGCGGGGGGAGGTCGAGCAGCGGGTGAAAACCAGGCTGCGGAGGCAGGCCATCCTGTCGGGAGATTCCCCGCTCAGCCTGTCCGTCGTGCTGGACCAGTCGGTCCTGCTGCGGCGCTTCGGTACCGACTCGGTCATGCGCGACCAGCTGGCGCACTTGGCCGAGGCATCCCGGCAGCCCAACATCCGGCTCCAGATCCTGCCACTGGACGGCCGGCACCCGATCGGTACGGGCGCGTTCACGATCTTGAAGTTCGGCGACCTGCCCGGCGTGAACGTCTCAGCCGATGTGGTCTACCTGGAGCAACTCACGCCGAGCGCACTGTACGTGGAAGACGAGAACGAGACGTTTCAGTACAGCCAGGCGTTCGAGCGACTGTCGGACGCGGCGCTGGATCCGGCTGATTCCCGGGATCTGGTCACGCGGACAGCGGGCGAGGTCTGGGCCTAGCCCTCCGGGCGGCTGGCCGCGGCCGGGCCGCGCCCGTGCTGCGGGCGAGGGCAGGGAACGGCCCTCGGCCGCGCACGCTAGGCCGGGATGCGCTTGCCGTACCAGCCGGAGCCGACCTCGTGGTCCCACGCCTGCCGCGGCGAGCCGTACACCTCGCGGATGTAGCGCAGGCCCCAGCGGATCTGCACCCGGGCACTGGTCCGCCACCGCGGCCCGGCGCTGGCCATCTTGGACCCGGGCACGGCCTGCGGGATGCCGTAAGCACCCGAGTACGGGTTGCTCGCGTAGACGTTCCAGCTGCTCTCCCGGTTCCACAGCCAGTCCAGGTACTTGAACTGGCGTCGCGACCAGCCGAAGCGGTGCAGCATCCGGCGGGCTATCTGGCGCGGCCCGAGATGGCCGGCCCGGTGCCGGCGGACGGGGGCACCGCCGCCGCCGCGGGCGCCTGACGCCTGCCCGCTGGTGCCGGCCAGCGGCTGGGCGTAGCCGTCCAGCCGGGCCGTGCGGCCCGAAGCGGTCCCGGCCCGGCGGATGGCCGGGGCGGCGACCGCCTGCCGCGCCCGGTGCTGGGCCGGTGCGTGGCCGGCGGCCGGGGTGGCGGCGAGCGCGCCTGCGGTGACGGCGCCCAGCGCGAGCGCGGGGACCGCCACTGCCACGGCGATCCTGGCGGATGCGCGGCTGAGTCGGGGCGATGGCCTGGTTAGCGTGCTGGGCCGGGATGACGTCCGGCGCAGAGCCCTGAAGGAGGACAAGGCGAGCCTCTGGTCGGGCGCGCATCGCGCGCTCGGTTTTCACCCGAGCGGCCACCGCATGCCGGAACCGGCACACGGCACCGGCGCGCGGGCTTCACGCGGGTCAAGGCGATACGGCCGGTCGGGGCCGGCCAGCTCGCACGCAGGGTGCTGTCGACGTCCAACCATGCCCGAGCTTTCGGCCAGCCGTGACCGGAATAGCGCAGAATGATGCTTCGACAGGTTTACGCGTGTCGTAACTATTGATGCTTTCTTGTCCGGATCTTGACCTGCTAGCTGCTAAAACGTCGTCTGTGACTCTCTGGGACCGTCTGTCGACGTGACCAAGGTCACACAGCGTGATGACGGGGGTGGATCGGCTACTTAGCGTAGCAGGCAGCGGGCCCGGCCGTGCGCTGGCCGAGGAGATACACGGCGCAGCCGATCGCACTCGGCCCGCGCCAGCCGGGACGGCCCAGCCCGCTCAATCCGGTATTCGCGGGCTTATCGCCGATAACACTGCGTAACTGGACGTTAACTCGTTCGCGTGACCGCCGCGGCCGCAATCGCTCAGCATGGGCGTTGTCCCCCACCGCCGCCGATCAGGTACGGGGCACAGCCAGCCGCCGCCAGCGGCCCGCCTCGCCCGTGCCCGCGTCATCCCGACTGGAGCCCCCGTGCGACTCAGAACTGGCCCCGGCCGCGGCACGGCAGACTGCACCCCGGCCGCGGCCGGGCGGCCGGCCCGGCGTGCCGTGCGCGGGCGCTGCCGGGCGCCCTGGTACCGAGGCCCGGCGCTGGCCGTCCTCACCAGCCTGGCGGCCGCCGCCGCGGTCGGTACCGGGCCGGGCACCGCGGGCGCGGTCACGGCCGCCGGCAGCTACCCGGCTTCCTATCCGTACGCCCGCCATGCGCACCTCAACGACATCACCACCGGGGCGAACGGCCGCTGCGGCGGCTCGTACCTGTGCACCGCCCGCCGGGGCTACGACGGGCCGACCGGCTGGGGCACCCCGGACGGCACAACCGCCTTCGCCGCCCCGCGGCCGCGCGGCCGCCGCCGCGGCTGCACCCCGGGGCAACTGCTGGCCAATCCCGGCTTCGAGGCCGGCAAGCTGGCCCCGTGGACCGGATCGGGGGACGTCCTGACCCGCGCCTCGGCCGCGGTCCCGGCGCACTCGGGCTCCTGGCTGGCCTGGTTCGACGGCTACGGCGGCGCACACACCGACAGCATCGCCCAGACCGTCAAGATCCCGGCGAGCTGCGACCGGGCCACCCTGTCGTTCTGGCTCAAGATCACCTCTACCGACCCGGCGGCGCAGGCCAGCGACACCTTCACCGTGCAGGTGACCACGCACCCGGCCAGCACCCCGGTCACCCTGGCGACATACTCCAGCCAGGATCGCGGCAGGCATTACGTCCGGCACGTGCTCTCGCTGCGCAGCTATGCCGGCCAGGCGATCACGCTGAAGTTCACCGGGAAGGAGACGCTCGTCGGCTACGACACCAGCTTCTTCGAGGACGACAACGCCGTGCGCGTCTCCTGACCACCAGCGCCCCGGGCCAGACCTGCATAGGGTGCGCTATTGCAAACTACTTGCATATTATCTTGGCGGTGTCCGCTGAGCTCTGCTGATGCAAAGGGGGCGGCATGGCCGCGGTCGCAGCCCGCATGGCGAAGATCCGCAGCGGCCTGACCCTGCCGAGTGGGGCCGGGCCGGCTTCAACATCAACACAGCGGGCTACGTGATCGTCGGCGTGTTCGTGATCACCTGGATCATCGCGCTGTCGGTCTGGCACATCGGCAAGATCGAGCAGCGCTGGCAGCGCCCTGCTACCGCCCAGCCGCCCGATTAGCGGCTCAGACCATCGCCATCAGGCAGCCGTCCCAGTACGCCTCGACCCGGGGGCGCCGCGAGCCGTGCAGCCCGACCTGCAGCACGTCCGGCCGCCGGCCGCCGACTCCCCGAAAGCAGACGCGCACGCCGGCCGCAGTCGCCTCGACGAAGCCGGTCAGGCCCGCGGGCGCCTCGAACTCGGCGTGCATCCAGGCGGGGCTGCCCGAGCAGCACATCCGCGGATGCGCCGCCCAGACCCACAGCCGCCCGCCACGCTGGCGGACGAAGTCTGCCGCCGCGTCGCTGATCTCGATCAGCATGAACTCACGATAACGCCGCCCCGGCGCGGCCGTCAGCGGTCACCGGCGGGGCACTACCGCGCCTGCGGCTCCTGCGCCAGCCACGCGGCGCTGATCGCCCGCCCGGGCCTCGTGGTAGGCCAGCGATAGCTCGGTCAGCCGCTCCAGCCGCTGCTGCCAGTGCAGTTCCGGCAGCGCCCGCCACTGCGGCACCGTGGCCGGCGCGCGGACGGCGCGAGCAGGCCGAACTCACCGGCCGGGGCGGCAGCAGCAGCAGCGATGGTGTTTGATGGAGTTGGTTGCTCGCGGTCCCCGTCCTGGGATCGCGCCGGAAAGCAAGTAGGAGAAGTACATGCCTCAGGGCACCGTCAAGTGGTTCAACGCGGAGAAGGGCTACGGATTCATCGCGCCCGACGATGGCTCCGCCGACGTCTTCGTCCACCACACCGCAATTCAGGTGGACGGCTTCCGCAGTCTGCAGGAGAATCAGCGGGTCGAGTTCACCGCCGGCCAGAGCCCGAAGGGCCCGCAGGCCGAGCAGGTCCTCCCGCTGTAGCCGGCCCGGCCGGCTGCGGCGGCTGACCTTCCCGTGCGGGGCGGCTCTGCCCGGAGCCGCCCCGCACGCACGTCCGGGACCCCTTCCTGCGGTCCCGCGGCGGCGGCCTCCCGGGGCGGCCGGCCCGGGAGAGTCCGCCCGGGAGGAGACCGGGCTGCCGGCCCGTGACGCCCGGACCCCGGGTATTGTCACGCCGTCCGCTGCTGCTCCGGGAGGACCGATGACCCGACCGCTGCTCAACCGCGCGCTGGCCGGAATGGGCACCACGATCTTTGCCGAGATGTCGGCGCTGGCGGTCGCCACCGGCTCGATCAACCTCGGCCAGGGCTTCCCGGACACCGACGGGCCCGCCGAGATCGCCCGGGCCGCTGCCGACGCGGTGCTGTCCGGCCAGGGCAACCAGTACCCGCCCGGGCCGGGCATCCCGCAGCTGCGGCAGGCCATCGCCGGGCACCAGGAGCGGTTCTACGGCACCGTCCTCGACCCCGACCGCGAAGTGCTCGTCACCGCGGGGGCGACCGAGGCAATCGCCGCCGCGCTGCTGGGCATGCTGGAGCCCGGTGACGAGGTCATCGCCTTCGAGCCGTACTACGACTCCTACGCCGCCTGCATCGCCATGGCCGGCGCGCGCCGGGTGCCGGTGACGCTGCGGCCGCCCGGGTTCCGGCCCGACCTGGACGCGGTGCGCGACGCGGTGACCAGCCGCACCCGGCTGATCCTGCTCAACTCGCCGCACAACCCGACCGGCATGGTGGCGACCAGGGCCGAGCTGGCGGCGATCGCCGAGCTCACGGTCGAGCGGGACCTGCTCGTGGTCGCCGACGAGGTGTACGAGCACATCGTCTTCGACGGCGAGCACGTGCCGATCAGCACGCTGCCGGGGATGCGCGAGCGCACCGTGTCGATCGGCTCGGCGGGCAAGACGTTCTCGTTCACCGGCTGGAAGATCGGCTGGGTGACTGGCACCCCCGAGCTGGTCACGGCGGTGCGGACCGCCAAGCAGTTCCTCACCTACGTCAGCGGGGGCCCGTTCCAGTACGCGGTGACCACCGCGCTCAGCCTGCCCGACGCCTTCTACGCCAGCCTCGCCGCCGACCTGCGCCGCAAGCGGGACCTGCTGGCCGAGGGCCTGGAAGCAGCCGGGCTGGACGTCTACCGGCCGGCCGGCACCTACTTCATCACCACCGACATCGCGCCGCTGGGCGAGCGGGACGGGCTTGCGTTCTGCCGGGCCCTGCCGCAGCGCTGCGGTGTGGTGGCCGTTCCCAACGCCGTCTTCTACGACGACCCGGTGGCCGGCCAGACCCAGGTGCGGTTCGCGTTCTGCAAGAAGGATGAGGTCCTGGCCGAGGCCGCGGGCCGGCTGAAGGGCCTGCGCGCGAGCTGACGGTCCGGGCGCCGGCCGGGTCATGTTCGTCGGTGCGGCCGGGAACACCGGGAGCGGTGACGGTGTTGCATCGGGGTGATGGCACACTGATGAGCTATCACCGTAGCGGGCGGAACGCCCGCCCCGTCGCCGTCGCGCACAGTCCACTTCCGGCGCCATTGCCGCCGCTGTCGCTGACGTCGCCCGCGACGCAACCTGCGACCCCCGATGGAGTCTTCAGCTGATGGCACGTAACGCTGCCCAGCGGCGTCAGCCTGCCCGTAATCGCCACTACATCACCCGCCGGCCCGGACCGGCCCGGCCGCAGCCGGGCCCGGAAGCCGAGCTCGACCGCGCGCTGAACGCCGCGATGTCGGCACCGGCTCCGGAAGCGATGACGTTCGCCGAGCTCGGCCTGCCTGCTGTGCTGGTGCGCTCGCTCGCGGACCGCGGCATCCAGGCACCGTTCGCGATCCAGGCCCGCGCCCTGCCCGACGCGCTGGCCGGCCGGGATGTGCTCGGCCGGGCGCAGACCGGATCCGGCAAGACGCTCGCCTTCGGGCTGCCCGTCCTGACCCGCCTCGCCGGCCGCCCGGAAGGCAGGCAGCCGCACGGCGGGCAGCATGCGGGCCGGGCGCCACGCGCCCTCGTGCTCGTCCCCACCCGTGAGCTGGCCGTCCAGGTGGCCGGAGTGCTCGAGCCGCTCGGCCGGGCCCTGGGCCTGACCACGATCACCGTGTACGGCGGGGTCTCGATTAGCCGGCAGATCGACCGGCTGCGCCGCGGCACGGACGTCGTCGTGGCAACTCCCGGCCGGCTGATCGACCTGCTGGACCGCGGCGAGTGCACGCTGGCGGGCATCACCGTCACGGTGCTCGACGAGGCCGATCACATGGCCGATCTCGGGTTCCTGCCCGCGGTGACGCGGATCCTGGACGATACGCCGGCCGGCGGCCAGCGCATGCTGTTCTCGGCCACCCTCGACCGCGGAGTCAGCCGCCTGGTCACTTCCTACCTCAGCGAGCCGGCCCTGCACGCCGTCCCGGCCGATCCGGCCACCGCCACCGCCGTCGACCACGCCATGCTGGTCCTGTCGGCAGCCGACAAGATCCCGGTCGCGGCCGAGATCGCCGGGCGCCCGGCCAGGACGCTGTTTTTCGTCCGGACCAAGCACGGCGCGGACCGGCTGGCCAAGCAGCTGCAGCGGACCGGGACCGCGGCCGCCGCGATCCACGGCAACCTGAACCAGAACCAGCGGCAGCGGGCCCTCACCGCGTTCGCCGCCGGGCATCCGCGGGTGCTGGTCGCCACCGACGTGGCCGCACGCGGCATCCACGTCGACGACATCGAGCTGGTCGTGCACTACGACCCGCCCAACGATCACAAGGACTACCTGCACCGGTCCGGTCGCACGGCCCGCGCCGGGGCGACCGGGCGAGTGGTGGCGCTGGTCGAGCCGGAGCAGGTCCGCGACGTCGAGCGGCTGCATCGCGCGGCCGGCGTGACGCCCACCCGGCATGACGTGGCCGTCGGCCATGCCGTGGTCCGCGAGCTTGCCACGTCGGGGACTCCTGTCCCGCCGCCGCCCCGGGGCACGACGGTCCCCGCGCCCGCTCGTCTTGCCCCGGCTGGCCGGCGGCCGGGGCCGACTCAGGCGAGACGGCGGCCCGGCGGGTACCGGGGGCGGGAACGCCACGGCGCGGGAGCCCGGGGCTAGCGCCCGGGATCCCGCCCTGCCGCGCGGTACTGCGTTACTGCATCACTGCATTACTTAACCGTGTAGGCGTACGGGATGGCGGCTAGCTCGTCCCCGGCCTGTTCCGGCCAGCGGATCCGGAATGTCACGGCCGGGGCACCAGCCCGCGGGCGGCCGATTCCTGCCAGGCGAACGCCAGCGGCGTCGGCGCGGTCAGGTCGATGGCCGGCTCCACCGTGGAATAAGACTGGACGTTGTCGGCGAACAGCGCGCCGTGGCCGCTGAATGCCGAGTACGGGACGTTCCCGGGCGCATTCGCCACGCAGGGCCGCATGTTCGGCACCGTGCCGGTGGCGGCGAATGAGTTCGGCCCCTCGACCGCGGCGCCGGCCAGCACCGGGGGCCTGCCGTCGTGCGACCCGACCAGGTTGGCGACCTGGTGCTGCATGCACTCGGGGAACACGGTGCCGTCGCCGACGATCAGCGACACGCCCCAGGCGCTGGCGCCCAGGATGTCATCGAGCCAGCGCTGCGCCTGCGCCGCGAACACGGTGCTGCGGGTCGCCGCGTCATACTCATTGGCCAGTACCGACAGGCCCGCGCCATGCGTAGTGGTATCCCACTGGTTCCAGGCAAAGCCGAAGCCGAACGGGTCACCGGCGCCGATCCGCTCCGCCCGGTCCAGCTGCCCCCGCAGGTTGCGCAGGACCACCGCCCGGGTGGCGCCGAGCCAGCCGCCCCGGTGCGGGCCGATGGCCAGGTAGAGCTCGTAGTCGGCCAGGCCGCTGACGTCGTACAGGTTGAGCGTGTCCGAGACCGCACTGCGACCGCCGGCCCATGCGCGGGCCCAGCGGGCCGCCGCGCGCAGGTAGACCCGGCTCGAGCGCACCGGAAGCCCGGCCGGCCGCGCGCCGTGCGTGTCCGCCAGGGCCAGCGCCAGCTCGATGGCGCCGAGCATCATGTCGTCCCGCCAGCTCGTCTCCGGGTAGAAGTCGTAGGGCACGGTGGTCATCAGCTGGCCATGCCACCGGGTGGCCGCCAGCGAGTAGACGGTCTCGGCCGAGCGCAGGCAGCCGGCCGCGTACCCCGGGTCGGATCGGCGGAAAACCCGGTAGCAGAGCGCGAAGTCCGCGGCGAGGCGGCCAGCCAGGTTCGGGCTGATCCGCGCGCCGGGCGGGCCGGCCCGGAACACCGGCGGGTGCCGGATGTAGCGGTAGCGCGGATTGGCGCCGCGGTAATGGTCGTCGGCCTGCGGCAGCCGCCAGATGTCATGGTCGCCGAAGTAGTGGCTGTTGGCCTCGCCGGTGCCGACCTGGTAGTAGAGCGTGCGGGTGCGCTGGTGCCACATCCGGCGCAGGAAGTCCATGCCGAACCTGGCCTCGCCCGCGAGGCTGGCCGTCGCCCCCGGGCCGAGCTGGCGCGGGAACGACACCACGCCCTGCAGCAGCAGCGCCTCGGCGTAGCTGGTGGTCTCCACGAAATGCAGGTAGTCGCCCGCGTCGAACCAGCCGCCGGAGGCGTTGATCCGGACCCCGGTGGCGTACCGGGCCAGGGACCCGCGGAAGTTCCCGTTCTCGTTGACCGGCGGGGTGCGGTAGGTCATCGCGTGCAGGTCGTTCAGGTGGCCCGGGGCGGTGCGCAGCGCGGTCCGGACGAAGTCGGGCCCGTCCTGCTCGTTCTGGTAGAAGTACCGCGCGTTCGCCAGCGGCCGCGCGTACAGCTGCGGGGCCGGCCCGATCTCGAACCACGGCGAGACCACAGCCGGGTCGCCCGCCAGGCCGAGCCGGTAGCGCCCGGGCCGCCGCACCCCGGTGAACGTGACCGCCCACACCCGGCTGTACCGCCTGCTCCAGGCGCCGAGGTCACGGCGGGCGGTGCCGGCCGCGACGGCCGTGCACGACCCGGCCCGCACCAGCACCCAGCGAACCCCGTGCGGCCGCCTGGTCGTGGTCATGATCTCAGCGAGCTTGCGCGCGCCCGCGGGATAGCCGACCTGGTCGGCCCGGATGACCGCGGCCGGGGCGGACGCCGGGGCGGCGGCGCGGGCCCCGGTGGCCAGGTGCGCGCCGGGCGCAGGCTCGCGGCAGATGGCGCGGGCCGCCGCAGGCCCGGCGGCTGAGCCGGCCCCGCCGGGGGCCGCACTCGCCGGCCGCGCAGCGGCGACGGAGGTGAGCGCCGCTGCGGCGAGTACCGCAGCGGCCGGCACCGCAGCGAACCACCGCCGGGGGCGGCGGGCAGGACCGGGCGGTACGTGCGTCATCGCCCGAGGCTAGTGGACGGGCAATCCCGGCCACAATGGCCGATTCCCGGCCAGCCGGTCACTCGTCGGGTGCCTGGCGCAGCCGCTTGGTCTGCGAGCGGCGCTGCTTGTCGGCGAGCCGCCGTTCCCGCGCCGACCGGCTCGGCCGGGTCGGCCGGCGCGGGCGCGGCGGCGGGGCCGTGGCCTCGGTGAGCAGGGCCGACAGCCGCGCGGCGGCCGCTTCCCTGTTGCGCAGCTGGGAGCGCTGCTCGGCCGCCGTCACGGTGATCGTCCCGTCGGTCAGCCGGCCAGCCAGCGCCGTCAGCGCCCGCTGCTTGAGCAGCGGCGGCAGCGCATCCGAGGTGGCGAGGTGGTAGGAGAGCTCGACCCGGCTGTCAGTGGTGTTGACCGACTGGCCACCCGGGCCGGGCGACCGGGAGAACCGCCACGACAGCTCCTCCGGCGGGATCGTCGTGCCGCGGACGGTGACGTCGAGGCTCACATGTTCTGCCTACCACGCGGCTGACGTCCGGGGGACGCCGGCCAGGCCGGATTGCCGCCCGCGGTCACGGTGCGGGCGGTTACGGCACGGGCCGGCGCCCCGGCCTGCTGCCGGGCGACCCGAACTGCCAGATCAGCCGGCGCAGCACCGGCCGGAAATGGTCGAAGGGCGGGGTGACGGCATCCGGGTCCTTGGCCGCGTCGTCCCACCGGCGGACGCGGCAGGCCGCGGCGGCGTGCAGGTTCGCCTCGAACTCGGCGAATTCCGATTCCGGCATCGGGCCGCCCTGCACGCCCAGCGTGCAGGCCGACGCAGCGGACAGCGCGGCGGCGTACCCGGGCACGCAGGCGCACAGGTAGCGCTTGGCGGCCACGTGCAGCCGCACTGGCTCGGTGACCTCGGGGCCGAACCACTGCGACAGCCAGGCCGCTCCCGCCTCGGCGTGCCGGTTGTCGGTGCCGCGCATCAGCTCGCGGCCGGTGACCGTGCCGGTGAAATGCCCGACGTCGTGCAGCAGCGCCGCAGCGATCAGGGCGTCGTCGGCCCCCTCCTGCTCGGCGAGCGCGCCTGCCTGGAGCATGTGGCTGGCCTGCGATACGGCCTCGCCGAGGTAGTCGGCGAGGCCCTCGCTGGCGAACAGCCGGGCGATCAGGTCAACCGGGTCATCGGATCCTGCTCCGGACCCGCCTGCCCCGCCGCGGACGGCCCGCGGATCCTCGACCCTGGCAGCAGGCCGGGCCGCCGCGGCCTGTGGCGGACCCTGCGCCCGCGACGGGTCCGCTGCCAGGCCAGGCCCCAGCGGGCCGCCGCCTGCGCTGGCGGCGCCCTCGGACGGGCTGGTCACTGCGGCACTCCCAATCCGGCCGCGACTCCGGCGCGGCCCCTGCTCCTAGCCTCACCTGCGAGAACAGGAGCCGCAAGCGGTGCTGCCTAGCGTTCTTCCGCCCGCCCAGGGCCGTTCATGAACCGGCCAGCCGGCCACAGCCCGGAACGTCCCGGCGGTTCCCGCGACGGCCGGCGGTCCCTACGATGTCGCCATCGACAGACCGCATCCAGACCTCGATCCTGACCCGCCGGGACCGGCCGAGCAGGCCGGCGAGCGCCAGCCTGCCGGCGAAGGCCAGCCTGCCGGCAAGCAGCAGGCTGCCGACCTCACAGCGCGCGAGTCAGCCACGGCCCGCAGCGACCTGCACGGCCGGCTCGGCCGGCTGCCGATCGGCCATCCGTCGTCGCCGTACGACGAGCACGGCACCGTCCGGGCTGCCCCGGTCCGGCTGCGGGACCTGGAGCTCGCGCTGGAACAGCCGTCCGGGCCGCGCGCTGACCCGCCCGCAGCCCGCGCGGAGCAGCCCGGCAGCGGCCCGGAGCAGCGAGGCTGGCGGGAGGCGTTAGCGGGATTGCGCGCCCAGTGGGATCGGCACCTGCAGCGCTGGCCGCAGCCAGAGCCGGCCCGGGCCAGCCAGGCCGACCGGGCCGCAGATGAGCCGGGGTCGTGGCGCGGCGACGCCGGGCAGTATCTGAACGCCGAGGAGAACCTGGTCGCGGGGCATGCGCTGGACCGGGTGCGGGCCGCGGAGCCTGCCGTGACCGCCGCGATGCGCGCCGTCGAGGCAACGGTTCCCGGCGCCAGCCTGGCCGGGCTGGAGCACCGACTCAAGGGCGAGGACCGTTTCAAGGAGAAGGTCGCCGCAGAACTGCACGCCAAGCCGGACCGATCGATTGCGGAAATCGCGGAGCGCATGCCGGACACAATCCGCTACACCGTCGAGAGCGACCCGGAGAAATATGCGGAAACTTACTCCGCCGGCTGCGCCGAGATGCAGAAGAGCGGGAGCGTTCTGCTGATGAGCCGAAACTCCTGGCAGACACCGGACTACAAAGGTATTAATACGCGCTGGCTGGTCACGGGCGGCAACGTGATAGAAGTGCAGTTCCATACGGCAGAGAGCTTCGCTGCCAAACAGCTAACGCACGGGGCTTACGAGCGGCTACGGGCTGGCACCGCTCCGGGCCCGGAGCGGCCTGAGCTGGAGCGCTTCCAGCAGGTTGCCTCGTCTCACATTCCGGAACCCGTGAACGTCGCTGCTATTGCCGATTACCGCAGGAAAGGATACTGAACCGCAATGAGCGATAAGGCAACCTACTACCTGATTATGGATCATCGGAGCACCCTGGACGACCCCGCCGGGGTAGCGCGCCGCAGGCCACTCGAGGAGGGGGGATTTCAAGACGAAGCACTGGGTCGTGACCTGGTCTGGCGGTTCAGTCCGTTGATCGTAGGTTGGAAGCGGGCGGAGTCGACGGACGATCTGGTGGAGGTGAGCGAGGAAGAGGCGCAGCGGATCATCGAGCGACTGCGTCAGCGCTGGGACGCCCCGGCCTGATCCGACGGCACGAAGCTCAGCACCAGGCGGTCTTCGACCGGCCGGTACCCGATTCGCTGGTACAGGGCGTTGCTCGTGGGGTTGGCCAGATCAGTGAACAGGACCACCTGCCCGGCTCCCTGGTCGAGGGCAAGCCGGCTGGCGGCGACCGTGGCGGCCCCGGCGTAGCCATGACGGCGCAACTGCGGCGGCGTGTAAACCGGGCCGATTCGCGCCACCCCGGCGACGGCCGGGGTGACTCCGGCCATCGACACCGGCGCGCCGCTGGCTTCCCACAAGACCATCCGGCCCTGCTCGATCCGCTCCTCGGCAACGGACCGGCCATCGCCGCTGAAGTCGTGGATCTCCGCGGCGAACGCACTGCACCAGCGGACGACCAGATCCGCGTCGCCGGGCCCGGCAGGGCGGGGCTTGCCCTCGGGCACCGGTTCCGGGACCGTGAGCCCGGCCAGCCGGAACAGCCTCGTGTGCAGGTGCTCCCTGGCTACGCCCCCGTTACGCTGCGTCCATGCGGCAGCGAACGCGCGCGCATCGGGTTCGGTTGCGGTTACTCCCGGCAACGGCCGCCGCTGGGCTGTCAGGACGTCGGCCAGACGTTGCGCCTCGCCGGGAGGCAGCGCGGTGAGCAGCACCGGGTACGGCGGCGTATGCAGCAGTGCGGCGGTCACCTCGCCGCCGGAAGTGCACCAGCCGAACAGCGGCCGGGCGGCCCCGAACGCCGACAGCCCGCGGGAGGCCAGGGCGGCGGTCACCGTCAGGAAGACCGTGTGCCGGACCGGGCTGGCGGCCAGGAAGGCGCCGGCCGCGCGCTGGTAGTCGCCGAGATCCTCGGTCAGCGTCCAGGTCATGGTTCATCGTGCTGCTGCCCGCCGGGGCCGGCAACAGGTTTAGCCTCGCGGGGCCGCCCGTCCGGGGCCGGTCCCGGCACACGTGCGCTAGGCGCTGACGGCGGGCTGTTCCGTCGCGCAGTACTTGCACTTCGTGGCGCCTGCCGGCAGGTCGGACGACAGGCACGCCGGGCAGGTCTTGACCGGCCCCGGGTCCCCGAAGACAACGTTGCCTCGGCGGGCCTGAATCTTCTTGTACGGGACGACGATGACGAAGTAGATCACGGACATGAAGATGATGAAGTAGATGATGGCCGAGATGAAGCCGCCGATGTTGATGAAGGTCGACTTGTTGCCGGCGTGTCCCAGCTGGACGCCAAGGCCCGCCGGCGCGCCGCCCTGGAAGCGGGCGACGATGGGAGTGATGATGTCGGAGTCGGGCCCGTTTCGGCCGGCGGGCGCACGGCCGCGAGCATAGGATTGCCTTGCCAGGGCGGTTTCTATTTGCATCGTCTTGCGAGCCTTTTTGCCGAACGACCGTGCTGATTTCCCCTTCTCACTTGGCATCGGAATAACACCGCACGGCGCTGATGCTCAGCGGAAAGCGCACCGCCGTCCGGCCGAAAACCAGCAGGCCCGCCGCAGCCGCCGCCCGGACGGCGGCTGCGATCACCGTGTCGGCCTGCTCGGCCGGGCAGTGCACGATGACCTCATCGTGCTGGAAGAAGACCAGCTCCGGACGCGCGCCTCCGGCGGTACGGCCCGGACTCACGGCACGGCCCGGACTCACGGCGGCTCCCGGGGCGCCGATCTCGGCCAGCCCGGCACGCAGGCTGGCCAGCATCACCAGGGCCCAGTCGGCCGCGCTGGCCTGGACGACGAAATTGCGGGTGAACCGGCCCCGTGCCCGGGCCGCGCGGCCGGCCGCCGGGTCCCGCTCGCCGTCCGGATCGGCGGCCTCGCCGGTGACGGTCCGCCAGCTCGCCGACGGCGGCGGGCAGGTCCGCCCGAGCACCGACCGGACGACCTTGCCCTCCTCCCCGGCCCTGGCCGCCGCCTCGACGTAACCAGCAGCGTCCGGAAAGCGCCGGCGCAGCACGCCGAGCAGCTGGCCTGCCTCGCCCCCGGCACCGCCGTACATAGCCGACAGCAGCGCGACCTTAGCCTTCGCCCGGTCGCCGCCGAACACGCCCGACAGCGCCGCGTACAGGTCGCCCTCGGCCGCCGCGGCGGCGAACGCCCGGTCGCCTGCGAGCGCTGCGAGCACCCGCGGCTCAAGCTGCGCGGCATCGGCGACCACCAGCACCCAGCCCGGGTCGGCCACGACGGCCTGCCGCAGCAGCCGGGGAATCTGCAGGGCCCCGCCGCCGCGCGAGGCCCACCGGCCGGACACCACGCCACCGACAACGTACTCGGGCCGGAACCGGCCGCCCGAGACCCAGGTATCGAGCCAGGACCAGCCATTGGCGGCGTGCAGCCGGGCAAGTTCCTTGTACTCCAGCAGCAGGGGCACCGCCGGGTGCTCCACCTCGCGCAGCACCGCGGTCCGGGTGGATGTCACCCGGACGCCCTCCGCGGCCAGGGCCCGGATGACCTGAGCGGGTGAGTCCGGGTTGACCGGGCGGCCGCCGAGCGCGGCGCTGATCTGCGCGGCCAGCTGAGCGAGCCGGGCCGGGCGCAGTCCGGGCCCGGCCGCGGATCGCCCGGTCAGTCCAGCCGCGCCGGGCGGGCGCGGCCCTAGCATCGCTGTCAGCAGCTCATCATGCACGTCCGGCCGCCAGGGAATTCCGGCCGCGGTCATCTCGGCCGCCGCCAGGCCGCCGGCCGACTCGGCGGTGACCAGCAGGCCGAACCGGCCCGGACTGGCGTCGGCGGCGATCCGGGCGAGCTGCGCCGCGTGCACGGCGATCAGCGCTTCCAGGGCGGCGGACGCGGGCACCGCGGCCATCCCGCCAGCCTGCGGCGGCTCGAACAGCGCCTGCTGGGAGGTCCGGGCTGGCGCGGGCGCCGCCGCCGGCACCGGCTCGCCCCGCAGCCGGGCCCAGGCCGCCGCCAGCGAGGCCGGCTCGCCCGGCATCCCGTCCCGGCTCAGCAGCAGGGCCTCGCACAGGGCTATGTCGTGGCAGCGCGAGACCCGTACTCCCGCCTGCAGCAGCTGCGGATACAGCTCGGCTGCCGCCGGCCAGACCCAGCGCACCGGGCCAGCCAGCTCGCACTCCCGGATCGCCGCGGGCAGGTCGGCGGCCTGCTGGACGGCACCCGCCCTGCTGCCATCCGCGGCTATCTCGCACAGCAGCCCTGACCGGCCCGGCCCGGGAACCACCGCAACCCGCACGCTGGCCATTGTGCGGTACGGGTCCGACACCGCCACTAGCGCGGTCCGCAACGGCGCGCGAGGTCGCGGCGCGCTGCGCCAGTGCTGGGCCGCCGCGCCAGAGCGAGGTGCGGGCTAGCGGGGATAGCCGACGGCGCGGCCGGACGGCGCGGGCGGCAGTTCCCTGATCCGCTCTGCGGCGGCCGTCCGCCTGCCGAGGGTGGCCATGAGCACGACTGACTCTCCGGCCCGCAGCGACCCGATGCCGCCGCGCTGTGCGCCGACAACCGTCGAGCCGGTAACGGCATAGCGGCGGGTATAGCCATCTGCGCTGCGCACTGTGATGGCGTCGTGGCCGACTGCCGTGATCCGCCCCGTCTGGATGAACACGGTCTGATCCCCGCCACCCGGCTTGACCTGAATGAACGTGCCGTGCAGCAGCCCGGCCAGGCCGCCGGGCGCTGTTACCCGGCCGGCCGCACCGCCGGGCCCGGCGCCCACCCGCCGCGCACCGCCGCCGGACGCCGAGGTGGCCTGCAACGCCGGCCTGGCCGCTGGCTCGGTCACCTCCAGCGCGGCCGAGGCGCCGGCCAGCAGGGCAACGACGGCTACGCCAGCGAGCAGCACCGGCCGACGTGAGCGGGAGCGGCCGGGGACCAGCCAGCCGAATACGGCCGGCGCCGCCCGGCCGATCGGGCGGTTCGGGCGGGCCGGAGCGGAGCGGGCACCCACGGCATCAGCGGGGCGGGCAGGGTTGCGCTGCGCTGTCCTGGGCCACGGCGCGCCTGGCACGCTGCCCCAGGGCCGCCAGAACCGGCGGCCCGGCGTGTCTGCCGGCATCTCGGCGGCTCCCCTCACGGCGCTCCGGCCGGTGGCCGCAGGTCTCGGTGGCACCGGTCCGAGAATGCGGCATTGAACTGAGTACACCCTGAATCGTGGCTCAGCGCCAGCCGGCGATGATTCTGCGTGCTGTGACTCGGATCCGCACGCCCGTCGGCCCGCGTGAGGTTTGGATCCGCGTCGGCCGGCGCGCTGGGCTCGCCGCAGGACCCCCCCTCGCGCGAGGGATGACGGCAGGCCCGGCCGCCTGGGCCGCCTGGGCCGCCGTCGGGCCACCCGCAGACGGGCCGAGCGCCAAGGGGCGCGCGACCGGCAGTGGTCGCGCGCCTCTGGTCGGGTGGGGGATCAGACGGCGGTGTCTTTCGTCGCGGCCTGGCCCGGCAGTTCCCCCGCGGTCCAGGTGTTCATGTCCGCGGAGACCGAGGATGGCTCATGCTGCTGCGTCGGCTCGTCGGCGCGCTCGTCCTGCGGCGGCACCGGCACCGGGGCCGGGGCCGGGGCCGGGGCCGGGGCCGGGGTCTCGGCCGACCGGCGGTACCGCGCCAGCCTGGGCAGCGCGGGTCCGCGCGCCCGGCGATGCCGGGCGGTGTCGGCCGAGACCCCGGCAGCGCCGGGAGCCGTCGCGGGCTGCTGGCCGTCGGCCAGATAAGGTCCCTGCTCCGGCCGGGGCCGGAACGCGACGACTGCGGTCTGCCGTCGCTCGTCCACAGGCTCGTCTGCCGGCCGGCCCGGCAGCTGCGGCTCGGCTGGCCGCGGGCTGCTCGTCGGCCTGGACGGAGCCGGGTGGAAGGCGTGCGCGGCGCCGACCGGCGCGGCGGCGAAGTCGCGAGCAACACCCGGGCCGGCCGGC
>JBKQSL010000423.1:0-8125 GCA_052143655.1 Streptosporangiaceae bacterium | reverse complement strand
CGGGGTGTCGATGAAGCCCGGGTGCACCGAGTTCACCCGGATGCCGCGCTCGGCCCAGTGCAGCGCGACGTTCTTGGTGAGGGTGCGGACCGCGCCCTTCGCCGCGTGATAGGCCGGCGAGGTGCCGAACCCGCCGCTCGTCCCGAAGATCGAGCTCACGTTGATCACCGAGCCGTGCCCGGAGGCGGCCAGCGCCTCGGCGGCAGTCTTCATGCCCAGGAAGACGCCGGTCTGGTCGATGGCGACGGTGCGGTTCCACTCCTCCAGCGAGCACTCCTCGATCGTTGCCAGGTCGCCGAGCCCGGCGTTGTTCACCAGGATGTCCAGGCGGCCGAAGGCGCGCACCACCGTGCTGATCACGGTCTCCCACTCGTGCTCCGAGACCACGTCCAGGTGCAGGTAGAACGCCCGGCCGCCGGCCTGCCCGATGTCCTTGGCGACCTGTTCCCCGGCCTCGTCCTGCACGTCGGTGACGAATACCGCGGCTCCCTCGGCAGCCAGCCGCCGAGCGGTGGCCGCGCCGATCCCGCTCGCTGCCCCGGTCACCAGCGCCACCCGCCCGGTAAGCCTGTCCACGGTCATTTCCCTCCAGGTTGCCGTGTTATCCTCGTTCACTCTGGCGGCAGCGGCGGGCGGCAGCCAGAGTCATTGGTCCCCGCCGACCGGCTCGACTGGCTCGCCGGCCTGGCCTGTTTGCGTACCGCACCCTGGACGGCACCGGCATACCGCAGGACCCGCGGCTGCCCGCCGGCCTGACTTTGCCGCCAGCCGGCGAGGCGCCCGGTACAGCCACATGTCCGGCCCGCTGTCGGAGGGCGCGTTCGCCGACGGCCGCCTAGGCTTGCGGTCATGACCAGCCCGCCCGGTGAGTACCGGCTGTACCGGGATCTGGCCGCCTGGTGGCCGCTGATCTCGCCGTCGGCCGAGTACGCGGCCGAGGCCAGGGAACTGGCGGTGCTGCTGCGGCTGGCTGACGGGCCGGTGCGCGAGGTGCTGGACCTGGGCAGCGGCGGCGGCCACGTGGCAGCACACCTGAAGCAGCAGCTGGCGCTGACGCTGGTCGACCGGTCCGCGGACATGCTCGCGGTATCGCGCCGGCTCAATCCCGAGTGCGCGCACGTGCCCGGTGACATGCGCACGATCCGGCTGGGCCGGGTGTTCGACGCGGTGCTGGTGCACGACTCCGTGGACTACATGACCACCGAGGCCGACCTGCGCCAGGCCATCGAGACGGCGTTCGCGCACTGCCGGCCGGGCGGGCTGGCGCTGTTCGTGCCCGATCACCTGGCCGACACGTTCCGCCCGGCGACCGGCTCGGGCGGCGGCCGTGACGCGGCCGGCCGGCAGGCGAGCTTCACCGAGTACGACTGGGATCCCGCGCCCGGCGACGGCTGGATCCAGGCCGACTACGAATTCGTGCTGCGCGCCGCGGACGGCCGTACCGAGGTAGTACGCGAGTCGCACCGGCTGGCCGCGTTCAGCCGCGCTGCCTGGCTCCGGCTGCTTGCTGCCGCCGGGTTCCGGCCGGGGGAGCAGCGCGGTGCCGCGGCGGGCCGGCCGCGCACCGTGTTCACGGGCCTGCGGGCCCGCTGACCGCCGGGCCGCTGGTCGCTCGACTGGCCCCGGGGCGGCAGGATGCGGTCATGCGCGCAGTGCTGGTAGAGCAGTTCGGGGTCGTGCCGGCGGTCACCCACGTGCCCGACCCGGTGGCCGGCCCGGGCGAGGTGGTACTGCAGGTAGCGGCCACCGGACTGTGCCGCAGCGACTGGCACGGCTGGCAGGGGCACGACCCGTCCGTCGCCCTGCCGTATGTGCCAGGGCATGAGATGGCCGGCACGATTGCCGAGGTCGGGCCGGCCGTGCCCGGCTGGCGGGCCGGCGACCAGGTGACGGTGCCATTCGTCTGCGCGTGCGGCAGCTGTCCGTCCTGCCGGGCAGGCGATCAGCAGGTGTGCCTGGATCAGGTCCAGCCGGGCTTCACCCGGTGGGGGTCGTTCGCCGAGTATGTGGTCATCCCGCGCGCGCAGCAGAACCTGATCCGGCTGCCCGCAGGCCTGAGCTTCCCGGCGGCTGCGCTGCTGGGCTGCCGCTTCGGCACTGCCTACCGGGCCGTGTGCCTGGTCGGCCAGGCTCGGCCGGGTGAGTGGACGGTCGTCTTCGGCTGCGGTGGCCTCGGGCTGTCCGCGGTGATGATTGCCGCGGCGGCGGGCGCCCGGGTGCTGGCGGTGGATCCCAGCCAGGCCGCGCGGACGCTGGCCGCCCGGCATGGGGCGCTGGAGGCGCTGGCCGCCGACGGCGATCTTGCGGACCGCATTCGCGAGATAACCGGCGGCGGGGCGGCGCTAAGCGTCGACGCCATCGGATCGGCGCAGGTCGCGCAGGCCGCGCTGGAGTCCCTGCGGCCGGGCGGCCGGCACGTGCAGGCCGGCCTGCTGCCCGAGCCGGTGCGGCTGGACATGTCGGGGCTGATCGCCGCCGAGCTGCAGTGGCTGGGCAGTCATGGCCTGGCGGCGCACGATTACCCGCCGCTGCTCGCGCTCGTCGAGTCCGGCGCAGTGCGGCCCGGCGACCTGGTGACTGCGACCATCGGGCTGGACGGCGCGCCGGCCGCACTGGCGGGCATGACCGCGGCAAGCCCGGCAGGGATAACCGTGATCCAGCCTTCGGCGGCTTCCGCCGCGGCGGGCGGCTGACATCGGAGTTTCCGCCGCGCGCCGCGACCGGTGCCGGGCGTAATGCGGCGGCTTCTATCGGTAAGAAGCTGATAAGAAATTTTCAGACATCATGTCGTCTCTCGCCTCATATGGCCGCTATGATCTCGCAGGTGATCGGGGTGGAGCGGGCCCTGGAGGTGTTCAGTCCGCACTCGCCGATCTGCAGGGACTGGTCCCCGTCCGACGGCGAACCGTGCTCGCCGGGGGCGTTCCGGCCGCTGCGCTAACTTCCGCAGAATCCTGAAGCCCGACACGATCAACGCCTGCCGTCGCTGTGCCGCCACGGACAGCGGCTGGCTGGTCCTAGTGGAGAGCATGATGACGGACCAATCAGCGCCCCCTGTGACCGGAGCCGACCGGGTTCCCGGCACCCGGCTCGAGCCAAACGCGATCGGCGTCGCGCAGGACACGGTCATCGGGATGGCCTCCTCGGCCCCTGCGGCCACAGTCGGCCTGTCGCTCGCGGCCCTGGCGGCGGCGACCGCCTACGGCAGCGGGCCGATCCTGATCCTCACCGCGATTCCCATGCTCATCATCGCCAACTCCTACCGGCGGCTGAACATGTGGAACGCCAACTGCGGCGCCTCCTTCGAGTGGGTCGGCCGGGCGATCAACCCCTACCTGGGGTTCCTGACCGGCTGGCTGATGGTGACGGCCTACATCATCGGCACGGTGGCCGAGGTGCTGCTGCTCGGGCCTTCGGTGCTCGCCGTTTTTGGCTCTAGCTCCACCAACACCTGGGCTTACGTGGGCATCGGCACCGCGATGGGGCTGATTATGCTGGTGATCGCCGTCGTCGGCATCAAGATCACCGCCCGGGTACAGGTGAGCATGGCCCTGGTCGAGTACCTGATCCTGGTAGGGCTGGCCATCGCCGGGCTGGTCTTCGTGCTCAGCAAGCACCCCGGCGTGGTGCCGATCACCAGGGCGTGGCTCAGCCCGAGCGGGATCGGCGGCAAGGGTAGCGCAGTCGCCGGGTTCCTGGTCGCGGTGTTCATCTACGGCGGCTGGGACGGCACCCTGTACGTCAACGAGGAAGTCAAGCACCGGCGCCTCAACCCGGGCCGGGCCGCCGTGTGGGCCGTCGGGCTGCTGGCGATCATCTACACGCTGGCGCAGGTGGGCTTCCAGGGGGTGCTCTCCCCGGCCAAGCTGGCGGCGGCCGCGAGCAACGGGACGGCGCTGATCGCCGTGGCCAACGCCATCGGCGGCGGTTTCTGGGCCAAGATGATGGCGCTGTCCATTGCGCTGTCGGTGATCGCCACCACGGGCACCGGGATCGTGCTGTCCGCCCGGATCGTCTACGGCATGGCGAGCTACCGGGTACTGCCGGTATTCCTGGCCAACGTGTCCCGCCGGTGGGCCACCCCGGTGGCCTCCAGCATCATCGTCGGCCTGCTCATCGTCGGCCTGTCGGCGGTGTACTTCCTGGTCACGTCCGTGGAGAACGCCTTCACCGACGTCATAGACGTGACCGGGCTGCTGTTCTCGGTGTTCTACATCCTCACCGCGCTCGCGACCATCGTCTACTACCGGCGCCGGGTCTTCGCGAGTGTCTGGGACGGGGTCATCCTCGGCCTGCTGCCGCTCGCCGCGGCGGGGTTCCTTGGCTGGGTGCTGGTCAAGTCGCTGATCGACGCGCCCGCCGCGCAGATCTGGTCGGTCGTCGGCATCGTCGTGGCCGGCGTGATCCTGATGCTGGTTGCCCGCTACTGGCAGCAGTCGCCGTTCTTCGCCGTCCGGCGCGAGAGCGACACCCGGCGGCATTGATCCCGCTGGCCGGCCCCGGAAGGGCCGGCCAGGTAAGTCCAGCTGGCCGTCGCGGGCATCCTCCGCGGCGGCCAGCTTTGCCGTTACTGGCTGCTCATGGCTCAGCCGGGCGGCCGGCTAGCGGAGCGTCAGCGCTGGCCGGGCCTCCCAGGAGATCCACAGCGGCCGGTAGCCCTGCCGGTTCCAGAACGGCCCGGACAGCGGGTTCACCTGGTCGTAGTGCAGCAGCGTGGCGGCCACCCCGGCGGCGTCAGCCTCCCGGTGCAGCTGCTCGACCAGCGCCGGGGCAGTCCCGCTGCCGCGCTCGCCGGGGTGCAGGTACATCAGTTCCAGGTAGCAGACGGGCGCCGCCGCGGTCATCGGCGCGATCCAGGCCGTGTCCTGTGGTGGCTCGGCATACAGCAGGCCGACCGGCGTGCCGTCCCGTTCGGCCAGCCAGGTCCAGGTGTCCGGCCGGTCCAGCAGCCCGGCAGCCTGCTGGCGCAGGCCGCCGGCGGTCCACGGCCGCTCGACGACCGTGCCGAAATGCGCATCGAACCTGATCGTCGCCATCCCGAGGCGCACCACGGCATCCAGGTCGGCGAGCATGGCGCGGCGGATCCGCGTTCCCGGCGGCAGCCTGGCGGGTCGGCCCGCGGTGCCATCGGGCCGCGGGCGGCCGGCCGCCGCGGCGCCCGGGGCCCGGCCGCCCGGGCGGGCCGCGATGACCGCGCGCGGGGCCAGGCCATGGCCCAGCAGGACCTGTGCCCCGGCGACGTCGCGGCTGGGCCAGTCGATGATGGCCGCGGTGTCCGCTTCGCTCGCCTCGGGCACCGCGCTCAGGTGATCGCGCCAGCGCGTCAGCAGCTCATCCAGGGCGGCCGTGGCCGCGGTGAGCGCCGGGGCCGCCACCCGCGGATTCAGCCGGTACCTGCGGGCTGCCCCCCAGGTCAGGTCCAGCGACCCGGGTGCTCCCTGCCAGTGCTCGCAGGTCCCGGCCGCCAGCGGCTCGCCGCCAGGCCCGGCCGCGGCGAGCTCGGTGCCGCAGCCCGGCGGCAGGCCCGGGGCCGCGGGCAGCAGCGGGTCCGTCGCGTGCCAGCGCTGCCCGGCGCGGCCGGCGAGGTCGCCTGCTATTTCGGGCACCGGCGTCGTCCCGCCCGCGCGCCGGTCATTCTCCGAGGTCGGCCAGCGTGGCGTGCACCTCACGGGCTACCGGGTCGTCGCTGAGCAGCACCCGGTCGCAGCGGTCGGCTGTGTCATGGAGCAGCACCTTGGCGTCGCCGAGTCGGCCCACCTTGTAGTAGGCGCTGGCGAGCCGGGCGCGGCTGGCCAGGGTCTCCCGGTGATCGGGGCCGAGGACCCGCTCGCAGCCCTCGCGAGCCTGCTCGTAAGCCTGGACCGCCGAGGCCATCTTGCCGGCCGCGTGACAGGCCGCGCCGAGGTTGCCGCGGGCCACGATCGTGTCCAGGTGGTCGCGGCCGAGCGTCCGCTCCCGGTCGGCGAGGACCCGCTTGTAGGCCGAGGCCGCATCCTTGGCGCGGCCATCGGCGAGGTAGGCATCCGCCAGGCACTGCCGGGTGATGATGGTCTGCAGGTGGTGTGCACCCTGGATGCGCTCGCGGTCGGCCAGCGTGCGCTTGTACAGCGTGGCGGCGTCGGTGTACTGGCCGACTGCCAGGTAGGCAGCGGCCAGCTCATCCCGCGCGCCGAGGGTCTCGATGTGCTCGCGGCCGCACAGCCGCTCGTATTCGCTGGCCGTGCGGTCCAGGACGCCGATCGCGTCGGTGAGCTGGTTCGCAGCGACCAGGGCGTGGCCGACATTGCGCCGGGCAGCGATGACGTCGTGGTGGTCTGGGCCGAGGGCGTGAATCCGGCTGTCCAGGACCCACTGGAACCACGGGATGGCTTCTGGCGCGCGGTCGGCGGCCAGGTAGGCATCGGCCAGGTGCTGGCCGGCGATCAGCGTGTGCGGGTGCCCGGCGCCGAGCAGCCGGTCACTGGTGGTGGCCAGGTCCCGCCAGTAGTTCACCGCCGGGCCAGTCAGCCGGGCGCGGTTCGTGCTCTCCCCGGCCCGCAGCAGCACCGGGTGACAGCCGCCCGCCCACAGCACGTCCCCGGCCACCTGCCGCAGGGCCGTCGCGCACGATCGCAGGCTGGCGCCCAGCGGGCCTGGCGGCTCGTCCTGCGGCCAGGCCTCCAGCAGCGCGCTCGCGGCGGCCCGCGCGGCCTGGCCGAGCAGGTCCTCGGGCATCGCGTCCTGCAGCGCTGCCTGCAGGACCGGGCTCATCCGCACCATGGCCGGGCTGGCCGCGGAGTTGGCAGTCAGCAGGCCCGCGCGCTCCAGCGCCAGCAGTGCCGTGCCCGCCCGATCGGTGTCGAGCCGGCCCGCCGC
This sequence comes from Streptosporangiaceae bacterium, assembly GCA_052143655.1. Classification (GTDB taxonomy): domain Bacteria; phylum Actinomycetota; class Actinomycetes; order Streptosporangiales; family Streptosporangiaceae; genus CAVSUR01. The sequence continues at coordinate 1,270 of JBKQSL010000423.1, read as the reverse complement.
CATGCTGCCCGGCAGGTAGGCGCAGGCAGCGGGGGCAGTCAGTACCGCGGCCGGGATGCCGTGGCCATCCAGCAGCGAGGCCAGCGCCAGCAGCGACTGCGCCGAGCCGTCCGGCGACAGCTGGTCAGCCTGCTCGAAGGAGAACGTCCAGGTGATCGCCGCGGCCGGCGGCTGGCCGGCTGGCGGCTCGGTCATCTGCTCCCGGCGGCGGGTGAAATAGTCCCGGTAGTCGCGGCAGGACAGCGTGGAGCTGGCGATCACGGCGCTGGCCTGGGCTAGCGCCGTGGGCTCGCCGCCGAGGTCCTTGACCAGGTCGATGGAGCCCAGGCGCTGGTCCGGATCGGCGCTGAGGCGCCCCATCAGGTAGCTCAGCGCCTCCCGCGGGCTGAATGCCCCGACCGGCAGGGTGAGCGTCTCGGCCGGCACGGCGTCCGGGTCGGCCGTCGTTATCAGCAACTGGCCGGCCGGCCCGGCGGGCCAGATCCCGTCCATGACCCCGGCTTCTGTCACGTCGTCGAGCACCACCAGCCACCGCAGGCTGGTCTCGCTGAGCCAGCTGAGGAAGCGTGCGGCGATCGACTCCGCGCTGGCGGCCGGATCGGTCTCCATGGCCGCTGCCGCCGCCTGGGCGTAGCCCGAAAGGACGCTGGCGCGGCTGGAGGCATCCACCCAGACCAGCAGCTCTATCCGGCGTGCCTGCCACAGTGACTCCGTGTATGCGGCCGCGAGCTGGGTCTTGCCGAAGGAGCGAAGCCAGTCCGGCGAGCCGGGCTTGTCCCGGCTGGGCACCAGCGCCACCGCTGCTCCCGGCACCAGGGCAGCCCCGATGCCCGGCGCGGTCTCGGGGCGCGCGCTGAAGCCGTCAGCTAGCGCGGGCACTGGGCCCGACCTGATGGGCCACGCCCTGCCATCGTCTGGCGAGCTGGCCAGATCTGCAGTCGGTCCTGTGATGCTCACGGCCCGCTACCCCCCGGCTAATGACGCCGCGTCGCGACGTTCCCGCGGTCGGCCCGCCGGCTTGGATGTGCCCATCTGGTCACTCCCGGTCTGCTGTACCCTGCTCGTCCAACGAAGCCGGCGCCGTCTCCGGTGCCCGGGACTGCACCATCTTGGGCTATCCCGTGCCTATTATCGGCGTGAATCGCCAAACAGCAACGCTGCGCCTGCCGGCCAGGCTGCTGCCCGGGCTCGAGCAGCGCTTGGACGCAGGTGAGCAGCTCAGCAGCGTTGAACGGCTTGGTGAGATAGTAGTCAGCCCCGGCGGCCAGGC
>JBKQSL010000422.1:0-3142 GCA_052143655.1 Streptosporangiaceae bacterium | reverse complement strand
GAGGCGCTGCTGCGGCTGAAGACGGTGCGGGGTCACGTCGATGGCGTGATCGGCATGGTCGAGGACGAGGTGTACTGCCCCGACCTGATGAAGCAGGTGGCGGCGCTGCAGGCGTCGCTGGAGAAGGTGAACCGGGTCCTGCTGCGCAACCACCTGGAGACTTGCGTGTCGGAGGCGATCCGCACCGGGCAGGGGCAGGAGAAGATCGCCGAGCTGATGGAGGCGCTGCCGTACAACTCCGGCCTGACCGACTTCCGCCACCAGGCCGCGCCGCTGCCGCTGCCCGGCCCGGCGCACGGCGCCGGCGCCGCGAACGGGTCACCCAGGGCGGGCGAGGGCGGCGGTGAGCACTGACACCGCGCCCGTGCGGGTGCCTGTCGTCCCGGCGGCGGGGACCGGCGGCGAGGCGCACCTGACGCTGGAGATCACCGGGATGACGTGCGCCTCGTGCGTGCGCCGGGTGGAGCGGGCCCTGGCGGGCGTCCCTGGTGTTACGACGGCCGCGGTGAACCTGGCAGCCGAGTCCGCGGACGTCACGCTCAGCCGGCCCGTACAGCCGGGTGCGCTGGTCGCCGCGGTGGCGGGCGTCGGCTACCAGGCGGCGGTCCCGGCCGTGGTCCGCGCTGACGACGTCGCCCGGCGGCGGGCCGCGCAGGCGGCCGAGCTGCGTCGGCGCCGGGTGCAGCTGGGCGCCGCGGCGGTCCTGTCCGCCGGTGTCCTGGCCGTCGCTTACGGCTTCGCCTCCGCGGCGTGGGCCGGGTGGGCGCAGCTGGCGCTGACGCTGCCGGTGTACGCCTGGGTAGGGGCGCTGTTCCACCGCCGCGCGCTGGAGGCGGCCCGGCACCGCACCACCAACATGGACACCCTGGTCTCCCTCGGCGCCACCGTGGCGTTCGGCTACTCCGTGACCGCCACCATCGCGCTGCCCGGCCGCCCGACCTACTACGACGTCGCCGCCCTGATCATCACGCTGATCGCGGTCGGCAAGTACCTGGAGCTGGCCGGCCGCGCCCGGGCCGGCGCGGCGATCGAGGCCCTGGCCGAACTGCAACCCCGGACCGCGCACCTGCTCGCCCGCGACTCCAGCGACCAGCCTGGAGACCCCGCAGCCGCGATCGACATCCCAGCCGAGGCGCTGCGCCCAGGCGACGTCGTCCTGATCCGCCCGGCCGAGGCCATCCCCGCCGACGGCCAGCTGGCCGACGGCACCGGCAGCGTAGATGAGTCGATGCTGACCGGCGAGCCCTTGCCGGCCGGAAAGAAGCCCGGCGATGGGCTGACCGCCGGCACCGTGAACGGCCCGGCGGCGCTGATCATGCGGGTCACGCGCGCCGGCGCCGACACGGTGCTCGGCCAGATCATGACCCTTGTCGACGCGGCGCAGAAGGAAAAGTCGAACGCCCAGCGGCTCGCGGACCGGATCTCGGCGATCTTCGTCCCCGTCATCCTGGCGCTGGCCGCCGCCACCCTGGCCGGCTGGCTGCTCGCGGGGGCCGGCGTGGCGGCGCTGATCACCGGCGTCGCGGTGCTGGTGGTCGCCTGCCCCTGCGCGCTGGGGCTGGCCACCCCGGTCGCGGTGATGGCCAGCACCGGCCGGGGCGCCCAGCTCGGCCTGCTCATTCGCGGCGGGGAGAGCCTGGAGCGCATTCACGGGCTGGCCACCGTGGTGCTGGACAAGACCGGCACCCTGACCGCCGGGCATCCGGCCGTCGTGCGCGTCGCGGCGCTGAATGGCAGCGACGCGCGCGACGCGCTGGCACTGGCCGCCGGTGCAGAGGCGGCCTCCGAGCACCCCCTGGCCCGCGCCGTCGTGGCGGCGGCAAAGGACCGCGGACTCGCGCCTGCTAGCGTCCAGGACGTGCAGGCCGAGGCTGGCCGTGGCGTGACCGCAACGGCCAGCCCGCACCGGGTACAGGCCGGGTCGCTGGCCTGGCTCACGGAGACCGGCGTCGATACCTCCGCCGCAGGCCGGCTGGACGCGGGCCTGGCCGAAGCCGCCCAGACCCCGGTCGCCGTCGCCGTCGACGGCCGCCTTGGCCTGCTGCTGGGTATCGCCGACACCCTGCGCCCCGACAGCCGCGACAGCGTCGCCCGGCTCCGCCAGCTCGGGCTGGAACCGGTGCTGGCCACCGGGGACACGCAGGCGGCCGCCACGGCCACCGCCCGCGCCGCCGGCATCGGCACCGTCCACGCCGGGCTGCTGCCGCAGGACAAGTCCGCCCTCGTGGCCCGGCTGCGGCGTGAGCGCGGCCCGGTGGCGATGGTCGGCGACGGCATCAACGACGCCCCGGCGCTCGCCGCCGCCGACATCGGCATCGCGCTCGGCACCGGCACCGGCGCGGCCATGGCCGCCGCCGACATCACCCTGGTGCACGGCGGCATCGGCGCCGTCGCCGACGCCGTCCTGCTGGCCCGCGCCACCCGCAGGATCACCCGGCAGAACCTCGGCTGGGCATTCGGCTACAACCTGATCCTCGTCCCGCTGGCCGCCGCCGGCGTCCTGCCGCCAGTGCTCGCCGCAGTCGCGATGGCCACCAGCTCGGTCACCGTCGTCGGCAACGCGCTGCGGCTGCGCCGCTTCGGCAAAGGCGGGCATGCGGCTCGGCCACCACGCGGCGCAGTCACGCCGCCGGAGCAGGTGCCCGCCGCAGAAGGAGCCAGCAGATGAACCCGGCCGCCATCGAGCTGGCCTCGCCCTGCATCTCCTGTGAGAAGTGCAAGGCCAACATCGAGGGCGACCTGGCCGGCGAGCCGGGGATCGGGCAGGTCACCGTGCACGTAGCCACCAGACACGTCCGTAGGCTGTTCCTGCGGACGTACTCGCGCGAGTGTCAGCAGAGCAGCAGGAGTGGCCGTGACCGGCCGGGGCCCAGCCAGGGGAGGAACAGTCCGCGCCAGTGCGCCAGCGTGGCCAGGGGCGGTGGGCTGCCGTTTCGCATGAGCGAGCCGGGCCGGGCGGGGTTAGCTGGTTCCGTTCGGCGGCGGGGGTGGCTGGCTGCGGGTGGCGAAGGCGCTGTCGCGGATGGCGGTGATGGTGTCATCGAGTTGCTGCAGCGCGCCGGCGATCTGCTCGCGGGCTGCCTCGGCGGGCAGCCTGGCACCGGCTTGCAGGCTGATCCCGACGTGGAACAGGCTGTTCGTC
>JBKQSL010000421.1:0-29968 GCA_052143655.1 Streptosporangiaceae bacterium | reverse complement strand
GGCACCCGACGCCGAGACCCGATAACTCGGCACTTCACGACAAGGAAACCGTCATGGCAATCACCGTGCAGACCCCAGCAGCGAAAGCGCCGCCGAAAGGAACCCCGATGAGCCCGACAAGAAAGATTGCGCTCGTCGCGGGCATCTTCTACCTGATCACCTTCATCTCGATCCCCACCCTCGCCCTCTACGGGCCCGTGAAGAACCACCGAAACTGGATCCTCAGCTCCGGCGGCCACACCGGCGTGCTCGTGGGCGGCTTCCTCGAGGTGATCGTCGCCCTCGCCGGCATCGGCACCGCCGTCACGCTGTACCCGGTGGTCAAACGGCAGAACGAAGGCGCCGCGCTCGGCTTTGTCACCGCTCGCGTCCTGGAAGCCGTCATGATCTTCACCGGCGTCGTCAGCCTGCTGTCGCTGGTGACCTTGCGCCAGGACCTGGGCGGAGCAGCCGGAGCAAATACAGCCGCGCTGGTCACCACCAGCGCGTCGCACGTCGCGGTCTACAGCTGGACGTTCCTGCTCTCACAGAGCCTCATGCCGGGCATCAACGCACTGCTGCTGGGCTCGGTGATGTACCGGTCCCGGCTCGTGCCCCGCATCATTCCGGTCGTAGGGCTCATCGGAGCCCCGTTCCTCATCTGCACCGTCATCGCGACCCTGTTCGGCGCCATGAAACTGGGCTCCCCCGAGCTCGCCGCAGTCCCGGTGGCTGCCTGGGAGCTGTCGCTGGGTCTATGGCTGACCGTGAAGGGCTTCAGGCCCTCCCCGATCACCGCCGCGATGGACGCTGCCAGCACGCCGCCCGCCTACCAGGACGTCGCAGCCTGACCCCGGCAGCAGACACGGCCGGGCCCCGCCTAGGGGCCCGGCCTCTGGTCGATGTGGGTGCTCATCGGACACGCCTGACGGGCAAGATCGCGACGGCGCCGGTGATCGCGCACAGTCCGGCCACCACGTACAGCACGCTGTAGCTGCCGCCGCCGACGGCCAGGATGGCCGGCGCGACCGCGGGAGCGATCGAGAAGGGAAGTGCGCCGGCGATGTTGAACACACCCAGATCCTTGGCGGCCGTGCGGGCGCTGGGCAGCACGTCCACCACGAGCGCGATGTCGACCGCCAGGTACACGCCGAAGCCGAGCCCGCTGATGGCCATGCCGACCAGGAAACCGTCGAAGTGGCTGGCGATGGCGATCACGAACAACGCCAAGCCGTACACGATCGACGCGGTCAGGACGAAGATCTTCCGCCGGCCCGTCCGGTCAGAGGCCTTCCCGCCTATGAGGGAAGCGGCGACGATGACGGCGGACTGGACGAGCGTACCCAGAAAAATCTGCTGCGGCACGTCGGCCCTGGCGGTGCCGATCTTGTCCAGCAGGTAGTAGGCCTGGTAGGTCGTCAGGAAGGCGTAGGCCATGACGAACATGAAGCGGCTGGCGAATGCCCAGGCGAAGTCCGGGTTCTTGCGCGGGCTGACGTAGAACGTGCTGGCGACTTCCCGTATCGACCAGGCCGGCTTCTCGGCCCTGGCGAGCCGGCGGTCTTTCAGGCTGACCGCGAAAAGGAGGATGAATAGCCCGCCGACCGCGCACGGGCCCAGGAACATGGCGAGCAGGTGGCCGGTGAACACCTTGACCACCAAGGTGCCGCACACCGACCCGACGGGCATGCAGACCCCCAGCACACCGGAGACCAGGCCGCGCTGAACGGTAGGCACCTGATCCGGCATCACCGCCACCATGGCCGCGAGCAGCGCGTTGAAGAACAGCTGGCCCATGCACCACCCGGCGAGAACGACCGGGATGCTGGGCGCCTTGGCGACCATGAGAATGCCGAGGGAGCCGCCCACCAGCCCGATGATCATCCATGGCCGCCGCATGCCCAGCGGCGATGCGGTACGGTCGCTCAGCTTGCCGAAGAACGGATTAGCGACCATCGCCAGCAGGGCGCCGGTCCCGGCGACAAGCGCCAGGCTGCCCGTGCCCGGCCGATCCCGACGAGCGAATCCACCTTCAGGGCCAGGGTGACAAGCAAGGGCGCGAGGAACAGCAGGCTGGTGCTCATATACGCCAGCGTGTACAGCGCGATAAAACCCCACCCGACCCGGTGCGCCACGGGCGGCTCAGGCTCCAGCGCAGCCTCGGCTGCGGTCCGGTCCCATACGCCGCGGCGCACGTTAGCCGGACGGGCCGCGGCACTGCTAGCCGCTTGTGTCTCCGGGCCGGAACAGACCAGGCGAGCGCTTGTGCGCCGCCGCGGCGGTGTCGTAAGAGGCCTTGTTCGAGGTCTCGGGCCTGCGGTTGGCGAAATACTGTCCGGTGACACCTTCGACCTCGGATGCAGATGCCAGGTAGATGGAGGTGACTGCGCCCTGCGCGGGTGTCTTGAGGAACGGCCGCGACACCGTGATCATGACCTTCGCCAGCAATGACGGGTCCTCGGCGGCGACGGTGGTGCGCACCACGCCGGGTTGCAAAACGGTGGCGGTGACGCCGGTGCCGTCCAGGCGGCGGGCGAGTTCGTAGGTGAACATGACGTTGGCGAGTTTGGACTGGCTGTATGCCTGCTGCCCGGAGTAGCGGCGCTCGCCCTGCAGATCGGTGAAATCAAGCTTGCCGGCTGCCTGGGAATGAGAGGAGACGGTCACGATCCTCGCCGGGGCGCTGGCCTTGAGCAGGTCCAGCAGCAGGCTGGTGAGCAGGAACCCGGCGAGGTGGTTCACGGCGAAGGTGCGCTCAAGCCCGTCCGCGGTGACGTGCCTGGTGGCCCAGAACCCCCCAACGTTGTTGACCAGCACGTCCAGTCGCGGGTATGCGTCCAGGACCACGGCGGCGAGCCGACGTACCTCGGCCTGGGAAGACATATCGGCGGCGAAAGCATCCACGCAGGGGTTGCCGGACTCGCGCGCGATCGCCGCGGCGGCTGCCTGGGTACGCACGGTGTCCCGGCCGGTGATGCCGACGCGAGCGCCAAGCGCGGCCAGGCCTATTGCGGTGGCTCGGCCGATGCCTTCTGTACCGCCGGTGACCAGGGTGGCCGTGCCCGCCATCGGGCCGGGGGAGTCTTCAGTCATCGCGGTTCCCTCATCCCGGTTGTGTAGTTGTCACACAAGGTTCCGTACCGGGCACGCCCGGAAGTGGGTCTTGTTCATCTGGCTTTTCATCGGGACGTTTCACCAGCTGCTCCAGGCGGACGACCCTCGACCTCGACCTCGTCGGGATCGACGGCGACGCACAGTCGGCTTCGGTGGTGACGATCGCCGCTGGCAGTAGAACGCGCCGCAGCTGGCAGATCTGAGCCTGCAGGGCGTGCCATCGTGCACCGCTTCGAGCTCGCCGAACAGCCGGACCTCCACCGCCCCACCGTACGGCCATTCACCGCGCCGATGGCCGGCCAGCTTCGCACCGTCCTGACCCGTGCGTCTCAGCGCCGCGGCAGTGCCGCCTCAGGCCTGCCGCGCAAGCTTCATTTGAAGACCGGCACATCGAGGAAAGGACGTTCGAGCCGTCGCTCGAGGAGTGGTTCTTCGACCTGACCCAGAACGAAACCGACTACCACGCCGGCCAGCTGGCCGGCTCAGCCAAAGGAAGCTGACATGAGCGCTATGACCCGCACCAATACCCCGGCTGCTATCCCGGCTGCGCCGACCCGAGCTTCGACGATCCGCAGGTTTATCTTCCGCGGCGAGCGCCCCGGCCATCGCCACCCGGCGGAGAACGGCGGCCGCAGCGCGGCCCGGGTGCGGTTGCGGTTGCTGGCTGCTTTCCTGCCCGTCACCGCCGCGCTTTACGTCGGTGCCGAGGCGCTGGACCCCAGGGGCACCGACCAGGTGGTCACCACTACGGCCGCCGCGTTCCGGCTGCTGCCCATTGCGGCGGCGCACTCCTCCCAGCTGTACCTGTCGGGTTCGCTGTCGGTGCTGGCGCTCGGCGGCCTGGCGGTGTCGTATGCGGCGATCGCCATGCTCGTCACCGGACGCGGCTGGGTAATCGCCACGATTGCCGCGTTGCTGGGCGGCGTGGGCGCTTTCGCCGGGGCCATGCTCAATGTCCTGGGCGGGATCAGCCTCGCGGCTGCCGCCTCAGCGCACATGACCCAGATAGGAGCGGCCCGGTTCCTGGTGACAAGCTTCGGTTCCTGGCCGGCCCAGGTCGCAGGGGTCATCTACTTCGCCTCCGAGTACACCGCGCCGGTGCTGATGGGGTTCGCGCTGTGGCGCAGCCGCGCCGTGCCCCGCTGGCTGGCGCTCTTGTTCACCGTGGGCCTGGAAGTCGCCGAGCAGATGGGAGCCATCGGCCCCAAGGTCGTGCTGTTCATGCTGCCGTTCGCCGTCGCGATGATCCTGCTGGCGGCCCGGATCTGGCAGGCCGCCGCCCGGCCGGCCCGATGACCGGTGCCACGCGCACACCGGCGGCGGCGACGCCGCCGGACACCGCAGCCGTCCCGCTGCTCACCACTGCAGGGAGCTGACATGACAACCACCAGCCCGCACATGAAGCCAATCCGGAACAAGCTGGCCGCCGCCGTGACCGCGGCCGCCCTGCTCGCCACGGCCGCGATGGCATCCGCTGGCGCCGCCAGCGCCTCGGCCATCCGCGGCCGCGAGAGCGGAACCGCGCTGCGGACGGCGCTGCACCGTGACCTCAGATCGGCAGCAACACCAAGGCCTTCACCGCGGTGATCATGCTCCAGCTCGAAGCCGAGGGCAAGCTGTCGATCAGCGACCCGATCGGAAAATGGCTGCCCCAGTACCCAGCCTGGCGCCACATCACCATCCGCCAGCTGCTCGACATGACCAGCCGCATTCCCGACTACCTCTTCCAGCCGGCCTTCGACACCGTATTCGTATCTGACCCGGCCACCCGGTTCACCGCCGCCCGGCTGGTGTCCTACGTTGCCGGCCTGCCCCTCGGGCCAGCGGGTTACCACTACACCAACACGGACTACATTCTCGCCCAGATGATCATCGAGCGGGTCACCCACGACTCCTACGCCGACCAGCTCACCCGCCGGATCACCGGCCCGCTGGGGCTGCACACCACCTGCCTGGCGCCTTACACCTGCCCCCCGTCCGACGCCGCGCGGATGCTGGCCGGGTACTTCTACCTCGCCGGCCTCGCGCCGCCGCTGTTCGGCAAGGCCATGCCCCGCCTCGCCCTGACCTGGGCGCAGGCCACCGGGGGGATCGTCAGCTCGCTGGCCGACATGACCACCTGGGACCGCGCCCTCTACCAGGGACGGCTCCTGCCGCCCCGCCAGCAGCACCAGCTCGAGTCCCTGGTGTCCGAAGCAACCGGCAAGCCCATCCGCCGCACCACCGCCGCCGACCCGGCCGGCTACGGGCTCGGCGTCCAGCAGGTATTCAACCCCAGACCGGCATCATCTGGGACTACGAAGGCCAAGCCTTCGGCGCCCGGGTCCTGCACCTCTACCTCCCCCGCACCGGCTTGCTCATCGCGGTCGCCGCCAACAGCTCAGCCACCAACGACGACCTGCCCGACCTGTCCGGAGCGGTCTACCAGACCCTGCATAAAGTAGGCGCAGTACACACCCGCTGAACCACCGCGTAAGGACGCGGATACCGGCCAGGCCACGCGAGCTGGCCGGTATCCACGGCTGCGGCGAGAACCATGATGGTCCCGCCAGGCGCGACGGCCATCGAGCAGTTCCCTGGGCAAGACAGCGCGAGGTACCGGGGAGGAGTGGCTAACGGTCGAGGAAGTCTGCGCCGAGCTGAAGATCGGGCGCCGCACGTTCGATCGCTGGCGCACTCTCGGCGTGGCGCCACGGGCAACCCGTCCGACCAGGAATGGCCCACTGAAGATCAAGCGCCGCTGGCTGGAGGAATGGGCGGAGGACGGCGCGACGTGACCGGGAACAGTTACGACGTGCGGATCTGGCAGCTCCACGAGCGCGCGGATACGAAGGCCCGCTACCGCGTGCGTTGGCGGGTGGACACCGAGCGTTTCACCAAGGGTTTCGTCGTCAAGGCCCTCGCCGACGCGTTCCGCGCTCAGCTCCTGGAGGCAGCGCGCAAGGGAGAGAGCTTCAGCACCGAGACGGGGCTGCCGCTCTCGATCACCCGCCGCGATCACGACGTGTCCTGCTATGAGCATGCAGATGACTTCGTGAAGGCCGCCTGGCAGAATGCCGCAGCCAAGAGCCGGGTCTCCTGGCTGGAGACGCTGAGGGTGGCCCTGCCGGCGCTGACTTGCGACCTGGCCGGGACTCCTAAGCCAGACGTGCTCCGGCTCGCGCTGGGTGATTATGCAACTGCGGCGCGAAACATCGCAGCACAACAGCCACAACGCGACGGCGCGCACGCTGCCGCGCTCCGCAAGGTAGAGGAGTGCAACATGCCTGTCCGGCTTAACGTAGCCGGGTCATTCCATGCCGAGCAGATCACAAATACCAGGCCGCGCTCCAGGCGGTGTCCCTGCCTGTCAAGTCGGCTCTGCCGGGGAATGTCTCTTGGGGCCTCTGCCTGATGTTTCGCCATGCTGAGTCTCCCGGATCGGCTGAGATTGCCTCAGATGCCCGAGGCCGTGATGCGGCTCCGGTACCGCTGGAGGGGAGGCGGTTGGTGCTCCTTGTCGTGCCGCTCACCTGGTTTGCTGAGTTCAGAGAAAGTGTCGTATACTCGGAAGTAAGACTGCGAGGGGAGGGCTGCCGTGAGTATCGCTGTTGAGGAGACTCGCATCCGCAGCCTGTTCGAGCGAGTCGAGATTGTGGAGGAGGTCGCCCGGACTCTGGACGGCGACGATGAGCGCCGGGCGAAGCTCCTGGCTGTCTCGAAGGCCGTCCTGGCCGATGAGGGCACCGTCCGGCCGGTCATCGCGGCGCGGCTGATGGATCTCAGCGAGAAGACCGTGCGGGCGTGGGCCGCTCGCGGGGTTCTGGCCGTTGCGCAGCGGTCACCGCGGCTGCTGCTTGATGTAGGCAGCGTTCATGAGATCAGCCATATTGTCCGCGAGTTGCGGTCGGCCGGCCAGGACCGGGATCTGCTCGATGAGGTGTGGCACCGCCTCGAGGACGCGGCGCTGCTGGAACGAGATGACCTGATCGAGAGCATCGGGCAGATGCACCGGGGTGAAGGACGCGTCCTGCGCCCGGTGCCTCCGGGGGAGACCGCAAACCGCTAGCGTTCGGATGCCCACTGAAGTCCTGGCCACCGCACGCGCGGAGCAGCAGATAGACGCTCTGGGCCGCAGGCAGGCCAGAGCCTTCGGCGAGTTCCTCAACGACCTCGCGGCCCGCGGCTGCGCGGCGCTCGCCTACCGGCTCAGCGGGCCGACGCCCCTTAACCACCTGTGTGTAAAGCACCTGAGCGGTTCGCTCAGAGTCGTGGTCGCCTTCGAATCGGCGGGCAGAGCATGGGTCCTCCTGGTTGGCCCGCACAACGATCAGGACCCGATCCTGAACGTCTATGCCGAGATGTACCGCCTGCTGGGCGTAGATCCGCCAGACGCCGCCCGGCGGACAAAACCGCCATGCTGTGACGAGGCGACAGAAAAGCCTCCCGTCCTCGGGGCATGCCTCGCCGACGCTCTCGACCGCGCAGCCAAAATCCGTAAAACAAGGCGATCCGCGCGAAACTGACCGCGTGTCCGGCGACAACGACGGCGTTCTTGCTGGTGCGTCTTCGGAGCCGCCGTCAGGGCTGCCGACTTGCGGGAGGTCGGGGACGCGCCACCGATGCCGTCCGCAAAAGCACTCGCCGCAGTCAGTCGCCCAGGCGCCGAGGGGTTCTGGGCGCACCTCGACCTTGACGTCTCGGGTGGGTGTCGCTGTGCTGCGCACACGGCCTGGTTTGTAATTTGCTTTGCCGACATTGACCTGCGGGTCTTCACCCAGGGAGCTGTTCTGGGGGCGTACGGGGAGCCACGGAGTTGATCTTGTCAGCGTTTCCGCAGGTGACAGCCCTGCGTCAGAACGGAAGAGGAATGCGGCTGAACGTTCGAAAAAACATCTCCAGCAGCGCCCCCAGCAGGATTCGAACCTGCGCACACGGCTCCGGAGGCCGTTGCTCTATCCCCTGAGCTATGGGGGCTGGCGCCTGTGCCCGCCGAGTCGTTGCCCGCGGGGCCTGAGCAAGAGTATCAGTGCGCAAGTATCTCCGGACACCGGACTGATCTGCGGGCATGAACGCGGCCGAGCGGATAATCTCACGCGAGTGATCCAGGGACTGGGCCGGGTGCTGGTCGTCGACGATGACGAGGTGATCCGGCAGCTGATCGCCGTCAACCTCAAGCTAGAGGGGTTCGACGTAGTCACGGCTGTCGACGGCAAGGACTGCCTGGACCAGGTCGCGCGTGTACAGCCCGATGTGATCACGCTGGACGTCATGATGCCCCGGCTGGACGGCTGGGTCACCGCCACCCAGCTGCGGCGCAACCCGGAGACGGCCGGGATCAAGGTCGTGCTGATCACCGCCCGGGCCCAGGAGGATGACCGGGACCGCGGCCGGCAGATTGGCGTCGACGCCTATCTCACCAAGCCGTTCGACCCGGCCGAGATGATCCGCGTGGTCCGCGAGCTGGCCGGCGCGCCGGACGCCTCCTTCGACTGACGACGACGGCCAGGCCCGGGTCGGCTCGCCCGGCTGACGGCCTGGCCTGATCCGCTGGCCGGGCCGCGCGGCTGCCGGGCGGGCCTAGCCTGGTCGTGTGCTCACCGGGGACATCGGTGCCCAGCTGGCAGCCGTCCTGCACGCGGGCGTGACAAATGGCGCCCTGCCGCCCGCGGCTGCCGTGATGACGGCCGCCGGGACCTGGCGGCCCGCTCCGGCCGGTGCGGGCGGCGGCCCGGGCACCTATGCCAGCTCGCTCCCGTTCGCCCTCGCCCGCATGTCCGGGCACGCGCCCGCCTCAGTCGCCGCTTACCTGGCCGCCCAGCTCGGCTGCGGCGCGGGCATCGCCGCGGCCTCGGTCACCGGGGGCGGCTACCTGACCGTGACCGTGACCGGCGCGGCGCTGGCCGCGCTCGCGCCGCGGATCGTGCTGGCCGGCCGCGGCTGCGCGGGCAGCAGCGCGCTGGCCGGCACCAAGCTGGCCGATATTGCCGGGCCTGACCTGGCCGCCGCCGCGACCTGGCCGCAGGCCTGGCAGTGGCAAGCGCAGGCAGTCACCGTCCGGATGGCCGCCGCGGCGGGCGCGCAGCTCGATTCACCGGCAGAACGAGCCTGTCCCGCCCCGTCACCGCTACCGCCCGGTCCGTCCCCGGTGCAAGCCGCCATCGCCTACGCCGGCCCCGACGCTGTCCGCTATGCGCTGGCCCGGGCCGCGACGGGCGGGGCAGCCCGGCTGCGGCGGGAAAACTGCGTTCGGCATGATCTTTCTAATCCGCTGTATGCAGTCTGCCTGGCGCATGCGGACGCGGCGGGCACCCCGCGCCGGGCGGCTGGCCTGCGGCTGGCGCGGCTGGCTCCGGCCGGGCTGGCGCCGGGCCTGCTCGCCGCGCCCGGCGAGCTGCGGCTGCTGGACGCGCTGTCCTGGCTGCCGGAACGGGTCGCCGGCGCGGCCCGCCGCGGCCGGCCGCACGAGCTCGCGGCTTATCTCGAGCATGTCGCCGCCGGGTGGTTCGACTGCCGGGAACAGTGCCCGGCGCTGCCGTTCGGCGGCCGCGGCGCGGCGCGTGAGGCGCCGCTGATCTCCGCCCGGCTGTGGCTGGCAGATGCGGTGCGCACGGTGCTCGCAGTCGGCCTGGAGCTGATCGGCGTGACCCCGCCGCAGCGGATGTGACCGGTTCCGCGGCCACGCCGGGCGCGGAACGGCGGGTCCGCGCCAGGTCCCTGGACCGGTAGGCCGACCCCGGTGCGCCTGGCTGCGCAGTGACCCCTGGCGCAGCGACCCCGGGCGCAGTGACCCCGGGTGCAGTGACGGGAACCCCAGGTGCAGCGAGCAGTGACTTGTGGCGATCGCCTGGTTGAAGTACCTTCGCGAGATATCGGATCGCATCTGGCGACCGGTCTCGCCCAGGCATCCACCCGCGTGGTTCGATTGCCGGCGGAACGGGTATCCAATGCGATGTAGGCCCCCTGGACGTCGACAGCTCAGGCGCGCCCCCCAGATTCTGCACCGGGCGCCGGCCATGCTCCTGCCGGTGCGCTGACACCGCACCGCATGCTTGCTTGCCTGCCCGGTAGCCGTTCTGGCGGACCGTGCCGCTGCTGCCGGCATCTTCCCGCATTGACACGCAGCCCTGAAGGAATGCCGTGGGCCCTGAGGGTGTTAAGCTAGATGCTGCACCGGATGCCCCTCCACGGGGACAGGTGCTCGCCCGCTCTCCGAGCGGTACTGACCAGTGCCTCCATCGGCTGGCGGCCTGTCAACGGCATCTACCCACCGCGGGAAGTCCTTGTCTGCCTGGTGCCGACCCTGGTCCGCAGGACGGACTCTGGCGCATGCATGCGGACGTCGGCCCTATGCGGGAAAGCGCGGGGATGGCAGCACGACAATCACTGGCCACGCACATCAGCTTGGCCGGAAAAGCGGGTAATACGCGACCGCGAGCCGTAGCGCGCAACTTCGACAGCGCAGGCTCGCACCCTGGGAAGGACCCCCTGTGAGCGAAACCATCGACCTGTTCTCGGCTACGCCCGACATGCCAGAAGAGCGTCCCGTTATGTCCGCTGTCAGCGGCCCGGCGGACTCGGCCGGGACTTCCGCGCAGCATTCGGGCGCGGTACGCTCCTGGCCGGACACTGGTGACGGCGAAGACGGGGCCGGATCCGGCGGTTCGAGCCGGCGCGGCACCGGACTGTCGGCCATGCTGCTGCCGGAGCTTCAGCGGCTCGCGCAGTCGCTTGGCATCACCGGGACAGGCCGGATGCGCAAGGGACAGCTGATCGCGGCAATCGAGGAGCGCCGCGGCGCCGGCGCGGCGGCGGCAGGCGGCGAGCGGGCTGCCACGCCAGCTGGCGGTGAGCGCGCGGAGCAGCAGGCCGCAGCCAGCGAGAGCCAGGACACCGACAACTCAGTTCAGCGGGGCGTGCCTGCGGGAGCCGGCCGAACCCGCCACCGTAAGCAGGACGTTATGGAAACACAGACATCGACGGAACCGGGCGTGGGCGGCAGCCCCGCGGGCGGAATAGGCGAAGCCCCCCGCCAGGACGGGATCGGCGCCGAGGCGCCGGCCGGCGGGGGCGCACCCCAGGCGGCCGCCGCTCCGGCAGTCGCCACGGCCGGCCAGCGCGACGATGTCCAGCACTCCGGCGACGGACAGCGCGGCGAGCGCCGGCGGCGCGGCAACGGCCGCCGGGACGGCGCCGGCAACGGGCGTGCCGACGACGCCGGCGCGAACGGCGCCCGCCGGGACGAGCAGCCCCGGGCGGCCAGCGACGGCGGCGAGCACCGGGATTCCCGCAACGAGGGCCAGCGCAACGAGGGCCAGCGCGACAGCGGCCAGCGCGACGGGGGCCAGCGCGACGGGGGCCAGCGCGACGGCGGCCAGGGCGGCCGTGACGACGACCGGGACAGCTCCGGCGGCCGCCGCAACCGGGACCGGTTCCGCAACCGCAACTCCGGCAATCGGCGCCGCGAGCGGGGCAGCGGCGACGCCGAGCCCGTGATCAGCGAGGATGACGTGCTCATCCCGATCGCCGGCATCCTCGACGTGCTCGACAACTACGGGTTCGTCCGCACCACGGGCTACCTGCCGGGCTCCAACGACGTGTATGTCTCGCTGTCCCAGGTGCGGCGGTACGGGCTGCGCAAGGGCGACGTGATCGAGGGCGCCATCCGCCAGCCCCGCGACGGCGAGCGGCGGGAGAAGTTCAACGCGCTCGTCCGGCTGGACAAGATCAACGGCCTGGAGCCCGAGCAGGCGCGCAACCGGCCCGATTTCGCCAAGCTGGTGCCGCTGTACCCGCAGGACCGGCTGCGGCTGGAGACCGACCCGTCGATCATGACCACCCGGATCATCGATCTCGTCGCCCCGATCGGCAAGGGCCAGCGCGGCCTGATCGTGTCGCCGTCCAAGGCCGGCAAGACGATGATCCTGCAGGCGATCGCCAACGCGATCACCAAGAACAACCCCGAGTGCCACCTCATGGTCGTCCTGGTGGACGAGCGCCCTGAGGAAGTCACCGACATGCAGCGCACGGTCAAGGGCGAGGTAATCCACTCGACCTTCGACCGGCCGGCCGACGACCACACCACCGTGGCCGAGCTCGCGATCGAGCGGGCTAAGCGGCTGGTGGAGATGGGCCACGACGTAGTCGTGCTGCTCGACTCGATCACCCGGCTGGGCCGCGCCTACAACCTGGCCGCCCCGGCCAGCGGCCGGATCCTGTCCGGCGGTGTCGACTCGGCCGCGCTGTACCCGCCCAAGCGGTTCTTCGGCGCGGCGCGCAACATCGAGCACGGCGGCTCGCTGACCATCCTGGCCACGGCGCTGATCGAGACCGGGTCGCGGATGGAAGAGGTCATCTTCGAGGAGTTCAAGGGCACCGGCAACATGGAGCTGCGGCTGCGCCGCGAGCTGGCCGACAAGCGGATCTTCCCGGCCATCGACGTGGACGCCTCCGGCACCCGCAAGGAGGAGCTGCTGCTGGCTCCCGAGGAGCTGAAGATCGTCTGGCAGCTGCGCCGGGTGCTGCACGCCCTGGAGCCGCAGCAGGCCCTGGAGGTCCTGCTGGAGCGGATGAAGGAGACCAAGAGCAACGCCGAGTTCCTGCTGCACGTGCAGAAGACCACGGTGGCCCAGTAGCCACGGCGGCCCGGTAGGACAGCAGGGGCCCGGTAGCGCAGCAGGGCAGTAGCAGCGGGATCAGCGCGCCCGGCCCGGGTGCGGCCAGCCCGGTGACGGCGGCCGGCCTGCCCGCCGGAATGCCCCGGGGCCCGCGCACGTTGCAGGACCTGGCACACTACAGATGCCGCACGGCATCGCTGAGGAGATGCGGTACCGGTTCACGTCCGCCGTGACAGGCGCGGCGCGGCGACCCGGCGACCGCCCAGAAATGGAGTGCTTGATGAAGCCTGGAATCCACCCGGACTACGTGGCGACGACGGTCACCTGCACCTGCGGGGCCACGTTCACCACCCGGTCCACCGCCAAGAACGGCGTCATCCACGCCGACATCTGCTCAAACTGCCACCCGTTCTACACGGGCAAGCAGAAGATCATGGACACCGGCGGCCGGGTCGCCCGGTTCGAGCGCCGGTTCGGCAAGAAGCCGGCTGGCAGCAAGTAGCGCCGGGCGCGTCCCCCGGCCGGCCAGGCCGGCCAGCGGCAGCTCAGGCAGCAAGGCCAGTACACGCCGGGAGGTAGGCAATGTTTGACCGGCTTGCCGGCCTGGCCGCCGAGCACGCTCAGCTGGAGCGTGACCTGGCCGACCCGGACGTGCACGCCGACCAGGACCGGGCCAGGGATCTCGGCCGCCGGTACGCGGAGATCACCCCGGCGGTGCAGGCATACCGGGAGTGGCAGCAGGTCAGCGCCGACGAGGCAGCCGCGCGCGAGCTCGGTGCCGAGGACGCCGCGTTCGCGGCTGAGGCCGGGCAGCTCGCCAACCGCCGCGGCGAGCTGGCGGAGCAGCTGCGCGAGCTGCTGCTGCCCCGCGACGCCAGCGACTCCCGCGACGTCCTGCTCGAGGTCAAGGCGGGGGAGGGCGGCGATGAGTCCGCGCTGTTCGCCGGAGACCTGCTGCGCATGTACCTGCGGTACGCCGAGCGGCACGGCTGGAAGACCGAGCTGATCGACGCCACGATGACCGGCCTGGGCGGCTACAAGGACGCCACGGTCGCGGTCAAGGCCTCGCGGCGCAGCGGCGGGGACGGCGCCTGGGCCCGGCTGAAGTACGAGGGCGGCGTGCACCGGGTGCAGCGCGTCCCGGTCACCGAGTCGCAGGGCCGGATCCACACCTCCGCGGCGGGCGTGCTGGTGATGCCCGAGGCCGACCCGGTCGAAGTCCGCATCGACCCCGCCGACCTGCGGGTCGACGTGTTCCGGTCGTCGGGCCCCGGCGGCCAGAGCGTGAACACCACCGACTCGGCCGTGCGGATCACGCACGTCCCGACCGGCATCGTCGTGTCCTGCCAGAACGAGAAGAGCCAGCTGCAGAACAAGGAGCAGGCGATGCGCATCCTGCGCGCCCGGCTGCTGGCCATGGCGCAGGAGGAAGCCGACGCCGCGGCCGCCGCCGAGCGGCGCAGCCAGGTCGCCACCGTGGACCGGTCGCAGCGGGTGCGGACCTACAACTTCCCGGAGAACCGGATCTCCGACCACCGGGTCGGCTACAAGGCCTACAACCTCGACCAGGTGATCGACGGGGACCTGGACGCGGTTATCGACGCGCTGGTCGCGGCGGACCGGGCCAGCAAGCTGGCTGGCGCCAGCGCGCAATGACCATGCTGCTGGACGAGATCGCCGTCGCCACGGCGCGGCTGGCCGATGCTGGGGTGGAATCGCCGCGGACCGATGCCGAGCTGATCGCCGCGCACCTGCACGGCGTGCCCCGCGGCCAGCTGCACCGGGTCCCGGACGCTGACTTCAACCCGCGGTTCTGGGACGACATAGCCCGGCGGGCCTCCCGCGAGCCGCTGCAGCACATCACCGGGCTGGCCTACTTCCGCTACCTGGAGCTGGAGGTCGGCCCGGGGGTTTTCGTGCCGCGGCCGGAGACCGAGGTGATGACCGGCTGGGCCATCGACGTGCTGACCGCGATGAACGTCGCCGAGCCGGCGGTGGCCGACCTCGGCGCCGGGTCCGGCGCGATCGCGCTGGCCATCGCGCAGGAGGTGCCGCGCGCCCAGGTGCACGCCGTGGAAGCCGACCCGCTGGCGCGGCAGTGGGCGGCCCGCAACATCGCCCGCTGCGCGGCGGCCGCGCCGCACACCAGCGGCCGGGTGCACCTGCACGGCGCCGAGTTCGGCACCGCGCTGCCCGACCTGGACGGCGCGGTCGACCTGGTCGTCAGCAACCCGCCCTACATCCCGCTCGGCGCCGGGGTGCCGCCGGAGGTGGCGGAGTACGACCCGGCAACCGCGCTGTGGGGCGGCCCGGACGGGCTGGATGCCATCCGGGTCATCGAGGCGACCGCGCGGCGGCTGCTGCGGCCCGGCGGCCGGGTCGCGGTCGAGCACGGGGCACCGCAGGGCAGCGCGGTGTACTGGATCTTCGCCGAGGAGAGCGGCTGGCGCGAGACGCGCACGCGCCGCGACCTGGCCGGCCGGGACAGGTTCGTGACCGCGACCTGGCCGGGGCCGCCGCCGGCCGCCGCGTGACGGCCGCCGGGATAAGACGCCCGCCCGGACCGGGCGCAGGGCCGAGCATGAGCAGCGCCGAGCATGACAGGATGACCGCTGATGAGCGCATGGTATGACTGCGCCGATGAGGCGCAGCGCGGCGAGGGGCTGGCGGTGGCCGCCGCGTCGGTACTGCGCGGCGAGCTCGTCGTGCTGCCCACCGACACCGTCTACGGGATCGGCGCCGATGCATTCCGGCCGGAGGCGGTGGCGAGCCTGCTCGCCGCCAAGGGGCGCGGCCGGGAGGCCCCGCCGCCGGTGCTGGTCGGCTCGGCCCGGACCGCGAGCGCGCTTATCGACGACCTCGGCCCGTACGGCCAGGCGCTGATCGACGAGTTCTGGCCCGGCGGGCTCACCATCGTCTGCCTGGCCAGCCGCAGCCTGGCCTGGGACCTGGGGGAGACCAAGGGCACGGTGGCGGTGCGGATGCCCGACCACCCGGTGGCCCTGGAACTGCTCGCGCGGACCGGCCCGATGGCGGTCAGCAGCGCCAACCTCACCGGCGCGGCTCCGGCCGTCACCGCTGAGCAGGCCCGTGACCAGCTCGGCGACTCCGTGGCCGTCTACCTCGATGGGGGCCAGTGCGCGGACTCCACCGCGTCGACGATCGTGGACCTGACCGCGGGCATGCCGCGGCTGCTGCGCAGCGGGGCGGTGCCGATCGGCCGGCTGCGCGAGGTCGCCGCTGTCGCGATGAGCGAGTGACGCGCCGCGGGCGGGGCGTCCTCGATCGGCCGGCGCCATGAAAAGCGCGCCTGTCCTCGTGGCGCGGACTGAGGTCGGCGGCGGTGCTCTACAGTTGGCCTGATGCCTGAACACGCCGCTGCGAGCTGGTGAAATCCCTTGCGCGCTGAGTACGCACTGACGCTGCTGATCGCCGCGGCAGTCACGTATCTGCTCACGCCGCTGGTGCGCGGGGTCGCCATCAAGACCGGGGCGCTGCACGAGGCCCGGGACCGGGACGTGCACGTGGTGCCGATCCCGCTGCTGGGCGGCCTGGCCATGTACGCCGGGCTGGCGGCGGGCCTGGCCGTGGCGAGCCGGCTGTCGCTGCTGCGCAGCGCCTTCGACGGCAGCCACACCGAGGGCGGCCTGCTGCTGGCCGGCGGCCTGCTCATGGTGGTGGGCTTCATCGACGACCGGTGGGGGATGAGCCCGCTGGCCAAGCTGGCCGGGCAGGTCGCGGCCGGGGCCCTGGTGGTCTACAGCGGCGCGGAGATCGCCTGGCTGCCGATGCCGTTCGGCGGCACGCTGTCGCTGAGCTCGAACCAGTCCATCGCGCTGACCATCCTGGTGGTCGTGGCCACCATCAACGCGGTCAACTTCATCGACGGCCTGGACGGCCTCGCTGCCGGGATCGTGGCCATCGCCGCGACCGCGTTCTTCGTCTACTACTACACGCTGACCGGCGTGCTGCACCTGGCCGCATCGGCTGGCCCGGCCCTCGCCGCGGTGCTGCTGGCCGGGGTGTGCCTGGGGTTCCTGCCGCACAACTTCTACCCGGCGCGCATTTTCATGGGCGACACCGGTGCCATGCTGCTCGGCCTGCTGCTGGCCTTCGCGGTCACCTCCAGCATCGCCTCGCTGGACCCGTCGGTGCTCACCAACCACGTCGCCTACAGCGGCGGCACCGTGAACCGGTTCCCGGAAATCCTGCCGCTGCTGCTGCCGGCTGCGTTCCTGGTCATCCCATACGCCGACATGCTGCTGGCGGTGGTGCGCCGGACGAGGGCCGGGCGGTCGCCGTTCGCGCCCGACCGCAAGCACCTGCACCACCGGCTGCTGGACATCGGCCACTCGCACCGCTCCAGCGTGCTGATCATGTACCTGTGGGCGATCCTGTTCTCTGGCTCGGTTGTGCTGCTGTCGATCGTCCGGGTCCAGCTGTTCGTGCTGGCCTTGATCACTATCGGGGCGATCGTCGTGCTGCTGCTGCTGTCGATGCCC
Source organism: Streptosporangiaceae bacterium (assembly GCA_052143655.1). Lineage (GTDB taxonomy): Bacteria > Actinomycetota > Actinomycetes > Streptosporangiales > Streptosporangiaceae > CAVSUR01. The sequence goes on along the minus strand of JBKQSL010000421.1, from coordinate 12,777 downwards.
CGGCTGCGGTGGTGGCGCCGCGACCGGGCCCCGGCGCGTCCGGCAGTGCCGTCGCCCGCCGTCAAGACGCACGCCGTCAAGACGCCTGCCGCCAAGACTGCTGCGCCGGTCGTCTCGCGGGCCGGCCGGCACCAGGCATCCGCCCCGCCGGTCATCGCGCCGCCGCCGCTGCCATTACCGGACGCCCCGTCGCTGGCCGCCAGGGACGACAAGGTTCGGGGAGCCGTCCGGCCCGGCTAGATCCCGGTGCCGTTCGTCACGGTTAGCCGCCCCCTGCGCGCAACGCCCGGAGAGCTTGTGATATCTTTCACAAGCACTCAGTCGCGGGTGAAACTACGAGGCCGTGGTACGTTTCGGTAGCCTGGAAAGCACGGCCTGGCCGTGTCTCCTGGCGGCTCGGTGTCATCTGGACACAGAAGCCTTAATGTGCGGTAACAGCTGCCTGACAGCTCCCCGCCGACGACGCTATGGAGCCATCGCAGATGCTGGCGCAGTACGCCCGGATCGTCCGCCGGTCGGCGGCCGTCACGGCCGTCGTCGCGGCGATCATGGTTGCGGTCAGCACCGCCGCCGGCGGGATCAAGGGCCTCACCGGCGCACTGCTCGGGGTGGCTCTCGTCGCCGTCTTCTACGCCATCAGCGTGACGGTGGTCAGCCGGGCAGCCCGGCACAGCCCTCAGGCCATGATGCTGGCAGCCATCACCACCTACGTGGTCAAGATCGTCCTCCTGCTGTTCTTCGTCATCAAGTTCGCCGCTACCACGGCGTTCAATACCCGGCTCTTCGGGCTGACCGCGCTGGCCTGCATCCTGGCATGGAGCGTGGCGCAGGTTTTCTGGTCGGTGCGGCTCAAGACCCCTTCGGTCGAGCCGATGAGCGATCAGGACTGGGCAGCGGCAGTGCGCCCCGGACACTCCGGGGAAGGATGACTCGTGCCGACAGCTCAGGGGACGGACGGCGTAGCGCGGCCCGGGCCGCAGGCTGCCCGGAACCGGCCCGCGCCGGACACAACTGACCCGGGAGGATGCGATGATGACCGGCCCGCGGCCCGGGCGCCTGGCCGCCGGAGCGGTGACACCGCAGCCCGGGCCGCCGGAGCCGCAGGAGCAGCCACCCTCGCCGCCGCAGGACCCGGCCGCCATTGCTGCGCCGGATGCCCCGGTGGCCTCGGAAGCCACGGTCTGTCCGGAAGCCACGGTCTCTCCGCAAGCCCCGGTGTCCCCGCAAGCCCCGCCGCCGCGGGCGGCGGACCGGGCCGGGCTCGGCCGGCCGGGCGGCTCGGCCTGGCGCTACGGCCGGCCCGCCGGGCGGACGGTCGACGCGGACTCCGGCCGGCCCGAGGCCGACGGCTGGGCGATGTTCGGCTACCTGATATCCGGGATGGCGGTCTACGGCGGGATCGGCTGGCTGCTGGGCCGCTGGCTGCACCTGACCATGCTGTTCCCCATCGGGATGCTCGTCGGCCTGGGCCTGGGCATCCTGCTGATCGTCCTGAAGCAGCGCGGCCAGGGCTGAACAGCCCTGCCGCAACTGCCCCGCTGACCACTACTATCCGCCTGTCGGCGTACCGCGCTGCGGGCGCTGCACAGGACGTCCGAGCCGCGCCTCGCAGGGCCGCGCTCGTCCAGGCTGGAGGAGACTGAGTTGACCAGTGCCCATCTGTGGGTGCTTGCCGCAGGCAAGTGCACTGAGGACAACAGTCACGTCTCCACCACCGCGCACTGCGGCTACCCGGCGCCCGGGTACCCGGGCCCCACCTTCCAGTTCGCGCAGTTCTTCTCGGTCGGGCCGTTCCACTTCACCAAGCCCATGCTGCTCGCGCTGGTCTGCGCGATCGCCGTGGTGGCGTTCTTCTGGGCCGCCTTCGCCAACCCGAAGCTGGTGCCCCGCGGCGTGCAGAACCTCGCGGAGATGGGCGTCCAGTTCGTCCGGGAGCAGATCCTGCGGCCGATGATGGGCAAGCGCGGGGACACGTACCTGCCGTTCCTGGTCTCGCTGTTCTTCTTCATCTGGCTGATGAACCTGATGGAGATCATCCCGGTGGCGCAGTTCCCGCCGATGTCGATGTTCGCCTTCCCGGTCTCCCTGATGCTGATGGTCTACGTCACCTACAACTACCAGGGCATCAAGAACCAGGGCCTGGGCGGCTACTTCCGGAACATGGTCCCGTCCGGGGTGCCGGGCGGCATCCTGGTCATCCTGGCGCCGGTGGAGATCCTGCAGTACATCCTGATCCGGCCGTTCACGCTGGCGGTCCGGCTGTTCGCGAACATGTTCGCCGGGCACATCCTGCTGCTGATCTTCACGATCGCGACCTGGTACCTGTTCAGCGTCGGCATCGGGCTGCTGTTCTCGGCGACCTCGTTCATCCTGACGATCGCGCTGACCGCGTTCGAGATGCTGATCCAGGCGCTGCAGGCCTACATCTTCACGATCCTGACCGCCCAGTACATCGGCGGCGCGCTGGAAGCGGGCCACTGATATGTCCGGAAGAAACCGCGATTATGTCCGGAAGAACCGCGATGACCGGGAAAATCGTCAGTCCGCTGTCGCGCCGCGGCGCGGCGGCTGCTGCTCAACCAGCTGACGGCGGATTGCCGTCAGCCTGACCGTAAGGGAACGGATATGCACCACCTGCTCGCGCTGGGCTTCGTGCACTACGTGGCCTCTGGCCAGGTCACCGTGCTGAGGATTAACTTCGGCGCGGTCGGCTACGGCCTGGCCGCCATCGGCCCGGGCGTCGGCATCGGCCTGATCTTCGGGCACGGCGTCGAGGCCATGGCCCGCCAGCCCGAGGCCCGCGGCCTGATCCAGTCCAACATGTACATCGGGTTCGCGCTGGCCGAGGCGCTGGCACTGATCGGCCTGGTCGTGCCGTTCATCTTCGGCGCCACCTGATGTCGGCCGGACATGGCAAGGGACCCCGCTAGGCAGGAGGCAGCATCGTGATTCACCTCGTCGCGAGCGTCGTCACGCCGAATAAAAACCCGCTCATCCCGGATCTGGCCGAGCTGATCATCGGGACGATCTCGTTCCTGATCGTGTTCGGCATCCTGGGCAGGGTCTTGATGCCGCGGATCTCCCGGACCCTCGCCGAGCGGACCGATGCGATCGAGGGCGGGATCAAGCGCGCCGAGGAGGCCGAGGCGCAGGCTCAGCGCACGCTCGAGCAGTACCGGGCCCAGCTGGCTGAGGCCCGGCACGAGGCCGCGCGGATGCGCGAGACGGCCAAGGAGGAAGGCGCGCAGATCATCGTCGAGATGCGCGAGCAGGCGCAGGCCGAGGCGACCCGGATCACCGAGGCGGCGCGGGCGCGGATCGAGGCCGACCGGGAGCAGGCGCTGCGCTCGCTGCGGGCCGAGGTCGGCAGGATGTCGGTTCAGCTGGCCGGCCGGATCGTCGGCGAGTCGCTGGAGGACGACGCGCGCCAGCGCCGCACCGTTGACCGGTTCCTGGCCGATCTGGAGAGCCGGGCGGGCTCGGGCGACGGAGTGCGGGCAAGCCGATGAGAGGTGCGAGCAGGACATCGCTGGCGCAGGGCAGGGAGCAGCTGGCCGCGGCGGTCGAGGGCGGCGCGGCGCCCGGCCGGCTGGGCGAGCAGCTGTTCGCGGTCATGCACCTGCTGGACACCAGCGCGGCGGTGCGGCGGGCGATGACCGACCCGTCGCGGCCGCAGCAGGCCAAGACCGACCTGGCGGCGGCCCTGCTGACGGGCAAGATCAGCCCGGCCGCGGTGCAGCTGGTCAGCGGGGCGGCGCGGCGGCGCTGGTCGGCGCCCGGCGACCTGCCGGACGCGATCGAGCAGCTGGCCGTGATCGCCCTGGTGATCGCGGCCGAGCGGGCCGGCCAGCTGGACGAGCTGGAAGACGAGCTGTTCCGGTTCAGCCGGGTGGTGAGCAGTAACCCGAGCCTGCGGCTGGCGCTGTCGAACCCGTTCCTGGCGGCGCAGCGCAAGCAGGACGTGCTCGACGCGCTGCTGGGCAGCCGGGCCACCGAGCAGACACAGCGGCTGGTCGGCCAGGCGGCTATCTACCCCCGAGGACGTAGCCTGGATGCAAGCCTGGAGGAGTATGCCCGGCTGGCCGCCGAGCGGCGCGAGCGCCTCGTGGCGCAGGTGCACGTCGCCATCGCGCTGACGGCGCGGCAGCGGGGCAGGCTGGCTGCCGCCCTGGCGGCGGTCTACGGCCACGACGTACACCTGAATATCGTGATCGACCCGCAGGTCGTGGGCGGCATGTCCATCCGGATCGGCGACGAGCAGATCGACGGCAGCATCGCGACCCGGCTGGCCGGGCTGCGGCGCAGGCTGGCGGCCTGACCGGCGGGCTGTACCGGCCGCGGGCAGCCGCGGCACCGATTTCTGAGTGCTAGATCACCACGAGAGAGACGCGAGAACATGGCGGAGCTGACAATCCGGCCCGACGAGATCCGGGACGCGCTGGCGCGTTTCGTCGAGGCGTACGAGCCGGACGCCGCTTCCACCGAGGAGGTCGGCACCGTAATGGAGTGCGGCGACGGCATCGCCCGGGTCGAGGGCCTGCCCTCGGCCATGGCTAACGAGCTGCTTGAGTTCGAGGACGGGACCCGCGGCCTCGCGCTGAACCTGGACGTGCGCGAGATCGGCGTCGTGATCCTCGGCGACTTCAGCAAGATTGACGAGGGGCAGCGGGTGCGCCGCACCGGCGAGGTTCTCGCGGCCCCGGTCGGTGACGGGTTCCTCGGCCGGGTCGTCGGCCCGCTCGGCGAGCCGCTGGACGGCAAGGGCGCGATCGAGAACACTCAGCAGCGCGCACTGGAGATCCAGGCGCCGTCGGTGGTCCAGCGCCAGCCGGTGAAGGAGCCGCTGCAGACCGGCATTAAGGCCATCGACGCGATGACGGCCATCGGCCGCGGTCAGCGCCAGCTGATCATCGGCGACCGGCAGACCGGCAAGACGGCCATCGCCATCGACACGATCATCAACCAGCTCGGCAACTGGAAGTCCGGCGACCCGGCCCGCCAGGTCCGCTGCGTCTACGTGGCGATCGGCCAGAAGGCCACCACGATCGCGCAGATCCGCGCCGCCCTGGAAGACGCCGGCGCGATGGAGTACACCACGATCGTGGCCGCACCCGCCTCCGACCCGGCCGGGTACAAGTACATCGCCCCCTACACCGGCTCGGCCATCGGCCAGCACTGGATGTACGACGGCAAGCACGCGCTGATCATCTTCGACGACCTGTCCAAGCAGGCCGAGGCCTACCGGGCTGTGTCGCTGCTGCTGCGCCGGCCGCCGGGCCGCGAGGCCTACCCCGGTGACGTGTTCTACCTGCACTCGCGGCTGCTGGAGCGCTGCGCCAAGCTGTCCGACGAGCTCGGCGGCGGCTCTCTCACCGGCCTGCCGGTGATCGAGACCAAGGGCAACGACGTCTCCGCCTACATCCCCACCAACGTCATCTCGATCACCGACGGGCAGATCTTCCTGGAGACCGACCTGTTCAACTCCGGTGTCCGCCCGGCCATCAACGTCGGCATCTCGGTCTCCCGGGTCGGTGGCAACGCCCAGGTCAAGGCAATGAAGAAGGTGGCGGGCACGCTGCGGCTGTCGCTGTCGCAGTTCCGCGACCTGGAGGCCTTCGCGGCCTTCGCCTCCGACCTGGACGCGGCGTCGCGGGCCCAGCTGGACCGCGGCTCCCGGCTGGTGGAGCTGCTCAAGCAGCCGCAGTACAGCCCGTTCCCGGTCGAGCGCGAGGTCGTCTCGATCTGGGTGGGCACCAGCGGCCAGCTCGACGACGTCCCGCTGGGCGACGTGCGCCGGTTCGAGACGGAATTCCTCGACTTCGTGCACCGCTCGCACGCGGGCATCTTCGATGCCATCCGGGAGACCGGTGACCTGTCCGACGACACGGTGACCGCGCTGAAGGACGCGGTCGAGCAGTTCCGCAACGGCTTCGAGCTCACCGGCGGTGAGCTGCTGGGCAGCGAGGAGCCGGCCGATGCCGTCGGCGGGGACCGGGTGGAGCAGGAGAAGCTCCCCAAGCACGTGCCGGCGGACACCCCGGCTGCCCAGCAGGATCAGCCCGCCGGGCAGAGCCAGCCGGCGGCGGAGAAGTAGGCGGTCGGCCAGCATGGGAGCACAGCTTCGCGCAGTCCGGCAGCGGATCAGGACCGTCCAGTCCACCGCCAAGATCACCCGTGCCCAGGAGCTCATCGCCTCGTCCCGGATCATCCGGGCCCAGCAGCGGGTGCGCGAGGCCGCCCCCTACGCCCGGGAGCTGACCCGAGCGGTGTCGGCGGTGGTGAGCCGGTCGGCGCAGATCGATCACCCGCTCACCCGGCCGCCGGAGAGCCGCAGCCGGGCCGCTGTCCTGATCCTCACTAGCGACCGGGGCTTCTGCGGCGGCTACAACGCCAGCGTGCTGCGCGAGGCGCAGGGCCTCAAGCAGCTGCTGGCCGAGCAGGACGTGGAGGTCGTGCCGTTCGTCTCCGGCCGCAAGGGCATCGTCTGGCACAACTTCCGGGACCTGGACATGGCCGCGCAGTGGAGCGGCTTCTCGGAGATGCCGGTGCATGCCAACGCCGCCGAGATCACCCGCGAGCTGCTGGACGCATTCGACCGGCCCGCTGCCGACGACGGGGTCGATGAGATCCACGTCGTCTACACCGAGTTCATCTCCATGCTGACCCAGGCGCCGGTGATCCGCAGGCTGCTGCCGCTGGAGATCGAGGAGACCACCGAGGAGCCGCCCGGCGGCCCGCTGCCGATCTACGAGTTCGAGCCGTCGGCGGAATCGGTGCTGGACGCACTGCTGCCGTGGTACGTGGAGAGCCGGATCTACCACGCGCTGCTCGAGGCGTCGGCGGCGGAGATCGCCGCGCGGCGGCGGGCGATGAAGTCGGCCACCGACAACGCCAACGACCTGCTCGAGCGGCTGACCCGCGATGCCAACAAGGCCCGGCAGGCCGAGATCACCCAGGAAATCAGCGAGATCGTGGGCGGCGCGAACGCGCTGGCCGAGTCGATCGCAGGGAGTAAGTGAGCAACAGCATGACTGCTACCGTCGAGAACTCCGCAGCCCGGGACGGCAACGCCCAGGGCCCCGGCACCGGCCGCGTCGTCCGGGTGATCGGCCCCGTCGTTGACGTCGAGTTTCCCGCCGAGCAGCTGCCCGGCATCTACAATGCGCTGCACGTGGACGTGACCCTGGGCGGCGAGACCAGGATGCTGACCCTGGAGGTGGCCCAGGACATCGGCGACAACGTGGTGCGCGCCATCTCCATGCAGCAGACCGATGGCCTGGTCCGCGGCGCGGTGGTCGCCGACACCGGGACAGCCATCTCGGTGCCGGTCGGCGACGTCACCAAGGGGCACGTGTTCAACGTCCTCGGCGAGACGCTGGACGTCCCGACCTCATCGCTGAAGGTGACCGAGCGCTGGCCGATCCACCGCGACGCCCCTGACTTCGACCAGCTTGAGCCCAGGACCGAGATGTTCACCACCGGGATCAAGGTCATCGACCTGCTGACCCCGTACGTGCGCGGCGGCAAGATCGGCCTGTTCGGCGGCGCCGGCGTGGGCAAGACGGTGCTGATCCAGGAGATGATCCGCCGCGTCGCCAAGAACTTCGGCGGCGTGTCGGTGTTCGCCGGCGTGGGCGAGCGCACCCGCGAGGGCAATGACCTGCTGCTGGAGATGACCGAGTCGGGCGTCATCGCCGACACCGCGCTGGTGTTCGGCCAGATGGATGAGCCGCCGGGCACCCGGCTGCGGGTCGGCCTGGCCGCGCTGACGATGGCCGAGTACTTCCGCGATGTGCAGGGCCAGGACGTGCTGCTGTTCGTCGACAACATCTTCCGGTTCACCCAGGCCGGCTCGGAGGTCTCGACGCTGCTGGGCCGCATGCCCTCCGCGGTGGGCTACCAGCCGACCCTGGCCGACGAGATGGGCCAGCTGCAGGAGCGGATCACCTCGACCCGCGGGCACTCCATCACCTCGATGCAGGCGATCTTCGTGCCCGCCGACGACATCACCGACCCGGCCCCGCACACTACGTTCGCGCACCTGGACGCCACCACGGTGCTGTCCCGGGCGATCACCGAGAAGGGCATCTACCCGGCGGTGGACCCGCTGGACTCCACCTCCCGGATCGTCGATCCCGCCTACATTGGCCAGGAGCACTACCAGGTGGCCCGCGAGGTGCAGCGGATCCTGCAGCGCTACAAGGAGCTGCAGGACATCATCGCGATCCTGGGCATCGACGAGCTGTCCGAGGAAGACAAGGTCACCGTCCAGCGCGCCCGCCGGATCGAGCGGTTCCTGTCGCACCCGATGTACGTGGCGGAGCAGTTCACCGGCATGCCAGGCGCGTTCGTGGAACTGGACGAGACAATCTCCTCGTTCAAGGCGATCGCCGAGGGCAAGTACGACTCGATTCCTGAGCAGGCGTTCTTCATGTGCGGCGGGATCGAGGACGTAGAGAAGAAGGCAAAGGAGCTCGAGCGGTCGTGACAAGGTCGGGCAGCATCGCCACCATGACGAAGTCGCACAGGCCGGGTTCCGTGACGAAGGCGCGCACGGGGGACCTGTGACCCTGCAAGTAGAGCTAGTCGTCCCCGAGGGCGAGCTGTGGGCTGGACCCGCGGAGCGGGTCATCGCCAAGACCCTGGACGGGGACATGGGCGTGCTCACCGGGCACACTCCCGTGCTCGGCATCCTCGCCGCCGGCAGCCTGGTGCGGATCACGCCCGAGCACGAAGGGACGGCCGGGGAGGAGATCCGGGCCGCCGTGCTCGGCGGGTTCCTCTCGGTTGCCGACGACCGGGTCTCCATCCTGGCCCGGCAGGCCGAGCTGGGATCGAGGGTCGACCGGGCCGCCGCGCAAGCCGCCCTGGACCAGGCGGTGGAAGCCGCCGTGCCGGCGCCCGGCGAGCAGGAGCCTGACGAAGTCCGGTATGCCAGGGCAGTGCTGCGAGCAGCGGACGAACGGTCCTGACGGGGCCGGCACGGAGATCTGAGAGTGGCTGGGGGGCTGGCGTTCGACGCCGGATGGCTGCTCATCGTCGTCCTGATCGCCGGGCTGGCGGCGGCGATCGGCATCGCCGTCCGGCGAACGCTGCTGGAGCGCGGCGGCGGCTCGGTCGAATGCGGGCTGCGCCGCGGCGCTTACCAGAACTGGCAGCTCGGCCTGGCCGTCTACCAGCCCGACGAGCTGCGCTGGTACAGCGCCTTCGGCGTCCGGATGCGGCCGGGTGCGGTGTTCTCCCGGCGGACGCTGCGCATCCTGTCCCGGCGCCCCGCCGATGCTGTCGAGGCGGCCAGCCTGGGTGCCGGCGCGATCGTGCTGGAATGCTCGGTGGGCGGCCCGGTGAGCACCGCCCGGCCCCTGGTGCCCGCCCCCGGGCCGGAGACCCCCGTCCAGGACAGCACGTTCCCGGACAGCAGGCTCCAGAACGGAACAGGACCGGACGGCTCAGCCCATGGGAGCACAGCCCATGGGAGCACAGCCCATGAGAGCACAGCCCATGAGAGCACAGCCCATCGGAGCACAGCTCCCGGGAGCACAGCCCCCGGGAGCGCGGCCCAGGAGAGCACGGGGGCACAGAGCGCGGTTGCGGGCGGCAGTCCCGCCGGTGACGGCGTCAGGCGGGTCGAGCTGGCGATGAGCGAGGCGGCGCTGACCGGCTTTCTGGCCTGGCTGGAATCGGCGCCACCCGGGGGCCCGGCCGGATTCGACTGACAGCCTGGCGGCGGCTGGCGGCAGTCCGGTCCGGCGCTGGCCGATACCACGGACCCGGCGGTGCGGGTCAGCCGCTCAGCGCTCGCCGCCCGGCTTCCACAGCAGCTCGCCGCTGGGCCCGGCGGCCCGGCGCGCCAGGATGAACAGCAGGTCCGACAGCCGGTTCAGGTACCGCGCGGTCAGCGGGTTCATCGTGTCGCCGTACTGCTCCAGCGCCGCCCAGGCCGACCGCTCAGCCCGGCGCACGGCGGTGCGGGCGCCGTGCAGCAGCGCGGCTCCCGCGGTGCCGCCGGGCAGCACGAAGCTGCGCAGCGTGGGCAGGTCGGCATTGTAGGTGTCGCAGGCCTGCTCCAGGGCGGTGATGTAGCTTTCCTGGATCCGCAGCGGCGGGTAGGCCGGGTCCGGCGTGATCGGGTTGCACAGGTCGGCGCCGAGGTCGAACATCTCGTTCTGGATGCGGGTCAGCAGCCCGGTGATCTCCTCGTCGAGCCCGCCGAGCGTGACCGCCACCCCGATCGTGCAGTTGGCCTCGTCCACGTCGGCGTAGGCGGCCAGCCGCGCGTCGGTCTTGGCCGTCCGGCTGCCGTCACCGAGGGCAGTAGTCCCGTCGTCGCCGACGCGGGTGTAGATCCGGGACAGGACGACGGGGTTCTCGCTGGGATCACGTGCCATGCCGTACACGGTAGCGGGCGGCCGACCCGGCCGGGGGCCCGCGGCCGCCGCGGCCGGGAGCCCGCTGCGGACACCACGGCCTCGCGAGCCCTCTTTCGGCTTGATATCCAGTCCGCCCTCTCTAGGTAACAATCCATGACACTCAGTTAGCAAAGTGAGTTAGTCACTCATCGTGACTCAGCTCAAACAGATTGATCTGACCTGGGGTATTCACATTATGACCACGATGTGGCATCGTCATCACACGAAGGGTGATTGCACTCGGTAGCTACCGGCCAGATTATCGGCTGCCGATGCAAGGCGCCCTAGCCAGGCCGAAAAGCGCCTGGGGGTGCGGGACAGGTGCACCTGGCCCGCACGCCGCCCCGGTGAGTTAGCGGCGGATCTCGGGGGCCCGCCGATGCCCGGGGCGGCGACCTTCATGGGGGAGTGCGCGCCCGGCCCGGCTGGGCCGGGAGCGCACTTGACGTTTCCGCCCGCCTCTGCAGCCAGATCCCGCCGGCCCGTCCGGGCGGCGCCGTGCACGTGGCGGTCACGGCCCGCGGTTCGGCCGGCGTTCCCCGCCAGGCTGGCGCCGGCCGGTACCATGACAGCGCCCGGCGGGGCGGTCAGCGCGACTCGCGGCAGCACCTTCGTGCCCCGCGGCTCGCGCACCGGTGGCACCAGCGAGTTGTTCTGTCCGCGGGTGGGAGCCCCCTCACTACCGGAGCTGGCCGTGTACGACTACATCATCGTCGGGGCGGGGAGCGCCGGGTGCGTGCTGGCCGGGCGCCTGTCGGAGAACCCGTCCGCGCAGGTGCTGCTGCTAGAGGCCGGGCCGCCGGACGACGCAGCGGAGATCCGCATCCCGGCCGCGCTGAACCAGCTGTTCCAGAGCGCCTACGACTGGAACTTTGCCACCGTGCCGCAGGAGCGCGCCGCCGGGCGGTCGGTCTACTGGCCGCGCGGGCGGATGCTGGGCGGCTCGTCGTCGATGAACGCGATGATCTACATCCGCGGGAACCGGCTCGACTACAACGCCTGGCGCGAGGACTACGGCGCGCTCGGCTGGGGCTACGCCGACCTGCTGCCCTACTTCCTGCGCGCCGAGCGCAACTCGCGCGGCGCCTCGGCTTACCACGGCGCATCCGGCCCGCTGTTCGTGCAGGACCTGCCCGTCCGGTCGCAGGCCCCGTCAGCGTTCGTGGCCGCGGCCCGGGCGTGCGGTGAGCCGGCCAACGACGACTTCAACGGCCCTCGCCAGGACGGCGCCGGCTTCTACCAGGTGACGCAGCGCGGCGGCCGCCGCTGGTCGGCCGCTGACGCCTACCTGCGCCCGGCCGCAGGCCGGCCCAGCCTCACGGTGGTGACTGACGCCCTGGCTACCCGGGTGCTGATCGAGGGCGGCCGGGCTGTCGGCGTGCGCTACCTGCACCGCGGCAGCGAGGAGATCGCCTGGGCCGCAACCGAGGTCATCGTGGCCTGCGGCGCCGTCGGCAGCCCGCACCTGCTGATGCTGTCGGGCGTCGGGCCCGCCGATCACCTGCGCGAGCACGGCATCACGGTGGCGGCCGACAGCCCCGGGGTCGGCGCCAACCTGTCGGATCACCCGGTCGTCACGGCCATGTGGTCCACGCCGCGGACCCGGGGGCTGTGGGAGAAGGCCGGCCCGCGGCAGCTGGCCCGCTGGCAGCTGCGGCACTCCGGCCCGCTGACCTCCAACGTGGCCGAGGCAGGCGGCTTCAGCCGCAGCGATTCCGCGCTGCCCGCCCCGGACCTGCAGTGGCACGCGCTGCCGGTGCCCTACGCCGACGGCGGCCTCGCCGACCCGGCCAGCCGCGCCTTCTCGCTGCTCATCACCCTGCTGGACGTGCGCAGCCGGGGCACGATCCGGCTGCGCAGCGCCGATCCCCGGCACAAGCCGGCCATCGACCCGGGCTACCTGGCCGACCGCGCGGACCTGCCGCCGCTGCTCGCCGGGATCACCATGGCCAGGGAGTTCGCGGCGGCAAGGCCGCTGAGCAAGCTCTGCGCGGCGGAGCTGGCACCCGGCCCGGACCTGCGCACGGACGCGCAGCTGCGGGACTTCGTCCGGCAGGGCATCTCGACGATCTACCATCCGGTCGGCACCTGCGCGATGGGCGGCGACTCGGTGCTCGCGGCCAGCAGGCTCACCAGCGTCGTCGACCCGCAACTGCATGTGCGCGGGGTTACCGGGCTGCGGGTCGTGGATGCCTCGGTGCTGCCGGCGTTGCCGCGCGGCAACACCAACGCCCCGGTCATCGCGGTGGCCGAGCGCGCGGCCGACCTGATCTGCGGCCGCGCCCCGCTGGCCCCGGCCGAGGCACTGCCAGCCCAGGGGGACAGTCCCCGGGAGCCCCGGCGCAGCCGTCCGCTCAGGCTCCGCGGG
>JBKQSL010000420.1:0-7271 GCA_052143655.1 Streptosporangiaceae bacterium | reverse complement strand
AACACCAGGAAAGCGCCGGAATTAGTGACCACGGGCGATGTCGACGTTGTCGTAGGCGTAGGCGTAGGGGACGACGAAGCTGCCGACGGGGTGACTTCGATGTCGACCCAGCGGTTCTCCCCGCCGTCATGGGTGTCCCATGCGTTGGGATACGTGGGGCTGGTACCGCCCACGTAGTAGCAACTGTTCCCGCCCGGGGGGCTGAGCGCCTTCGCGTTGGAAGGCGACGACAGCGGCCCGTTGACCATGCCGTTGGTGGCCGGCCCGGCATTGCCCTGGAACGAGCCGAAGTAACCCCGCGACTCCATGTAGAACACACTGCCGCCGCCGTAATAGACGGTCGCGATGTAGTTTCCGGCCGGCAGCACGATGCCCGCGCTGCTGTAAGAATTGGCCACCCACCCGCTGGCTATCCCTCCTGACCAGGCTGCCGTCAGGTTGGTGCCGCTGACCAGGGCCTGAGTCGCGGCGTCCCAGATCTGGGTGCTGGCCGGCAGGCTCTCGGCGAACGGGGCGCTGTAGAACCAGACGTTATCCAGGGTGCAGGGTTCCGACAGGGAGAACTGCGTGCCCATGGTCTGCGCCTGGGTGTCGATGGTGGGCTGGGTGGGGAACACCGTCGGATAGTTCGGCCACAGCCGGTACGACCCGCTGTAGCCGGTCGGAGCGGTGTCGCTGACCTGGAGGTCGATCCAGAAGTTCGAGGAACTCGAGCCCTGGGCTGGCATATTCGCCGAAGGATCGGTGCCCGCGACGCCGAAGGCCCCCTGGGACGACGTGACCGAGGCCGGGCACGGTGCCGAGGCACCCTGGTCTGAGTAGCCGAAAAGCGGCCCGCTCGTGATGCCGGAGGCGTAAGGATCACCCGCCCCGAACTGGCTATTAGTGTCCGGGAAACTGCCACTGAATCCCGTGGCGACCTCATAGACGGCGGCGCCGACTCCGGTCACGTTGCCGATGCTCAGCTGGAGCGGGGCCGCTAGCGGAATGTAGTTCCACTGCCCGGCGGTGAGGGGCCCTGAGGTGACCACGCTGCCAGGCACCACGTTACCTTCTGCGCCACCGTAAACCTGCCACAGCGCGAACTTCTGCGGCGATGTCGACTGGCCGGACGGGCACACCCACCACCAGTAACCCTGGAACCAGCAGTTGGTGGTGACGCAGAACAGGACCCCGGCCAGGAAGGGGCCCGAGTAGGAGACCGGGCTAGACGGCCCGCTCACCGAAGAGAACAGCCGGTAGGTACCCATCAGTCGAATCCGTTCACGAACGCGGCCAGCAGCCACGTGCCCTTAGCCGCGTTGTAAATAAAGCCGAACAGGTCCGTCTGCCCGGCGGTTGTGCTGAGGCTGGGCTGCGGCAGGTCCGCCGAGAACTCGTAGCTGCTGGCCCAGCTCATCGTGAAAGACCCGCCGGAACCCTGCGTGACCTGGAAGATGATCTGCTGCCCGTCCGCCGGGTTGGCCGGGTTGCCCATGGTCCGGTTCCCGGCGATGGTCACCCGGAAGTCGTTGCCGATGGAGGCGTCCACCGCGATCGTCGCCGCGTCGGTCAGGTTCACCACGCCCGGCGCGACCGCTCCCGACTCGGTGGTCGCGGCCTCCGCGGCGGCAGAGGCCGGAGAGGCGGTGGCCGTTGTCAGCACGACTCCCCCGGCGCCGGCGGCAGCCACTCCGACGGCACCTTTGAAGATCTTCCTCCGGCTCAGTACCTGGCCTAGACCCGGCCCGCGCTGGCGAGTCGGGGACTTCCCGCCCAATGGTGCCTCACTCTCCTCGCAGGGACCCGACTGGGCGCTACACGATGCAGAGACGTCTATGCGACCAGTCCGGTTCACACGATCACCTCAATGCGCATTTTTGACTCTCAAAAGATTTTCCAGCCGGTGCAGAAGCCAGCCGCCTTCGCGGCGGCGATGTCAGCGGCAACGGATCCGTGTTGATAGATGCTCAGGTCTTGTAGCGAATAACTCCAGTGGCCGTTGGCGTAGTTAAATACGTCTTCGGCCGTGTCGAGCTTTGACGCGGCTCCGGCGATTGCTTCGGTGATGATGGCCGCGCTGCCGAAGACGGTCACGGCTTTGATGATCCTGGACTTTCCGGCCCCGGCGGATGGACAAGCGTCGTGCGCGCTTACCCAGACACGCATGGGGACCTGACGCTTCGTGGCAGGGGATAGCAGGTCCCAGAAGGCCGCGAACTGGCTTGCCGAGTACAAGCCGTAGAACTGCGCTGCCGCCGCGCGAGCCTCGGCCCGCATCTGCGGGCTGGCCGGTGCCGCCGGAGGGGCAGTGCTGGTCACGACCCCAGGGACAACTGGCGATGGGGCAGCGGTGGACGGCTCCGATGAGCCGCCGACGCTGCAGCCGGCCAGACCAGCAGCAACCAAGGCGACCGCGAGACACCTACACAAACGCATTGCCCTGGCAGTCCTTTCGCTGAGCTAGCGGCAGGCCGAACGCGAGCTGGCTCAGCTCGTCGGCGTGACCTCGACATCTACCCAGTAGCACTCGCCATCGCCGACAGAAGCGTAGGTCTGCGGGTATGCCCAGGAGCCGTAGTTGTAGGTGGCCTGGCCGGGACTCGTAGCTGCGGACGTTCCGGGCGCGGTGACCGGCCCGGCCGTGATACCACTGGCGCCCGGGCCCCCGCCGCCCCAGTAGCTCGTGGTGGCCTGGTACCACTCCGACCCGCCGGCGTAGAACACCGTTACCTTGTAGTCGCCGGCAGGAAGGGTGACACCGCTGTAAGCGCATGCCACCCAGCCGGACCCGGCCGCTCCCGACCACGCGGGCGAGCTGTGGTCGGTGCCTGAGATCTCGCTCTGCGAGCTGACATTCCAGATCGCGCATCTGGTTGGCAGCGCGCCCGCGCCGGGTGCGGAGTAGAACCAGATGTTGTCCAGCGTGCAGGACTCCGATAGCTGGAACTCCGTGGCCAGGGTGTAGCCCGACTTGTCCGAGTCAACCTGGCCCGGGATCGTCGGGTAACTCGGCCACAGCCGGTAGGACGTGCCCGATGGCGGAGACGTATCGACTTGGACGTCCATCCAGAAGTTGCTGCTACTGGAACCGTAGAGGGGCATATTGGCCGTCGGGTCGGTGCCTGCGACGCTGAACAGGGCCTGGTCTGTCTTGAACGGCGACGGGTTTGACCCAGACGCGTCGGAATAGGCGGTCAGCGGGCCGCTGACGATCCCGCCACTGTAGGGCTCACCACTGCCGAACTGGTTGCTGGTGTCGGGGAAGTTGCCGGTGAACCCGGTCGCGGCCACATACGTGGCGCCCATCGCGAGCGGTAGCGGCGCCCCCAGCGGCACGTAATTCCACTGCCCAGCCGTCAGGGTGCCGGACGTGACCGTGCTGTTGGCGACAAGCGACCCGCCGCCGGAGCCGTAAAGGCACCAAAGCGCGAACTTCTGCGCCGCCGTGGACTGGCCGGACGGGCACACCCACCACCAGTACCCGTCCAGCCAGCAGCTGCCGGTGGTGACCCCCATAACGACGCCGCACAGGAACGGCCCGCTATAGGAAACCGGGGTAGCTGGCCCGTTCGTGATGGCCCCGTTCGTGGCGGCGAACAGCCGGTATTTGCCCGGTGGCGGCGGGGTGACGGTCGTCGAGGCGAACCCGCTCACGAACGCGACAAGCAGCCACTTGCCCTTGTTGGCGTTGTAGATGAACCCGAGCAGGTCAGTCTGCCCCGCCGCCGTGCTGAGGGTGGGCTGAGGAAGGCCAGCGGAGAACTCATAGCCGCTGCTCCAGGAGAGCGAGAACGGGGCGCCCGCGCCCTGAGTGACCTGGAAGGTGATCTTCTGCCCGTCCGCCGGATTGGCCGGGGTGCCCACTGTCCGGTTCCCCGCGATGGTAACGCGGAAATCGTTGCCGAGGGAGGCATCAACCGCGATCGTCGCCGCGTCAGCAAGGACGACAACCGCCGGCGCCACGGCTCCCGATTCGACGGTCGTGTCCTGCGCTGCCATTGCCGGAGAAGCGGTATCGGCCAGCACGGCTGCCCCCGCTGCCCCGACGGCAGCCACTCCGACGGCGCCTTTGAAGATTTTTCTCCGGCTCAGTACCTGACCCAGACCCTGCGCTCGCTGGCGAGTCGAGGATTGCCGGTCCATGGTCCCTCCCTTAATAAGCACGAGTACGCGCGGAAGATGGCGCCTGGGCGGTTACCCGGGGACAGCCCGGAGCCAGTGTCCCGAGGGGGATATCTCGGCGTAGGCCGGAGGTCAGCGGGTCGGGCATCAGCTTTTCCGCCAGCCGCTGCCACTGCCGGGGCAGTCGGCTGAGGGCCTCGCGTACGGACTGGTCACGCTGATCGGCCAGCAGGCGCTCATCGACGTCGGGCTGACTCACCGCAGTCTCATCTAGCCTGAGGTCGTCGGGAACCGGCACGGTCTTCTTGCGCCCTGCTACTCACACAAACCCCCCAATTTGGGCTTTCCTAACCACTGGGCGCACTAGAGCGCTCGCGGCGATTCATCGCACAACCCGGATTGATGCGTGCACGCATAAGACGCCCCGGTGACCCGACAGGTTTACGCAGTCGGGGTAATTTACCGTGCAAGCGCGCCAAACGGGCGCGTTCACCCGCATTAGCCCGGCATGGCTAACGTCCGCATACTACGGACTAAGCTACAGACCCCCGCAAAGGCGTCGAAGTACAATAAATAGGGACACCCATGGAGCATAGAGGAAGTACTGCCGGTGATGTCAACGGTGCGCTTCCACTACGGACTTCGCGGATCGCTCTGCTTCTGCAACGCCGAACACCAGCAGGGCATCGGACGGCGGGGCGCCGAACAGCTCGGTGATGATCTGCTCGTCGAACAGGCTTCCGTCGGCGATGTTGAGGAAATCCCGGATCGAGGTACCGGTGCAGTGCACGTCGACCAGCGGCGCTCCCAGGCCGGCCTTCAGGTCGCGCGCGTCAACGGTGCGGAAGTCGACGCTGTAACGAGCCAGCCCGGAGGTGTTCGGAATCGACGTGTGCAGCTGGGCGCCGGCGAACAGCAGGATCTCTCCTGGTGCCGGAAGCACGATGAGCTCATGAACGGGCTTGTGGTCCACCGCCCCAGGACGTGCCTGCTGCTCGGAGGTCACCGAGCTTGCGCTGGTCAGCCGCTGGGCGTTGTTCCGGTAATAGTCGAAGGTGCCAGAGGTGTTGGACACCTGTTGGTCGAAGCTGGGCAGGTCGAAGCTCATGGAATTGTCTTCGCGCACCGGGAAGACGGGCAGCCACCAGTTAAGCTGCTGAGCCGGCGCGCTGTACCAGGAGTCCCGGTGCCATGGGAAGGCGAAGGCTACGCCCGTCGTAAGGTGCCCGGCCGGGAACGAGGTGCGTGGCTTGGGCACGTCGAAGTGAGTGAATTCGGCGGGCAGCCCGGCCTCGGTGATGATGTCGCAGACTAGCCGCTTGGACCGCTCGGAGTGGATGAAGCTGGGCTTCCAGGAGCCGAGCATTTCCGCCATCTGCTCCTTGTCGAAATACTCATGGGCATGCTCGGGATCATGCGGGCTGAACAGCTCGGCGAGCTGATCGCGGGTGTGCGCCACGAAGTCGCTGACCGCCTGGAGCCGGGTCAGGACGACGAGATTTCCCGCGTACAGTACCTGGCGGAGCTGGTCAGCGGTCACGTCCGGGTCGACGAAGATGGTCATGTCACTTCCTTCTCTTCTGCTGGTGGCATCTGCTGGTCGAATGGGATGACCACTGACTTTGGGCAGTTGAACGCCTCGGCGTACGGTGCCCGGCACTCCATACCGCGCAGCCGGGCCAGTCCCAGGAAGACCTCGTCGTCCCACCAGTCGCGGGCTCGCTGGGACGGGTAGCACTTGTGCAGCAGTTCGACCTTGCGGCGTGCCACCTCAGCTGACAGCGGAACGTAGATGGATGGCCGGCCGAGATCGCCGTCCCATTTCGGGATCTCGTAGCCGAGGTAGAGCTGGTCGCGGAAGACCGTGGGCACGATCTCGGCGATGACGCGGTGGTCCTGGTGGGCGTCGCCGGCCCAGGGGGCGAGCACGAGGTCCGGCGTCGTCGACCGGGCCACCCGCTCAAGAGCCTCTTTGACCTGGTCCCAGATCGCCGGGAACCGGCCCTCGGGCAGGTCCCGCAGATCGACGGTGAGATCGGCGCCGGGCAGGAACGCGGCTGCCGCCGCCTGCGCCTCCAACTGGCGTTCCGCGGTACCGGTCAGCACCAGGTAGTGCACCCGCAGCTCCTCTCGGCTCGCGGCGAGGCTGAGCAATGTCCCGCCCGCCCCGAGCTCTATGTCGTCAGGGTGCGCGCCGATGGCCAGTACCGAGAGGGGCGCGCCCGCGGGACCCTGCAGATGCAAGGGCAGCATCGCTGATCACCGTGGCGCTGACACGGGCAATGGCAGGGTATGGCCGGACCGTTCGGGGTTCCAGATCATCCAGGGGCAGTGTCCCTGGTGGTACATCTCGTCCAGTTGCGCGCGTTCCTTCACGGTGTCGGCCGGCGACCAGTATCCCTTGTAGGGATAGGCGATGACGCGCCCCTGCGGGACGAGCCGCCGCATCATGGCGTCCTCGACGAGGTCTTCGCCTTCGCTGAGATAGTCGAAGATCTCCGGCCTGAGCAGGAAGTAGCCGCCGTTCTCCCATTGCCGCAAATCCCGCATCGGCGTCACCTGGGCGATGATCCCGTTGTCGGCGATGTCGACCACATGGTGCGAGGACTGGGGCGGGACTGCGAGCAGGCTGGCCACCGCACCGCTGGCCTGGAAACGCTCGATCATGTCCGGCAACTGGGCGTTCGTGAGGACGTCGGCGTAGTTGGCCATGAACATCGGCTCGCCATCGACGAACCGGCGGACCCTGCGCAACCGCTCACCGATCGGAGAGTTCAGGCCGGTATCGACGAACGTGATTCGCCAGTCCGAGATGTCGGTGCTGAATAGCTTCACTTCACGGGCGCCGTTCTCCAGCACGAAATCGTTCGACCCGGTCTCGTCGTAGTTCAGGAAGAAATCCTTGACCGCGGAGGCGCCGTAGCCAAGGCAGAGCACAAAGTCGGTGTGCCCGAAATGAGCGTAGTAGCGCATGACATGCCAGAGCAGCGGCCGGTGCCCGACCATCGCCATGGGCTTGGGACCGCTGGTGACACCATCGCGCATCCGCATCCCGAGGCCACCGCAGAACAGGACAACCTTCACGAGCAACCACTCCACTCAGATGATTTCCAGCGCGGGGATCGGGAAGACAAGACGCCCGCCCCATGACCTGATGTAGTCAAGCT
>JBKQSL010000419.1:0-6129 GCA_052143655.1 Streptosporangiaceae bacterium | reverse complement strand
CCCGCGCTGGGTCAGCGAGCCAGCTAGTGTCGGCGCCGCGCACTAGACTTCCCGGGTGACTTCTCCCGCGTCGACCAAGGCGGCCAAGCCGGCCGCTGCCGCAGCTCAGCCGCCCGCGGGCGCGGGCGGTACCGCCGGGCGGCTGCTCCTGCTCGACGGCCACTCACTGGCCTACCGTGCGTTCTTCGCGCTGCCGGCCGAGAACTTCGCCACCACGACCGGGCAGCCGACCAACGCGGTCTACGGGTTCACGGCCATGCTCATCAACGTCCTGCGCGACGAGCAGCCCACCCACGTCGTGGTGGCCTTTGACCGCAGCGAGCCGACGTTCCGGCACGAGCAGTACGTCGAGTACAAGGCCAACCGCAAGGAGACCCCCGCGGACTTCCGCGGCCAGCTCAGCCTGATCTTCGAGGTCCTCGACGCGCTCGGCATCGCGCGGCTGTCGGCGGCGGGCTACGAGGCCGACGACATCCTCGCGACGCTGGCCACCCAGGCCGAGGCGCAGGGCATGAGCGTGCTGATCGTGACCGGTGACCGGGACGCGCTGCAGCTGGTCAACGACAACGTCACCGTGCTGATGACCCGCCGCGGCATCAGCGACATGACCCGGTTCACCCCGGCCGCGGTCGCCGAGAAATACGGCCTGACGCCGACGCAGTACCCGGACTTCGCCGCGCTGCGCGGCGACCCCAGCGACAACCTGCCGTCGATCCCCGGGGTGGGGGAGAAGACCGCGGCCAAGTGGGTCGTGGAGTACGGCTCGCTCGCCGCGCTGGCCGACCGGGTCGGCGAGGTCAAGGGCCGGGCAGGAGACAACCTGCGCGAGCACCTGGCCGACGTGCTGCGCAACCGCCAGCTCACCGAGCTGGCCCGGGACGTCCCGGTGGATGCCGAGCTCTCCGGCCTGCGGCCGGCCCCGTGGGACCGGGAGCAGATCCACCAGCTGTTCGACACGCTGCAGTTCCGGGTCCTGCGCGACCGCCTCTACGCCACCCTGCCGAACGGCATTGCCGTGCCCGCCACGGCGGCAGAGCCAGGGGAGGCGGCGCCGGGCTTCGAGGTCGAGCTGACCCGGCTCGGCCCGGGCGAGGTCGCTGAGTGGCTGGCGGCCCATGCCGGGCCGGCCAGCGCCGCCGCAGACAGCGCCGCCGCAGACAGCGCCGCCGCAGACAGCGCCGCCCAAGACCGTGCACGTCCGGCGCGGACCGGCCTGGCGGTCAGCGGGAGCTGGGGCCGCGGCACCGGTGACGCCACAGGGGTCGCCCTGGCCGCCGCCGGCGGGGCGGCGGGCTTCATCGACCCCACCGCGCTGACGCCGGAGGACGAGCAGGCACTGGCCGGCTGGCTGGCCGACCCGGACCTGCCCAAGGCCATGCACGACGCCAAGGGCCCGATGCACGCCCTGGCCGCCCGCGGCCTGGAGCTGCGCGGGCTGACCAGCGACACCGCGCTGGCCGCCTACCTGGCGCTGCCCGGCCAGCGGTCGTTCGACCTGGCTGACCTGTCGCTGCGTTACCTGGGCCGGGAACTGGCCGAAGGCGCTGCGGCCAGGTCCGGCCAGCTGGCGCTGGAGCTGTCCGACACCGACGAGGCGGAGCGACTGGCCCAGCGCGCGGCCGCGACCGCCCAGCTGGCCGAGGCGCTCGACGCGGACCTGGCCGCGCGCGGGGCCACCGAGCTGCTGGCCGAGGTTGAGCTGCCGCTGGTCACCGTGCTGGCGCAGATGGAGCAGGCCGGCATCGCCGCCGACGTGGAGCACTTCGCCGACATGTCGGCCACGCTGGCTGCCGAAGTCAAGGCGGCCGAGCAGGGCGCGTTCGCCGCGACCGGGCACGAGTTCAACCTCGGCTCGCCCAAGCAGCTCCAGGAAGTGCTGTTCACCGAGCTGGGCCTGCCCAAGACCAAGCGGATCAAGACCGGTTACACCACCGACTCCGAGGCACTGACCTCGCTGCTGGCGCAGACCGGCCATCCGGTGCTCGGCTACCTGCTGCGGCACCGGGACGTGGCCAAGCTCAAGAGCATCGTGGACTCGCTGATCCCGATGGCCGGCACCGACGGCCGGATCCACACCACCTACAACCAGATGATCGCGGCGACCGGGCGGCTGTCGTCGACCGACCCGAACCTGCAGAACATCCCGATCCGGACCGAGGAAGGCCGCCGGATCCGCCGCGGGTTCGTTGTCGGCGAGGGCTACGAGTGCCTGCTGACCGCGGACTACAGCCAGATCGAGCTGCGGATCATGGCCGACCTTTCCGGCGACGCGGCGCTGGCGGCCGCGTTCAGCTCCGGCCACGACTTCCACGCCGAGACCGCGTCGCGGGTCTTCGCCGTGCCGCCGGAGGAGGTCACCGGCGATCTGCGCAGCAAGATCAAGGCGATGAACTACGGCCTGGCTTACGGGCTGTCGGTCTACGGGCTGTCCCAGCAGCTGCACGTGTCCGCCGACGAGGCGCGCGGCTTCATGGAGGAGTACTTCCAGGAGTTCGGCGGGGTGCGGGATTACCTGCACGATGTGGTGGTGCAGGCCCGCAAGGACGGCTACACCCAGACGATCATGGGGCGCCGCCGGTACCTGCCCGACCTGACGTCCGACAACCGCCAGCGCCGGGAGATGGCGGAGCGGATGGCACTGAACGCGCCGATCCAGGGTTCGGCCGCCGACATCATCAAGGTCGCGATGCTGAACGTGCACGCCGAGATCACCCGCCGCGGCCTGCGGTCGCGGATGCTGCTGCAGGTCCACGACGAGCTGCTTTTCGAGGTCGCCCCGGGCGAGCTGGACGAGCTACGTGACCTGGTGCGCGCGCAGATGTGCGGCGCGCACGAGCTGACCGTGCCGCTGGCGGTGTCGATGGGCACCGGGCGCAGCTGGGCCGACGCCGCGCACTGAGACGCCGCGCACTGAGGGGCCGGGACGAGGCCGGGGCGGGATGCTGGCGGGGTAGCCGCCCCGCCGTTTGTTTCCGGGCATTATCGGCTCCAGATTGACCGCCCGGCCAGGCTCTCATATTCTGAACGCTGCGCTGTGTTCGTTGCAGTCAGCCATGGTCAGGCAGCCCGCGGGCCGTCTCACGGCAGGCCGCGGCCGGTCTCACTGGCCAGCCAAGTCCAGTTTTCCTGGCCGCCCATGGCGGATTCACTCATTCGCAGCGCGTGCCCACCAACCCGCATTCCTGTCCGTACCCGGAGTCCACCTACACATGACGAGCAGCACCGAGGCCACCTCGACCCCCAAAGTAGCGGTCAACGACATCGGTTCCGAGGAGGCCTTCCTCGCCGCGATCGACGAGACCATCAAGTACTTCAACGACGGCGACATTGTCGAGGGAACCGTTGTGAAGGTCGATCGGGACGAGGTCCTGCTCGACATCGGCTACAAGACCGAAGGCGTCATCCCGTCCCGCGAGCTGTCGATCAAGCACGACGTCGATCCGCACGACGTTGTCAAGAGCGGCGAGCACATCGAGGCCCTGGTCCTGCAGAAGGAGGACAAGGAGGGCCGGCTGATCCTGTCCAAGAAGCGCGCACAGTACGAGCGCGCCTGGGGCACGATCGAGAAGATCAAGGACGAGGACGGCGTGGTCACCGGCACGGTGATCGAGGTCGTCAAGGGCGGCCTGATCCTGGACATTGGCCTGCGCGGGTTCCTGCCCGCGTCGCTGGTGGAGATGCGCCGGGTCCGTGACCTGCAGCCGTACGTCGGCAAGGAGATCGAGGCCAAGATCATCGAGCTGGACAAGAACCGCAACAACGTGGTCCTGTCCCGCCGGGCCTGGCTGGAGCAGACCCAGTCCGAGGTCCGCCAGAACTTCCTCAACACCCTGCAGAAGGGCCAGATCCGCAAGGGCGTCGTCTCCTCGATCGTCAACTTCGGCGCGTTCGTGGACCTCGGCGGGGTGGACGGCCTGGTGCACGTGTCCGAGCTGTCGTGGAAGCACATCGACCACCCGGGCGAGGTCGTCGAGGTCGGCCAGGAGGTCACCGTCGAGGTCTTGGACGTCGACATGGACCGCGAGCGGGTATCGCTGTCGCTGAAGTCCACCCAGGAAGACCCGTGGCAGCAGTTCGCCCGGATGCACCAGATCGGCCAGGTCGTGCCCGGCCGGGTCACCAAGCTGGTGCCGTTCGGCGCGTTCGTGCGGGTCGAGGAGGGCATCGAGGGCCTGGTGCACATCTCCGAGCTCGCGGACCGGCACGTGGAGATCCCCGAGCAGGTCGTGCAGGTCGGCGACGAGATCTTCGTCAAGATCATCGACATCGACCTGGACCGGCGCCGGATCAGCCTGTCGCTCAAGCAGGCCAACGAGGGCACGATCGGCGAGGCGCTCGGCGACGAGTTCGACCCGACCCTCTACGGCATGCCCGCCACCTACGACGAGCAGGGCAACTACATCTACCCCGAGGGCTTCGACCCGGAGTCGGGCGAGTGGCTGGAGGGCTTCGACGCCCAGCGCGAGGAGTGGGAGCGGCAATACGCCGAGGCCCGGTCTCGCTATGAGGCGCACCGCCAGCAGGTGCAGGACGCCCGGTCCAAGGCAAACTCGGCCGACGACGATGGCGGCCGGGACGCCACCACGACCTCGTCTTCGTCCTCGTCCGCCTCGCGCCGCTCCGAGGAGGCCACCGGCACGCTGGCCTCGGACGAGGCCCTCGCCGCGCTGCGCGACAAGCTGTCCGGCCAGAGCTGACCGGCGGCTGCACGGCTTCATCGCATAGATCAGCACGGACAGCGGGCCCGGGGGCTTCCCGGGCCCGCTGTCTCGTTCCCGGACCTGGCTACCCGGGTATGGCCCGGCGGATCAGCGTGCGGGCCAGCCACAGGCCCGCTACGTGCTCCGCGCGATGGCCGAATAGCGCTCCAACGCCGGCATCGCCGAGCAGCTGGTGATCGGCGAGGACGCTGCGGAAAAGCACATCAGCAGCATCGTCATCAGGCTCGGCCTGCTCCCGGCCGATGGCGGCCATCGCCGGGTGCGCACAGTGCTGCGCTACCTGGCGGGCCGGGAATAACCCGGCGGCGAGGCCGCACGAGCGGCGAAAGCGGCGCGCGGCCGTGGCGTTCACCCGGTGCCGTGCCGCCCGGTCGTGACCGCCTCCCGGCACTGCGCCGGGAGACGGCGCGCCGAGGTGACGGCGTCCGCGACGCCGGCCGCCGGCCCGTTAGGCTTGCGCACGAGCCCGGCGCCCAGGTGACCGCCGGGCCAGATGAGCCCAGACAACCCCGGACGAGCAGGGCAGGGAGGCCGCCGTGAGCCAGCAGCCGGCCCGCCCGGCCGGGACCGCCAGGCCCGCGCCGGTTCAGCCGGGCTGACGTGCTGCGCGTCGGCCTGACCGGCGGGATCGGCGCCGGCAAGAGCGAGGTGGCGCGGCGGCTCGCCGTCGCGGGCGCGGTGGTGATCGACGCGGATGCGATCGCCCGGGAGGTGGTCGCGCCGGGCACCCCGGGGCTGGCTGAGATCGTGGCGGCCTTCGGCCCGCAGGTGCTGACGGCGGACGGCAGCCTGGACCGGGGCCGGCTCGGTGACATCGTGTTCGCCGACCCGGACCTGCGCAGCAGGCTGAACGCCATCACGCATCCCCGGGTGGGTGAGCGGATGCGCGAGCTCGAGCAGGCCGCGGCGGCCGAGGAAGCCGCGGCGGCCGAGGAAGCCGCGGCGGCCGCGGGAGCGGCCGCCATCGTCGTGCACGACGTCCCGCTGATCGCCGAGAACAACCTGGCCGGCTCCTTCGACCTGGTGGTTGTCGTCGACGCCCCGCCCGGCGTACAGGCAGAGCGGCTGGTCCGCAGCCGGGGCATGACTCGCGATCAGGCGGACGCCCGGATGGCAGCGCAGGCCGGCCGCCGGGAGCGGCTCGCCATCGCCGGCCTCGTGATCGACAATTCCGGCTCGCTGGCCGACCTCGACCGCCAGGTCGGCGAGCTGTGGGCAGAACTCCGCCGCCGGGCCGGCCTCCCGGCCAGCTGAGCGTCCCCCGGCCCCGGCCCGGCTGATGTGTCACAGCCCCGGCCTAGAGTGGAGTCCATGAGCCAGCGACAGCCTGCTCGCGGTGCGCGCAGTTTGCAGGAGGATCCATGCGCCCGGTGACCGACCTGCAGCGGCGGGTGGCGCCGTTCGAGGT
>JBKQSL010000418.1:0-17859 GCA_052143655.1 Streptosporangiaceae bacterium | reverse complement strand
AATGACACGGCCGCGTACAGTCCTGCTGACCACAGTTTCACCGACTCGCATCGAGGCGTTATGACCATGACCCGGCGCATGCTCGCCCCCTTGCGCCCTGCTGCCCGGTTTCTCACCGGATCCGCCTACGCCGTGCTCGGGTTTGACGCCCTCCGGGCGCCGGGCGGCCGCGTTGACCTGGCCACCCCGGTGCTCGCCGCAGTGCGCGCGAGGGTTCCGCTGCCCGAAGACGATGAACTGCTGGTGCGCGCCAATGCCGCCGTGCAGGTGGCAGCCGGCACCTCGCTGGCCCTGGGCAGGGCCCCGCGGCTGGCTGCCCTTTTCCTGGCCGGCTCGCTGATCCCGACCACGCTGGCCGGGCACGCGTACTGGACGATCGAGGACCCGGCCGCCCGCAAGCAGCATCGCGTCCAGTTCCACAAGAACATGGCCATGATCGGCGGCCTGCTGTTCGCCGTGCTGGACCAGTCCCGTGCTGCCTCCAGCCGGGCAAGCCGCCGCCCGGCCGGGCGATAGCGCGCTTCTCGCGCACCAGGCGCAGCCGGGCGGCGTGCGGGCGGGTCCCGCGGCAGGAGGCGGTCCCGGCCGCATGCCCGGCCGGGACCCGCCCAATCGCACCAGGCTCTCAGCGCGCCCGGGACGTGCGGGCCATGGCAGGGATGACGACCGCTGCGACGGCAGCGTGCATCGCGATGAGCCCTGCGGTGGCCGCCATCGTCGTCGCGGCGGCCAGCGGCAGTGCCAGGGATGCGGCCAGGGCCGCCAGCGCGGCGCCAGTCCACAGGGCACGAGCGTGCGGCGTGCGCCGGTCCAGGATCGCCAGCAGCAGCCAGCCGAGAACGGAGGCGGCCATGGCGACGCCGATGGCCTGGCCGATAGCGATCGTCTGGACGTGGCCGCTGCCGAACCGGACGCTCAGGTGGATGCCCAGCAGCGGCACCTCGATCGCCCAGGCGATGGCGGCGACGAGCGCGCCGCCCGTGGCGCTCAGCGCCCTAGCCCGGCCCAGCTTGATATCCGGCACGGCGGGGGCGGTGGTGGTGAGCATGGCGTTCTCCTCTTATGAGTCCGCAGCGCCCGGTGCGCCGCTGGCAACAACGCTCCGCTGGCTGGTCGTAGTCGGGCATCATCTGCCGGGTGCCGGCCGGGCTGCTGCGCTGGTAGCAGCCCGGTACTCCCTGGGCAGTACCGTGCCCGCCTCCTGAGCGACGATGGCGAGGGCGTGTCGCCGGTATACGCTCCAGGCGATGGGCATCATGACCATGATCAGGCGGCCGCGGCGCTGGCAGGGCACCGCAGGCGTGACCATGGTCACGCTGCTCACGGTGATCGGCTGCTACGTCGAGGCCAGCCCGGTCCACCGCTACGGCGGGCTGCACCTGACGAGCCATCCGCCGCTGCCTGCCTACCTGCTTGTCGCCCTGCCCGCTGTCACCCTGATCTGGCGCGCCAGCCACCCGGTCGGGATCTTCGCGCTCGCCGTGGCCGGCAATATCGGATGGGCCGCTCTCGGCCAGATCGACGGAGCCGCGCTCGTACCGGTGATCGTCGCTCTGTACTGGGTCGCGCTCACCCGCCCGCGCCGGACCGCGCTGGCGGCGGGGCTGACCGGCGCAGTGCTCATCTTCGCGGCTGAAGGGCTGTTCGGGCCGTTCGGGTGGCTCGGCGGCCCGAATGCGACGATGTGGCCAGAATTGCTGGCCGCCGGCGCGGTCGGCGGCTACGTGGCTGCGCGCCGCCAGTGGCTGGCCGCCGAGCGCGACAAGCAGGCGCGCGCGGAGCAGGCCAGCGAGGAGAAAGCCCGTCGCCGCGTCGACGCCGAGCGGATGCGGATCGCCCGCGAGCTGCATGACGTCGTCGCCCACTCGATGGCGATGATCAACGTGCAGGCTACGGCCGCGAGCATGCAGCTAGCCGACGATCCCGCCAGCGCCGCCGACGCGATTCAGGCGATCCGCAGTGCCAGCAAGGCCGGCTTGCGGGAACTGCGGGCGATACTCGAAGTCCTGCGCCAGGTCGACAGCGACGGCCCTGCGGTGCCGGTGCCGGATCTTCGCGCCATCCAGGCTCTCGCCGACGCGACCAGCGCGGCGGGCACGCCTACCACGCTGCAGGTGGACGAGCCGCCGGTCCCGGTGCCGCCGCCGGTCGCGCTCGCCGCCTACCGCATCGTGCAGGAGGCACTGACCAACGTGGTCCGCCACGCTGGCCGGGCCGCCGCGACCGTGAGCTTGCGACACGATAGCGGCTGCCTGCTCGCGGACATCGTCAACGACGGCCCGGCCGTCCGCGTGGCGTTCAATGACGGGGCCGGCGCGGGCCTGACCGGAATGCGGGAGCGGGCGGCTGCTCTCGGCGGCACTCTGCAGGCCGGCCCGCGGCCAGGCGGCGGTTTCGGCGTCCATGCCAGGCTCCCGCTCACGGCTGCGGGCCACGAGGAAGACGCTGTCCCGGAGCGGCCCGCTATCCCGGGGGACGCCGCCGGCCCAGGGGACGCCGGCCCGGGTCGGGCGGCCGGCCCGGGAGGCGAAACGACTGCGGGGCAGGCGAGCGGCGCTCGCGCTCGGCCGATCGCGAGCCGGCCGTGATCCGGGTCCTGCTTGCCGACGACCAGGCACTCGTCCGGGCCGGCTTCCGGGTCCTGGCAGGCTCGGCGCCCGACATTGAGGTTGTCGGCGAGGCCGCCGACGGCGCGGCCGCGGTCGCCCTCGCCCGCTCCCTGCGGGCCGAGGTGGTGCTGATGGACATCCGCATGCCGGGCACCGACGGCCTGGAAGCGACCCGGCAGATCGTCGCCGACCCTGACCTCGGCGGCGTGCGCGTCATCATCCTGACCACCTTCGAGGCGGACGAGTACGTGTTCGAGGCGATCCGCGCCGGGGCCAGCGGGTTCCTGGTCAAGGACACCGAGCCGGAGGACCTGGTCAGTGCCATCCGGGTGGTCGCCCGCGGCGATGCCCTGCTGTCGCCGAGCGTCACTCGCACGCTGATCTCCAGCATCGCCGGGCGCGGCCCGGCCCGGCCTGTCAACGTTTCCGCGCTGGGGGTGCTCACCGACCGGGAGCGCGAGGTCCTCACCCTGGTCGCTGCCGGGATGAGCAACGACGAGATCGCCGCCGCCCTGTACATGAGCCCGCTGACGGCCAAGACTCACGTCAGCCGGACCATGGCCAAGCTCGGCGCCAGGGACCGGGCCCAGCTGGTCGTTACTGCCTACGAGACCGGCCTGGTCCGCCCCGGCCTGTCGTAAGGCCCGGTCGCGGGGCTGAAAGGCTCAGGGAAGCCGCGAAGGGGGGTGGCGCATGCGGGTGGGGCTGCCGCCGCGCCAACGCTAGCGCATGAACGGCACCGCGAGCGGTTCGAGGACCTGATGGACCGCCTGGCCTGCAGCTTTCCCGCCGTTAGACGCGCGGGACCTTCCGGGAGATGACCGAGGGGCTGCTGATGGAGCTAGCGGACGCCAACTGCTGGACGCTGGCCGAGGCGCTTGGGCATCCGGGCCCGCACCGGCTCCAGCACCTGCTGTCCCGCGCGGTCTGGGACGACGAAGCCGTCCTGGGAGAAGCCGCTTCCTGGGCTGTGGCCCAGCTGGACGACGGTGACGGCGTGCTGATCGCGGACGAGACCGGGGACGCAAAGTCGTCCACCGACGCGGTGGGCGCGGCCCGGCAGTACTCCGGCTCCCTGGGCGGGATCGGCCTGTGCCAGGTCGCGGTCCACCTCGCCTTCGCCACCACGCTCGGGCACACCGTCATCGACCGTCGCCTCTACCTGCCCGGGCAATGGGCCTGCGACGACGAACGCCGGGACTTGGCGGGCGTGCCCGGGAAGGTCGCCTTCGCCACCAAACCGGCCTTGGCCGCCGCCATGCTCACCCGGGCCCACACGCACGGGGTCCGCGCGTTCTTCGCCGCCGACGAGGTCTACGGCACCCGCGAGCTGCGGCGCACCTGCCGCGCCCTGGGACTCGGCTACCCGATCGCGGTGCGCTCCAACCACCAAGTGGTCGCTCCCGGCGGAGCCTTGAGCTGCGCAAAGGCCCTCGCCCTGCTGCCCAGGCAGGCTTGGCAGCGGATGCCCACCGGCACCGGAAGCAAGGGGATCCGCTCCTACGACTGGGCGATGCTGGAGGTCGCCGCCGACGACACTTCGCCGCTGGAAGATAGAAGAGGATTTCCAGACCGCCAAGAACGCCACCGGCCTGGACAAGGGTCAGGTCACCACCTGGCGTTCCTGGCACCGCTCGAGCACGGCCTGCCTGGGTTGCCTACGCCTTTCTCACCGTCGCCGCCGCACTGGAACGCCACGCGCAGAGCGACAGCGGCACCTCAGACTGAACCGACCTGGCTGCAATCAGCTGCATCGAGCTCCTGCGCCTCGCTGTGGTCGGCTGGCAGATGGAGGACACCGCGCACGCCATCTACGCGGTCGATGACTACACCCGTTTCGTCGCCATCCAGACCGAGACGGCCGTGCGGCACATTGCCTCCAGCTATCCCTACGACAGCCGCGGGAGTGGCGCGCTGTCCCTGCGGGATAACGCCGACGAGATCACCCAGCAGCTGTCCGCCGAGCTCACCGTGCGGGTCAGGTCGGCCGGGTGCAGGTCATCGAGACCCGGCTGACCAGGCTTTCGTACGCGCCGGAGATCGCCCAGGCCATGCTGCGCCAGCAGCAGGCCAGCGCGGTTGTCGGCGCCCGGCAGCGTATCGTCGAAGGCGCCGTCGGGATGGTGCGGCTCGCGCTGCAGCGGCTGGAGGAGGAGGGCGTCGTCGAGCTGGACGAGGAGCGCAAGGCCGCCGTGGTCTCCAACCTGCTCGTAGTGCTCTGCAGCGAGCAGGCAACCCAGCAGGTCGTCAACACCGGGTCGCTGTATCAGTGAGGGCGGGCACCGCTTCATCGTGAGCGAGCGCAAGAGCATCTTGCTGCGGCTGGATCCCGCAGTCCACGACGCCCTGAGCCGGTGGGCCGGCGACGAGCTGCGCAGCACGAATGCCCAGATCGAGTTCCTGCTCCGCCGCGCCCTGGCCGAGGCGGGCCGGCTGCCCAGCCACGCCGGGCAGATGCGCCGGCCCGGCCGGCCACCACGCAATCCGGCACCGGGCTAGCGCGACGCGCCCGCGGGCAGCCGCTGGTGGCCAGGTCCCAGGGACGGACGTGATCCGGCTCTCGCATGCGTCGCGCCGGGCCGCCGACGCGATCAGTGACCCCGTCGGCGGCCCGGCGCTCTGGCCGACGCTGCCCGCGGTCGGCTCCAGCCGACGGACGAGGGCACCCCCCGCTGCCCCCGGCGATCCCTCGTGTGAGAGACCCTGGGCGCAGCCTGACTAGCCTTGATGCTGCCGGTCCGGCGGGCTGCTATTCAGCGGCTGTGCAGGCGGCCCGCTGTGGACCGCCTGCGCGCCAGGACTGCTCCCAGGTGAGCGTCAGCCAAATCCACTTATATCCAGACCCTGCGCGGCGGGATCCCGCCGTGACCTAATCAGGCAGATCCTTGCCGGACCCGCATCCGCGCATGCAAGAACCCGCATGCCAGGTCACCCCAGCCGCACCCGGACCGCCGCAGGCGCCGCGATGCCGCAGGCCGGATGTCCGCCCGGTGCCGCCCCCGGGCCTAGCCGCCCTCGGGCGCCAGCAGGCCCGCGGCATCGTCCGCGCCGCCCCGCGCCTGCGCCACCATGGCCCGGGTCGCGACGTCGCCGTGGCCGTTGCGGCGGCACCAGCTCAGGATGTACCGCGAGTGCTCACCGCACCACCGGTAGACGACCTCGGGCGTCATCTTGAGCCCGCCGCTGTTCTCGCCACGATCGCGGATCAGCGGCCCGAGGTAATCGGTCAGCTTGGCCGCGGTGTCGTAGCCGACGTGCGCGGCGCGAGCGAGCGTCTCATGATTGACGGCCCGCCCCGAG
The DNA here is from genome assembly GCA_052143655.1 of Streptosporangiaceae bacterium. Classification (GTDB taxonomy): domain Bacteria; phylum Actinomycetota; class Actinomycetes; order Streptosporangiales; family Streptosporangiaceae; genus CAVSUR01. The sequence continues at coordinate 11,950 of JBKQSL010000418.1, read as the reverse complement.
GCGATGGCCCCCGCCAGCCGGGCCGCGGTGACGCCCCGGCCCTTGCCGAAATAGGCATGGATCCGCGGCACGCCCGGCGGGCTGGCACCCGGCGGGAACTGCGGGCCGGCGAGGGTACCGCCGCGAACGGCGATGTTGACCGCCGCCACCAGCGCCTGGGGGCCCATTGCCTTGCGGTAGATTCCCGCCACCTCCGGCTGCTCGACGGCCTCGTCCAGGTGGTCGCGCTCGATCCCGTGGCCCTGGGCCGCGAAGATCACCGGTGTCTGCCTGCGCCCGCCCCGCAGTATCTCCAGCACGTCAAGACCGTCGAAGGCGTACTCGACCGCGTAATCATTCCAGGTCAGGTCGGCCACCACCACGTCGAACCGCAGCCGGTCGCTGACCGCTCGGCGCACCGCGGCCGGGTCCTCGGCGATCCGCACCGTGGCATCGCTCATCGACTGCTGCAGGAAGGGCTCGATGATCCGGCCCAGCGCAGCGGCTACTAACAGACGCGGCCCGTCGGCCATGGCCCCACCCTCACTGGCATCGGCGGCTCAGCAGCCGCGGGCCTTGCGCCGCGGCCGTTGTCGGCGAGCGTAGCCGGTTGGCCGCCAGGACAGGGACGGCCGCATGCCGGGTCGGCGCTGCCTGGTGCAGCACTGCCGGTGCCGTCGGTACGCTGCTGCCAGCGCAGCTGCCGGGCCGTCCAGCGCCGCCGCCGCGCCGCGCCCTCGCTGCGGGTCGTCGCCGGGCTGGGCATCGGGCTGATCCCGGGAGTTCCTGCGGTCCGGGTGAGCCCGGACGTGGTCAGCTTCGTGGTGCTGCCGCCGCTGCTGTACGCCGCCACCGAGGACCTGCCGTGGCGCGACCTGCGGCCCGTCTGGCGGCCGGTGACCGTGCTGGCCGTCGGGCAGGTGCTGGCGTCGGCCGGGGCGAGCCCGCGCTGCACCACGCCCGCCGGGTCCTGGAGATCTGCCAGGAGAACGGCATCGGGGTCTGGGACCTGGCGTTCGCTTACGAGGCGGCAGCCCGGGCCCACGCCGTCGCCGGTGATCTCGGGCAGGCCCGCGCCCATACCGACCTGGCCCTGGCCGCCGTCGCCGAATATCGCCGAGGCCGACGACCGCGACCTTGTCCTGGCCGATCTGGAGACCATCCCCGGGCAGCCCCGGTACTGGCGGTAGCGGCCGGCGCCCTGGCCAGCGGCGAGGTCGCCGGGTTCAGCCTGGAACAGCGCCTGACCCCGGTGCAGGTGCTGGCCGACTCCGGGCGGCTGCATCAGGTCGTCACCAACCTGCTCACCAACGCGCTGAAGTTCACCCGGGGCCTGGGTGAACTCGTAGGTGCCGGCGAAGCTCGGAGGGCGTGCGGTTGGTGTGCCAGTGCAGCGTTCGGGTGAGGTGGGCGTGGTCCGCGAACCCGAGGTCGGCGGCGAGCCGCGCGAGGTTGTCCTCGCCCTCCTGTAGGCGGTCGAGCGCGGCGCAGATGCGCAGTGCGATGCGGTGCTGGGCGATTCCGCGTCCGGTGGCGCGGGAGAACGTGCGGCTGAGGTGGTGTGCGGAGACTGACAATCGCGCGGCGAGATCTGCGAGGGTCAGCGTTGGATCGCTGGCCAGGGCCGCGCGGGCCTCGGCTGCGAGCCGGCGCTGCGCCGGGGTCAATGGCCGGCGCGCCGGGTCCCGCGTGCGACGGTGCGCGATCTGCGCGACGTTCGCCGCGATCTCGAGCGCGAGCTCGGCTCGCTCATCGCTTTGGCCGGCGGCGAGCATCCGGCGGTGAAGGACGGCGAGCGCCGCGGGGAGGGGCAGTTCCCGGTGACGCAGCGCGGGCTGCTCCCCGAACAGGTCGGCGAAGATTCCGGCGTCCAGAGTGATGGCGGTGCAATCGTCCCCGCCAGCTGCAGGGTGGGCGAATCGCTCCTCTTGCCCCGGCTGCTGCAGGTAGGCGGTCGTGGGGCACAAGACCTCGTGGCGCCCGTCGGCCCAGCGCGCAAAGCAGCCTCGCCGGACGAGCACCAGGCCGGTGGACGCGCAGACCGTGGGCTCGCCCGCCGGCCCGGGGGGATGGCGGCAACGCACGTCGCGCACGATGACGCCGCCCACGTCGGCGAGCACCCGGGTCCGGAGCATCAGTCCATGATCGCGCATGGAAGTTCAAGCGACCCGGCCTGGCGCGGTCGAGAATCGCGCCATGATCTGTCGAATCTGGCACGGCTGGACGACTCACGAGAACGCCGCCGCCTACGAGCGCGTCGTACGTACCAGCGTTATCCCAGGCATTGAGTCCCGCGCGATCGACGGCCTCCTGTCGATCGATCTCATCCGCAGACCTCTCGAGAACGAGGTCGAGTTCTGCACGATCATGTGGTTCAGCTCGCGAGAAGCGATCATCGCGTTCGTCGGCAAGGACGCCACGGTGTCACACGTCCCACCGGCGGCGCGGGCGGTTCTCAGCCGCTTCGACGACCACGCGCAGCACTATGAGGTCCTGGACCGGCGCCCGCAACACGGCTCGCCAGACGCTGCTTGACCACGCTCGCTCCCCAGTGGCAGCCCGGCGCTCAGGCGGGTCGCCGGTCGTTCGTCGTCCTGGCCGCAGTCCGCACTGATCGCAGTCCGCACTGATCGCGCCGTTGGTGATCTTCGGCGCGGGACTGGCCGTGATCGCGCTGCGGCTGCGGCTGCGGCTGCGGCTGCGGCTGCGGTCGTCGCGTCGCCGGGGCTCGCGATGGTCGCCGGGGCTCGCGATGATGGTGCCCGCGTCGGCCCGGGCCGCGACGCTGGCCGTGATGGCGGTGCTGGTCTGCGCCGGCCTGGCCCTGGACAGCGTCGCGGCGAGCCTCGCGGTGATCGGCGGCGCGGTGGCCGCCAGCCTGTGCCGGGACCGGTTCCGGCCGCGCGCCGCGGCCAGCCGTCCGCCTGCCGGGCAGCCTGAGCAGGTGCGCCAGTGAGGAAGGTAGTGCCATCAGCGCGCTGACCAGCCTGCAGGCCGGCTCGCTGATCTCCTGCGCGATTGCGGTGGCGATGCCCGCGCTGGACGCGGTCTTCCCGCTGCTGCCCAGCGAGACGGTGATCATCGCGCCGCCCGGCGGATCGCCGCCCGGCGGCGCCCGGCCGCGGCCGCTGCCGGCGGCCCCGCCCGCCGCGCCGGGGCAGCACCGGATTGTGCCGGGCCGGGCCTGGCTTACCGGCAGTCGGCGCAGGTGCCGAGAACGTCCAGGCGGTGGCTCTGAGCCTGGAAGCTCTCCGCGTCGGCGAGCTGCCCGATGGTCTTGCCCATGTCCTGCTCGAAGCCCGCCGGGAGGGTGACGTCGGTGACCTTGCCGCAGTTCACGCACAGCAGGTGGTGATGGTGCTCGGTGAGGTCCTCGGCCAGCTCGAAGCGGGTGAACTCATCGCTGGCGGTGACCCGCCGGACCAGCCCGGCGGCCTGCAGGTCTACCAGGTGCCGGTAGGCGGAGCTGCGCGGCAGGCCGGGCAGGCGATCGGCGATGTCACCGATGCTGACCGGGTGGCCGGCGCTGACCAGCAGCCCGACGATGGCGCGCCGGCCGGCCGTGTAGCGCTGGTCGATCCGCCGCAGCCGCTGCTCGACGACGCCGTGCAGGTCACCTGCGGTCTCCTGGGTCATCGTTCCTCCGTGCTGTGCTGGACGGCGTCGGCGACGATGTGGGCGACGTGCTGGTCGGCCAGGGAGTACACCGCCTCCCGGCCCTGGCGCTTGACTCCGACCAGCCGGGCGGCGCGCAGCACCCGCAGATGCTGGGAGACCAGCGGCTGGCTGACGCCGAGCCGCTCCACCAGCTCGTGCACGAACCGGGGCTGCTCAGCCAGCTCGGCGACGATTGCCAGCCGGGCCGGGGCGGACAGCACCTTCAGCAGCTCCCCGGCGGCCTCGTAGCTGCTTGCCCCCGCTGACACCGCAACAGATAAACATATGCAAATGCGTTTATGCAAGTGTCGGCGTATTCGTTCGAGCACCCGGGGCCCCGGCTCGGCCGGTCATAGATCTAACTTGAAATGAGACTCATTCCCAGACTAAGTTTCTGCTCATGGTCAAGACGGCAGATTCACGAGCCTCCCTGGTCCTGGCATGGCACCGGGTCCTGGCGGCAGCCGGGGCTGCGGTCGCGCTGGCGCTTGCCGCCGGGTGCGCGAGCAGCGGGACATCGACGGACTCGGCGAGCAGCACGGGCGTGATCAGCGCGATCGGCGCGGAGAACGAGTACGCCAACGTGCTGGGCCAGATCGGCGGCCGGTACGTGCGGGTGTCCTCGATCCTGGACAACCCCAACACCGACCCGCACACCTTCGAGGCCAGCCCGAGCGTGGCCAGCGAGGTCTCCGCCGCGACGCTGATCGTGCAGAACGGGGTGGGCTACGACACGTTCATGAACAAGATCGAGTCCGCCTCCCCGGATGCCAGGCGCAAGGTCATCGTCGCCCAGCAGGTCCTCGGGCTGCCCGACAGCACCCCCAACCCGCACCTGTGGTACGACCCGAAGACGATGCCGGCCGTGGCGAAGGTGATGGCCGCGGACCTGTCGGCGCTCCAGCCGGCCCACAAGGCGTACTTTGCGGCCAGCCTGGCCAGGTTCGACAAGTCGCTGACCCCGTGGCTGACCGCCATCGCCCAGTTCAAGAGCAAGTACCCGGGCACCACGGCGGCCACGACCGAGCCGGTCGCCGACTACCTGCTGACAGCCATGGGGATCAGGAATCTCACCCCGTTCGGCTTCCAGGCCGACATCATGAACGGCGTCGACCCCTCGCCGCAGGACATTTCTCTGGAGAACGGGTTCCTCACCGGTCACAAGGTCAGGGTGTTCTGCTACAACCAGCAGGTCGTCGACGCGCTCACCACCTCGATCCGGCAGAACGCCCGGAAGAACGGCGTGCCGGTCGTCGGGGTCTACGAGACCATGCCCACGCCGGGTTACGACTACCAGTCCTGGATGCTCGCCGAGGTGCACGCCATCGAGAAGGCGATCACCGGCAAGATCTCCACCCAGAAGCTGTGATGACCGGCCAGCACCGGAGCCGCGCCCTGGCGGGGCGTGACGTGCCCGAGGCGGGGTAAGCGGCATGCGCCAGCTGCTCACCTGGGTGGTCGAGCCTGGCTTCTTCGCCAGCGCCCCGGTCCGCACCGCCATGCTCATCGGGGGAGTGGTCGCGGTGGTATCGGCCGTCGCCGGGGTGTTCACCGTGCTGCGCGGCCAGTCGTTCGCCGGGCACGCGCTCGGCGACGTCGCCGCGGCCGGCGGGTCCGGGGCGCTGCTGATCGGGCTGAGCCCGGTCACGGGATTCATCGGCCTGGGCATCGTCGGCGCGGGCATGATGGACTTGATCGGCATCGCCCGGGTCCGCGGCCGGGACCTGGCCACCGGCATCGTGCTCGGCGCCGCCATCGGCCTGACCGCCCTGTTCCTCTACCTCGACACCACCGCCAGCGCCACCACCGGCGCCACCCAGCAGGTCCTGTTCGGCTCGATCTTCACCACCGCCAGCACCACGATCCCGGTCATCGTGATCTTCAGCGTGCTCGCCCTGGGCGCCATCGCGGTCATCTGGCGGCCGCTGCTGCTGGCCACCGTCAGCACCGACATCGCCGCTGCCCGCGGCGTCCCGGTCCGCCTGGTGGGCCTGGGCTACATGCTGGCCCTGGCCATCGCCGTCGGCCTGTCCTCGCTGACCGTCGGCGCGATCCTGTCCACCGCGCTGCTGATCGGCCCCGCCGCCACGGCGCTGCGCGTCACCCGCCGGGTCGGATCCGCGCTGGCCGTCGCATGCCTCACCGGGGTGGCCGCGACCCTGGCCGGGATCCTGCTCGCCTACGACAGCTACTACTGGGGAGCCGCCCGCCAGGGCCTGCCCGTCAGCTTCTTCATCGTCGCCGTCATCTTCACCGCCTACCTGCTCGCGGGACTGCCTGGCTGGGCGGCCAGGCACCGGCCGGCGGCCGCGCCCGCAGCCGGCGCGCAGCAGCGCGAGCGGGCCGCGACCTGAACCAGGACTGCGACCAGGGCCGGGAACGCCGGGAGGAGCAGGCATGTTCGCGAGCTTCATGATGAACACCTGGGCCGTGGCCACGATCGTCGCCCCGGTCGCCGGGATCGTCGGGTTCTTCGTGGTACTGCGCGGCTCGGCGTTCCCCGCCCACGCCATTCCCAAGGGCGCGTTCGCCGGCGCCGCCGGGGCCGCCCTGCTCGGCATCAGCACCCTGCTCGGCCTGGCGGTGTTCTCGCTGCTCGGCGCACTCGGCATCGGCGCGCTCGGCCGCCGCGCCCGGCACGACGTCGCCACTGCCCTCGCGCTGGTCATGATGCTCGCGCTCGGCGCGGCGTTCCTGTCCCGGACCACCGAGTACGAGCCGGAGATCTACTCCCTGCTGTTCGGCGAGGTCCTCGGCGTCAGCTCCACCGAGATGCTGCCCGTCGCCGCGCTGGGCGCCGCCTGCATCGCCGCCGTCGCCGTGCTGTACCGGCCGCTCATGCTGTCCTCCGCTGTCCCCGAGGTAGCGCAGGCGCGGGGCATCCGCGGCTACCGCATCGAGATCTGCTTCCTCATCGTCGTCGCCCTGGCCACTGCCATGACCGTGCCGGTCGTCGGCGCCCTGCTGATCTTCAGCCTGATGATCGGCCCGCCTGCAGCCGCCCGCTCCCTTACCAGCCATCCCGCCCGGGCCATGCTGCTGTCCGTCGTCATCGCCCTGGTCACCGTCTGGGTCGCGATCGCCGCCTCCTACCAGCTGAACTGGCCCGTCGGGTTCTTCGTCGGCGCCCTCAGCGCGCTGTCCTACGGAGTGGGCCGCGGCTGGGCCGCCTGGCACCGCATCCACGCCGCGGCGCCCTCGCTGCAGCCCGCCGCCAGCGCCTCCCGGCCCTGAGCTCGCCGAAGCCCGGGGACGCCGCTGCCGCGGCCGCATCTGCCTCGTTAACAGTGATCAGCCCCGCGATGATCAGTTCGTGCCTGTCCCGGCAGCTCGGGTGCCAGGGGCTTAGGCTGAATCAGGGCAGGGCAGGGTGGTCCCTCAGCTACGTGACGGAGGATACGTGGAGGTCGAGGTAGTCATCGAGGTACCGCAGGGGTCGCGCAACAAGTACGAGATGGATCACGAGCGCGGGCTGATCCGGCTTGACCGGATGCTGTTCACCTCGACGCGGTATCCGGCCGATTACGGCTTCATTCCCGGCACGCTGGCCGAGGATGGCGATCCGCTGGACGCGATGGTGCTGCTGGACGATGCGGTGTTCCCCGGCACTTACGTCGACGCCCGCCCGGTGGCTGTGTTCTGGATGCTCGATGAGAAAGGTCCGGACGCCAAGATCCTCTGCGTTCCCGCCCGTGACCCGCGGTATGCGAGGGTGCAGGACCTGCCGGATATCCCGGCGCACCAGCGCGCCGAGATCAGTCATTTCTTCAACGTCTACAAGGAGCTCGAACCCGACAAGGGCACTGACGTGCGGGGCTGGCAGCACCGGGTCGCCGCAGAGCAGGAAATCGCCAGGTCAAGGGAACGCGAGCGCAGCCGCGCTCAGGCAGCGGCCGAGTAGGTCCGCAGCCGGGTCTCGCGACCACGGCGCGCGGATCAGCGTGATCGCCTGCGCCGCGATCAGCGCCCGCGTCTCGCCGCTGGCCCGGTCAGCCGGCGCGGCGGCCGGGGCGCTGGGGATGCGGCCGGGCCGGGATGCCAGGATGCTGACATGGCTACTGATCATGTCCGGCTGCCGGACGGGCGGCGCCTCGATGTGCGGGTCAGCGGGCCCGCTGACGGACTCCCGCTGGTCTTTCACCACGGGACGCCCGGCGCCGCCGTCCCCGTGCGGGCGATGGAGCGGGCCGCGCATGCGCGCGGCCTCCGCCTGGTCACGACCTCGCGGCCCGGGTACGGCAACTCCGACCGCCAGCCGGGCCGCAGCGCGGCGGACGTGGCGGCCGACACCGCCGCCGTGCTGGCCGAGATCGGCGCCGGGCGCTGCCTGATCGCCGGCTGGTCCGGCGGCGGCCCGCACGCCCTGGCCTGCGGGGCCCGGCTCGGCCCGGCGGCGGCGGTGCTGGTGATCGCTGGCGTTGCCCCTTACCAGGCAGCGGGCCTGGACTGGCTGGCCGGCATGGGGGAGGAGAACATCACCGAGTTCGGCGCCGCGCTCGCCGGCGAGGAGCAGCTGCGGTCCTACCTGCTCGGCGAGCGCGAGCTGGTCAGGCAGGTCACCGCCGCCGACATTGTCTCGTCGATGCAGACGCTGCTGCCCGGCGTCGACCGGGCCGCGCTGACCGGCGAATTCGGCGAGGACATGGCCGCCAGCATCCGGGAGGCGGTGCGCGTGGGCGTGGCGGGCTGGCTCGACGACGACCTGGCGTTCGCCCGGCCGTGGGGGTTCAGCCTGGACGAGATCTCGGTCCCGGTCATGATCTGGCAGGGCAGCGCCGACCTGATGGTGCCGTTCGCGCACGGCCAGTGGCTCGCCGCCCAGCTTCCTGCGGCGTCGGCGCACCTGGAAGAAGGAGAAGGGCACCTGTCCATCGCGCTCGGCGCACTCGACCGCATGCTCGACGAGCTAGTCAGCGCGGCCGGAGCATGACGCCGGTCCGGCGCTAACGGCCGCGGCGCGAGCAGGCTGCCCACGAGCGGCTGGCCGGCTCGGAAGGCGACCCGCTGCTGCTGGTCATGGGCCTGGCCGTGTCCCGGTTCTGGTGGCCGGCCGGGCTGTGCCAGGCGTTCGCTGACCGGGGTTCGCGGTGGCCCGCTACGACCAGCGTGACGCCGGGCGCGCACCTCGCCGGGCTGACCGCGGACGGCGGCCGGGCAGACGCCGGCGGGCTGCCGCCACGGACGCCTTGGCCCGCAAATCCGGGACTTCCGTACCTTCCCGGACGGTGAGCAGGCGGGATGGGCTGGTGTCAAGGGCGGGGCCTTGCCGTCCGCGCTGGTACCTGGCGGGTGGTAACGCATGGGATGTTCGCTGCACGTGGCGTGGGATGACCGGCTCGCGCGCTATGACTTCGGTCCCGGTCATCCGATGGCCCCGGTCCGCGCCGAGCTGACGATGGAGCTTGCCAGCGCGCTGGGCGTGCTGTCCGCCCCCGGAGTGAGCGTGCAGAGCCCGGAGCCCGCCTCCGACGCGGAGCTGGGCATGGTGCACGCGGGCCCCTACCTGGCTGCGGTCCGCCAGGCCGGCCTGCCGCGTGCCGCCGCGGCAGCCGAGTTCGGCCTGGGCACCGACGACACCCCCCTGTTCGAGGGCATGCACGAGGCGTCGGCGCTGGTGGCCGGGGCGACGCTGGCCGCGGCCCGGGCGGTCTGGTCGGGCCAGGCACAGCACGGCGCGAGCATCGCCGGCGGCCTGCACCACGCCATGGCCGGGAACGCGAGCGGGTTCTGCGTCTACAACGACCCGGCGATCGCGATCAGCTGGCTGCTGTCCCAGGGCGCCGAGCGCGTCGCCTACGTCGACATCGATGTGCATCACGGCGACGGGGTGCAGGCCGCGTTCTACGACGACCCGCGGGTGCTCACGGTCAGCCTGCACGAGAACCCGGCGACGCTGTTCCCCGGCACCGGGCGGCCGTCGGAGAGCGGCGGCCCGGGAGCTGAGGGAATGGCCGTGAACGTGGCACTGCCCGCCGGCACCCGGGACGCTGGCTGGCTGCGCGCCTTCCACGCCGTCGTCCCGCCGCTGGTACGCGCCTTCGCGCCGCAGGTTCTCGTCAGCCAGCACGGCTGTGATACGCACTCGCGCGACCCGCTGGCCAACCTGGAACTGTCCATCGACGCCCAGCGCGCCGCGCACGCGGCGATCCACCGGCTGGCCCACGAGACGGCCGGCGGCCGCTGGCTGCTCACCGGGGGCGGCGGCTACGACCCGGTGCACGTGGTGCCCCGGACCTGGACCCACCTCCTTGCCGAGACCGTCGACCAGCCCATCGATCCGCAGACGGTCATCCCGGCGCAGTGGCGCAAGCTGGCGCAGGCGCGCACCGGGCACGTCCCGCCGCTGACGATGACCGACGGCGCGGACGGCCGGTACCGTTCGTTCGACTCGGGCTACGACCCGGCCGACCCGGTGGACCGGGCCATCATGGCCACCCAGCTGGCGGTCTTCCCCGAGCACGGGATCATGCCGCACTAAGCCGGCGAGTGACCAGCCCGGCCGGTCCCGTGCCGCCGGGCGGCCAGCCCGGGGTGTCATCGCGCCGCGGGACCGCCGCGCACGGCCAGCCATGCGACCAGGGCGGCCAGGTCCTCAGGGCGCAGCGGCGCGGACTGGCCGCGGCCGATGGCCTCAGCGCGGGCCGGGCCGGGCGGGCCAAGGACGCGCTGCTGTGGCGGCCCCGTTCGCCGGACGGCCGGCCGTCGGCCGTCGAGGTCATGGCGGCGGCCCGGGCGATGATAGGGCCATGACGATCAGCGATCTTCTTCCCGGCGGCCTGCCGACCCCTGCGACCGTGGTGCTCGCGGACCGGCTGGAGCGCAACCTGGCGGGCATGGCCGCGTTCGCGGCGAAGACGGGCGTGGCCCTGCGGCCGCACGCCAAGACGCATAAGTGCCCGCAGATCGCCCGCCGCCAGCTGGAGCTGGGCGCCCGCGGGCTGAGCGTGGCCACGGTCGGCGAGGCGGAGATCCTGGCCGGCCGTCGTAGCGCCGGGCAGGCCGGGCCCGAGGTGGCGGACGTCTTCATCGCCTACCCGCTGTGGCCCGCCGCGGACCTCGTTGCCCGGCTGGCCGGCCTGGCCGGCCGGGTCCAGGTCACGGTCGGCACCGACTCGGCTGACGCGGCGGGCCTGCTCGCCCCGCTCGCGGGCCGGGTCCGGGTCATGGTCGAGGTGGACTGCGGCCTGCGCCGCACCGGCGTGCGGCCGGCCGACGCAGCCGTCGTCGCCCGGGCGGCTCAGCAGGCCGGCCTGGAGGTGAGCGGGGTGTTCACCTTCCCGGGGCACAGCTACCGTCCCGGTGCCGCGGCGGCGGCCGCGGCCGACGAGGCCGCTGCTCTGGCCGAGGCCGCCGAGGCCCTGGCCCGGGCCGGGTTCGGGGACGTCCAGCGCAGCGGCGGCTCCACGCCGAGCGCCCGGCTGGCCGAGCCTGGCGCGCTCACCGAGCTGAGGCCCGGCGTGTACGCCTTCAACGACGCCCAGCAGGTGGAACTCGGCGCTGTCGCGCTGGACGAGGTCGCGCTGATGGTGGCCGCCACCGTGGTGAGCCGCCCGGCGCCGGGCCGGGTCGTGCTGGACGCCGGCGCCAAGGTGCTCGGCCCGGACCGGCCGGACTGGGCCAGCGGCCACGGCCGGCTCGCCGACTGGCCGGACGCCCGGATCACCGGGCTGTGGGAGCACCACGCCGTGGTCGCCGTCGACGGGGACGGCCCGGCGCTCGGCGAGGTGGTCGCCGTGCTGCCCAACCACGTGTGCACGGCCGTCAACCTCGTCCCCGAGCTCGTGCTGGCTGACCAGGGACAGGTCATCGACCGCTGGCCAGTCGCCGCCCGGGCCGCCAACCGCTGACGCGGCTGGAACGACTCGCCGCTGGCTCGCGCCATCCGGTGACAGTGACTCCCCGGTCCCGGAAACTCGGCCCGGATTTCGGCCGCGCGGTCTCGCGCGGCGGGGGCTGCCTGCCTTCAGCCGGTGATGGCGGGAACTCGGCTCACCCCCGGCGGATGATTCCAGGCTGCCCGGGACGGGTAACAGTAACCGGCAGCGACGACCATTCGGAATGAGGCAATGTCCACCAGCACGCAGAGAGACAGCAGCGGGCCGCAGCCCCGGTCCGGCCCGATGATTACCGGCGGGGCGTTTGTCGCGGCGGGCTCCCTGATCGCCCTCGGCGGCGTGGCCGTGAGCGGCGCGCATCTGCTCTCGGCCGCCCGCCGGTGGATCCGGGACCTGGAGGTTGCGCCGGGCGAAGTGGCCAGGATGAAGTGGGAGCAGGCCAGGGCCGCCGCGGCAGCAGGCACGGCCGCCTGGCGGAA
>JBKQSL010000417.1:0-6212 GCA_052143655.1 Streptosporangiaceae bacterium | reverse complement strand
CGGACATGCGGCCCTCCCTCCGCCCCGGCGGGACCGCTCAACGACCGTTCCCCCGGAGCGATAGGCCGGACTCAATCGTCCCTCCGTCCGGCCGGAATGGCCATAACCGGCAAAGGCCTGGCTGGCTGGCTCGCTCCCGGCGTGGCGGTTCGCCCTCACGGGCCGGAGGCACGGCTCCGGGGCGATCCTCCTTCGAGGTCATCGACTGTCCCCGGTCAGACTCGCCCAGGCTTCACCGCATATGCCGATGTGCGCCACAGGCCAGCGCGCTCCATGCGACGTCAAGATCACCAGTCACTGCCCGATGCCGCGACATGACGGGCGCTGCGGGTTCCCTGCCTGCGTGGGCAGTGGCCGGAGCAAATCCGGCACGTGCGCCGCGGCCGGTGCTCCCCAGGGGCCGGACTTCAACCTTCCATGTGCGCTGCCCGCCGTGTCCGTTCCCGCGCTGCTGGCCGCCAGCCTGCGCTGGCCGCCGGACCACCCGGCCAAGATCATCGATGGTCCTCTTCCGCTCCGCGGCGGCGCAGCGTACCCTCACCCGTCAAGAGGGGAAACATCCGCATCATTAGGGGGAACCGATGCAGCTCAGGACCAAGCTCGCGGCCGGTGCCGGTGCTGTCGCGCTCGCACTGGCGGCAGGGGTGCCCGCGCTGGCGAGCAGCCACGCGGCGGCCCGCAAGTCCGTCACCGGCCCGGAGGACGTCTACGGGGTGGTCCACGGCAAGGCAGCCGTGACCGCCCGCAACATCCCGCTGAAGCTCCGGGGCCTGGTAACGGCCACCGGGGTAGTCCACCTCAACGGCTCGGGGGCGCACAAGGGCAAGACCAAGTCGCTCACCACCTCGGCCGGAACCCTGACGGTGAGGATCACCCGCAGGCCCACCGTGAGCCAGAAGGTGAACCTGAAGGCCTGCCACTTCTCCCAGACCGAGGACATCGCCCTGTCCGTGGTGGGCAGCAAGAGCACCGGCAAGTTCGCCGGGGACACCGGCCCCGCAGCGGTGCAGGTCCACTTCGCCGGATACGGGCCGAGGTACAAGTCCGGCCCGAAGAAGGGCCAGTGCAACACGAGCCCGAACGCGCCCGAACTGGCCAAGGGCGCGGTCGCGTCCTTCCAGCTTGATGCCGTGCTGACGACGCCGTAGCGGTCACCGCCTGACAGCCGGACCGGCAGGGCCAGGCTCCCTCCGCGCCATGAGAGGGAGCCTGGCCCAGTCCATTCCTGCCGCCCCAAGGTCCACCAGGACCGCCCCCGCGGCAGTCGTACCAGGGCCACTGAACTGGTCGCTGCCGGCCACTGCCCGCCTGGGGCGCTCCGGCCACTGTCCAGGGCCGCCGTTACCGTCCGCCCGTAACTGCCCGGCCACTGGCCGGAGCTAGCTGCTGGCCGCGCCGCGACAACGAGAGGACCCCGGGGTGCGCAATGCGACCCGGGCGCTGGTGTTGCGTATGGTCAGCTCGCGCCGACGACCTCGCTGATCAGCCCGCAGGAGGCCAGGTGCGCGTACAGGTCGCGGCTCATCTTGTACAGGCGGCCCTCCTCGAAGTCGAGGTAGTTGAAGTCGCCGAGCACCGCGGGCTTGATCACGAACCCCTCGTCGTTGAGGACCTGCCGCTCCAGGATCCGCCGCCCGTAGGTCATCTGCTGCACCGTGGCCGCCATCCGCGCGGTCACCTCACGGGCGTCATCGGGCAGCACGAACCCGGGTGCTTCCTCCACCTCGGCGACCAGATGCGCTGCCGCGACATCCTGCTCTTCCGGTAACTGCCCGGCCTGCTCCTGAACTCGCGCGTTCGCCATTATGCGCTCCTCTTTCCTCGGTAATGCCTGACTCAATTCTAGGACACGATTTCCGGGTTACCGCAGTTCAGCGGCCTGGCAAATACCTTTTGTCGGTAACTTGATGCGACGATAGGACCAGGACGCTGGCCCGCATTGGAAGGCCCCTTATTATGACCGAGAAACGGCGTGACCCGACCGCTGGCCTGCCGCTGGCGGCCAGTTCCTCGTTCCCGCTGATGGGCGAGCACCGCACTGACATCGCCAGCGCGAGCGGAGCCCCGAGCCCGTACACCACGCCCGGACCCGGGCTGGGCGGTCCCGGCAAGGACACCCGGCCCGACGGTCCGGCCGCTGTCGTCCGCCGGTCCCGGACTGGCGGGGCCGGGCGACGCCCGGGCTGCCCTGTGCGGGTGCCGGGGCTGCGGCCGGGTGATCCGGGCGGGGCGCGGCACGCGATCGAGGTGCATCACAGGGCGGCCGAGCCGGACCTCGACCAGCAGAACGGCGGCCGGCGAGTTACCGTGGTCAGCGGCCGGTCGCGGCAGTCGCCGCTGTGGACCCGGCGTGCCGCCCAGCGGCGGCAGGAGCAGCCCCGATGACCGAGCCCAAGAGCACCTCTCCCCCGGCCGACGACACGCCCGCTTATAGGCGTCCATGGCGGCGCTGTGGGACACGCTGGCCTGCGCGGCCGGCAGGCTGAGCCCGAGCAGGGCCCCTGCCGCCGGCAGGGGCGAGCGCGATTCTCTTGATCATGACTAGCTCTTTTCCATCACCGTGTTATCGCCGGGTTGCGGGTAGTTGTTGTTGGGATTGCCCTGGCCCGCCGCGTAGCAGGTACCGCTGGCGCAGGCCAGCCCGTTCAGGGCGTCCTCTCCGTAGATGCCGGTCCCGCTGCTCGGGTTGACATCCGGGGACGCCGAGGGCACCTGGGTCCAGGCCGAGCCGTTCCAGGCGTTCACCAGCGTCTCGTAGTACCCCTCGTCGTAGTACCAGTCCCCGGCCGCCGTGCAACTGGAGGCCGACGTGCAGTAGACGCCGTTCCAGTCGCCGCCGTCCTCGGACGAGTAGCCCAAGGTGATGCCCTCGTTCTTGCCCATCTCGGACCACTTGGTGCCGTTCCAAAGCTGGGCGTACTGCAGGTCGCCGCTGGACGACGGGCCGCCGCCCTCAAGGATGCCGCCGACCGCCACGCAGCCCGATGACCAGCAGGAGATCGCGTTGTCGTGCCAGTTGATGGTCCCCTCGGCGTTGTCGGAGCAGTTGTAGGCGGGCGTGGCCTGGGTGACCCACTTAGAGCCGCTCAGCCCCATGGCCAGGGCCTCATTCTCGGGGTAGTAGTTGGGGCTGCCACCGCAGAAGGTGGACGGCAGCGGCTGCTCGCCGACCGCCTCGCACTTGCCCGAGGACTCGCACGCGACCCCCGCCAGGTAACCCTGCGGGGCACCCGAGGTGGACTGGTCGGCCCACTTGGACCCGTTCCATGCCTCGGCCAGCGGGTACTCGAAGCTGCTGCCCGAGTGATCACCCACCGCCTCGCAGCTTGAGGCCGACGCGCACCTGACGCCCAGCAACTGGTTGACCGCCGAGCCGGTGTTGTAGGGCGTCATCCACGTCCAGGTGCTGCCGTTCCACTTGTAGGCCGAGGCCTTGTGACCGCCCGTCTCGCCGACCGCCACGCAGTAGGTGGAGGACGGGCAGGACACGCTGACCAGGCCGGCCGGGGTGCCCGACACCGCCACCCACTTGCCGCTACTCAGCTTCAATGCCCCCGCCGGGCCTACCGACAGGCAGCCGGTAGACGACCAGCAGGACACCCCCTGCTGCACATGCTCGTTGGCCGCCGACTGCGCGGTCCACCCGGTGGCGGCGCTGGCGGGCACCGTGCCCAGGCCGCCCAGCAAGGCGACGGCCGCGACCAGCGCGAGTACAAGACGTCTCATGCATGCCCCCTTTGACGCGCGCGGCCCCCTCCCAGCGGGCTTCGCGGGAAGGGGGCCGGGGCCTTAACCTTGCAGTGAGATCATTTTAGTTCTCATTTATACGTAAGTGGAATATATGATCTCTGATGTGTTTCGACCGGTTCGCCTGACGGGCGTGCCGACGCGATGCGAGACGCGCGCTACAGGCTTTCCAGAGTCGGTCGGCACTATCCAGCGCCACGGCAGCGCTCGATGAGCGCGCGAGCGCAGCGGTGAAACAGGGATACTGGGCTGGGGCCAGGGACCACGCAAACGCGAGGCAAGGACGCACCCGGCCGGGGCTGCCGTGGCCCCAGAGAATGCCCGACGTGAGAGGCCGCACATAGGCCGCCAGGCCGACTGGCAGCACGTCATCGTGAATCCGTCCACTGTCCGCCAGGCCACTGCCCAGCCCGTAGCCGGCGCTCCGATCACCGAAAAGGCCACCGTCTCAGGAAGGAACCCGCCGTCTAGTTTTCGCAGCCTGGCCGTCCGGAATTAGGCGCAGAAAGCGATTAATGGTAGCCTATGCCATTCCTGCTGCAGGCGTCCATTGTCAGGCCAATACAATCGACTCTTCGGACAGGTATCCGCGCACGCCACCGGGCCAATATGGGGAGGCAGGATAGGAACGGATTACGGCCGCTGGGCGGCTGACTGGGCCCGCTCCCGTTCCCAGCGCTGGACGTAGCCGCTTCGCCTGCGCGGCTTCTTGTCGGTGGCCCCGGTCTGGCGGCCGACCGGCTTGCCCTCGGCCCTGCGCCGCTCAAGGCCCGCCCGGATCCGCTCGGAGCGCCGCCGGGACTCCTGCTGGGCCATCCAGCCCGCGAATGCGACCAGGACGTCCTGGACCTCGCTGGAGCCGTTCAGCCAGGACTCCTTCACCGATACCAGCGTGCATCCACGCTCGCGGAAGTAGCGGATGATCCGCAGCGCGCCCTCCGCGCCCTCGCGGGTGATCCGGTCCAGCGCCCACACCACCAGGATCGTGAACCGGCCCTGCCACGCGTCGTCGAGGGCCTGCTGCAGGACAGCCCTGTACTCGCCGCCGTCCTTGCCTCCGTTCCACGCCGACTCGCTCAGCGAATACCGGGCGGTGACCTTGTGGCCGTGCTGGCGGCGAACGCCTCCATCTCCGGAAGCTGATTCTCTGAAGCCTGCCGCCCCCACGGAACTGCCGATCGCCTCGTGCGAGGCGTTCACCAGTCCGGAGGTGCTGGGCCGCAAGGCGATGGAGCAGATGCTGGCCGGCCTGCCTTCCCGCCGCTGCCACGTCGGCCTGGAGCCAGTCGGCGAGCAGATCGCCGCCAAGGCGACCTCGGCCAGCAAGTCGGCGGTGTCCCGCCGGTTCGTCAAGGCCACCGAACACGCTATGGCAGATCTGATGACGCAGGATCTGTCCGGCCTGGACCTGGTCGCACACATGGTCGACGGGGTGCACTTCGCCGACCATGTGTGCGTGGTCGCCCTGGGGATCACGATCGACGGGGTGAAGGTGCCGTTGGCGATCGAGGAGGGCTCCACGGAGAACGCCACCCTGGTGACTTCCCTCATCGTCGGGCTGCGGGAACGCGGCCTGGACGTCACCGGCCCGATCCTGGCAGTGCTGGACGGCTCCAAGGCCCTGGCCCGGGCGGTGAAGGACGTGTTCGACCATCCGGTGATCGCTCGCTGTCAACTCCACAGGATCAGGAATGTGCGGGACCGGCTACCGGACAAGCACCGTGCCGTGGTGGAGCAGCGGATGCGCAAGGCCCACCGCGCCGAGTCCGCTCTGGCCGCGCAGGCCGAGTTGGAGGCGCTGGCCGCTGAGCTGGACAAGACCCATCCCGGGGCGGCGGCCAGCCTGCGTGAGGGCCTGCCCGAAACCCTCACCGTTCTGCGGCTGGGGGTGCCACCCACCCTGGCCAGGACGTTGAGGTCCGCGAACGCGATCGAGTCCATGACCGGAATCTGCCGGGAGCACGCCAGGAACGCGAAGAACTGGCGCAACGGTCAGATGGCCCTGCGCTAGGCCGCCGCCGGCATGCTCGAAGCCGGCAAGCAATTCCGCCGGGTCAACGGACACCTGCACCTGCCCGCCCTCCGCAAGGCACTCGGAGCCGAGGTCGCCAAGACTGTCGGACCCGTCGTGCAAGATGAAGACAGCAACGCAGCCTGAGATCATCGGGCCGCCACCGAAGTTCCACGAACTTCGGGGCAAACCTCGCATCGCGCTGGCCCACCTCAAGGCGATCAAGGCCCGGCAGGCCTAGCACAACCGCCCGCCGGCCTATACCGCCGCAGCACTGCCGGGATTTCATGCCACGATCGCACCCCGCCCGACCACGGATTTTCCGTGCGAAGCTAGTGTCCTGGATCTTTGATCCGCCGCAAAAGCCGCCCGAGTGATTCGAGGATTTCTTCCGCAGATTTCGTCCAGATGAATGGCTTGGGGTCCTCGTTCCATATGTCCACCCAGGCAAGGA
>JBKQSL010000416.1:0-29770 GCA_052143655.1 Streptosporangiaceae bacterium | reverse complement strand
TCCCCGGTATCACATGCTCCGACAGCACGATCAGGGCCACATGGCAGGACACGTCGCTGCTGGCGGTGCAGTTCTCGCCGTTGGACTTGGCGCCGCCCTCGCCCTCGTCCCAGGTGATGAACACGGCGAGCTGGCCGGCCTGGTAGGCGGCCGACTGCGTGATCACTGGCACCCATTCCTTCAGCCAGTCATCGCCGGCGGTCACGTTGCAGTCGTGCATGTCGTCGCAGCCGCCGGGCACCACCAGGCTGAACGCCGGCAGCTTGTCGGCCGACGGGCTCAGCGCGCTGTGCAGGGCCCCGCTGGCCGGGTGGCCCATCGGCTCGTCCCAGGTCTTGCACTGGCTGGCGATGGCCGGGTAGTAGGGCGCGGCGGTATGCCGCGGGTAGTAGTACTCGCCGGTCGTGCCGTTGGCGTTCGGCCACTTGGTGTTGTCGTAGTTCTGCCCGTAGCAGTTGGACGGCATCGCCTCGGCGTAGGTGCGCCAGGTCTCGCCCTGGCCGAAGATCGACGGCTGGGACTGCGGGCAGCCGGCCGGCAGGCAGTCCACCGTCACTGCCTTGCCCAGCGCCTCGCCGCTGGTCAGCGCCAGGTAGTTGGGCAGCGACGGGTGGGAGTAGGCGTGGTAGTCGCTGGCGTACCCGCAGCCGCTGATCAGGCTGTTGATGTACGGCGCGCTGCTACTGCCCACTATCGACGGCGCCGAGTGGTTCTCCATCAGGATGACCATGACGTGCCTGAGCGTGCTCGGGTGCGTGCCGTCCTGCGCCCCGCACGGGCTGCTGGCCTGATGTGCGTCAGCCGATGCGGCCGGTGGCACGATCCAGGCCAGGGACGTGACCAGGCCCAGGCACAGCGCCGCCAGCCCGAGCCCGCTGAGATGCCGTCGCATTGACCCTCCAGAGTCGGCCCACCGCCAGGTTGTTCTGCTGCCATTCCCAGTAGTCCTACCCGGAACACTCGGTGCAGGCGAGCGTGTGGAGCACCGCCGCCTGCACCTCCAACGGCCGATGGCTAGGGCCTATCTCGGGCCGTTCGACATCAGCCAGGTGTTGCTGAAGTTGCCCGCGCTGGACATGCTGCTGGTCGAGTCGCGCAGGTTCCCGCTGCTGTCATCGATGACGATCTTGATGGGCTTCTGGCCGTCCATCGACTTGCCGTTGTCCTGGGACGTGGTGTAGCTGACCTTCCCGAAGTCGGGCAGCGGGTAGGTGCCGCCGCCGGGGGCCTCGGTGATCACCTCGGCCGAGGAGCGGTCCAGGCCGGACTTGTTGATCACCTCGGTCTTGGTCCAGCCGGCCGTCTTGTCCTTGAGCACCAGCGTGTAGGTCTTGGTGCCGCTGAAGGTGACCGAGGCGAACATCTTGTCGCCGGGCTCGGAGATCGTGCCCAGGACCACCGGGCTGGCCGGGTACATCTCGTACCAGGAGTAGGTGTAGGCGCTGGTGCCATCGCAGTAGTCGGCGGTGCCGGTCTGCTCCACGGTGCCGTTGGCCCAGCCGTCCAGGCCGTCCCAGTAGGCCACGTACTCCAGGGTGCCGGACTTGACGCCCGCGCAGCTGATGCCCGGCTCGGTCCAGTAGGCGGTCACGCTCTTGTAGGCCCCGTCCTTCCCGCTGACCGCGTACCCGGACCAGTTGATGCTCTTGACCTCGTTGCGCGGCATCCCGGCCTGGTTGCGCGACCGGATCATCGGGTCGATGCGGATGGCGTGCGCGCTCGGCCGCAGGACGGGATGGGTGCGGGCGCTGGCCGCCGACGCGCCGCCGATCGCCAGGCCCGCGCTCAGCAGTGCCGCCGCGCCCCCTGCCGCCATGGTTCGGATCCTCATGAGGTGCCCCCTCTTTTAGGTGTTAGCACCCGAGGATGGCACGCGGCCGGGCGGTTGCCTACCCTTTCCATCAGCATGTGGCCCTTTCCATCAGCATGCGGGCCTGCTCGGTCAGCTCGGTGTTCTGCTGGATGAGGATCTTGTACTGGTCGCTGACGACGGCGATGCGGGCGAGGCCCTGGTGCATGACCTCGGACCGCCGGGACCTGGCCCGGATTCTGGGACACTGCCCGCCGACGGCCAGGGACACCGCCGGCGCGCCTGCCGGCCCCGGCCAGCCGGCCAGCTCCGGCTAGACGGCCGCCCCGGCCGGGTCGGCAGGGCCCCCCGGCCGCGCCGGGCTCAGCTGGCCGTGAGCGTGTCGAGTACCTGCTGGCCGTAGGTTTCCAGCTTGGTCTCGCCGACGCCGCTGACGGTGGCCAGCTCGGCCAGGCTCGCGGGAGCAAGCGCGGCGATCTGGCGCAGCGTGGCATCGTGGAAGATCACGTAGGCGGGCACGCCTCTTTCCTTGGCCGCCGCTGCCCGCCAGGCCCGCAGCCGCTCGAACACGGCGGCCCGGTCTGGCGGCAGATCAGCAACGGCCGCCGCCGCGGCCTTCGCGGGCCGGGCCGATCGCGGGGCCCTGGCGGCCCGCTCGGGCTCGCGCCGCAGCATCACCTGACGCTGGCCGCTCAGCACTTCCGCGCTGGCCGCCGACAGCGCCAGCGTGCCGTAGTCCCCCTCGACCGCGAGCAGGCCCTGGGCCAGCAGCTGGCGGACCACGCCGCGCCACTCGGCCTCGCTCAGCTCGGCGCCCACGCCGAACACGGTCAGCGAGGCATGGTCATGGTCGCTGACCCGGGCGGTCTTGCGGCCGAGCAGGATGTCGATGACATGACCGGCGCCGAAGCGCTGGCCCCGCTCGCGCTGCAGCCGGTACACCGCCGACAGCAGCTTCTGGGCGGCGACCGTGCCGTCCCAAGACTGCGGCGGCGTCAGGCAGGTGTCGCAGTTGCCGCAGGGCGCGGCCTGCTCGCCGAAATAACCGAGCAGCTGGGCACGCCGGCATTCGATGGTCTCGCACAGCGCGAGCATCGCGTCGAGGTGCGCGGCCTGGCGGCGGCGGTGCGCGGCATCGCCCTCGGAGCCGTCGATCAGCCGCCGCTGCAGGACGACGTCCTGCAGCCCGTAGGCCAGCCAGGCGGTCGCGGGCAGCCCGTCACGGCCGGCCCGGCCGGTCTCCTGGTAGTAGCCCTCGACCGAGCGGGGCAGGTCCAGGTGCGCGACGAAGCGCACGTCCGGCTTGTCGATGCCCATGCCGAACGCGATCGTGGCCACCATCACCAGGCCATCCTCGCGCAGGAACCGGGCCTGGTTGGCGGCCCTGGTGACCGAGTCCAGGCCGGCGTGGTAGGGCAGCGCGGTGATGCCGTGCCGGGTCAGCATCTGCGCGGTCTTGTCGACCGACGCCCGGGACAGGCAGTACACGATGCCGGCGTCCCCGGCGTGCTCGCCCTGCAGCAGGCGCAGCAGCTGCCGGGCCGGCTCGGCCTTCGGCTCGATCCGGTACTGGATATTCGGCCGGTCGAAGCTGGCCACGAAATGCCGGGCAGTCTCCAGGTCCAGCCGGGCGGCGATCTCCGCCCGGGTAGCCCGGGTGGCCGTGGCGGTCAGCGCGATCCTCGGCACCTGCGGCCAGCGCTGGTGCAGTGCCGACAGCTCCAGGTAGTCGGGCCGGAAGTCATGGCCCCACTGCGCGACGCAGTGCGCCTCGTCGATCGCGAACAGCGCGATCTTGCCCCGGTCGAGCAGCCGCACCGTGGCCTCGGACGACAGCCGCTCCGGCGCCAGGTAGAGCAGGTCCAGCTCGCCCGCGACGAACGCGGCCTCGACCGCCCGGCGCTGCGCCTGCTGCTGCGACGAGTTGAGGAAGCCGGCTCGCACGCCGAGCGCGGTCAGCGCGTCGACCTGATCCTGCATGAGCGCGATCAGCGGCGAGATGACCACCCCGGTGCCCGGCCGGGCCAAGGCCGGGATCTGGTAGCACAGCGACTTGCCGCTGCCGGTCGGCATCAGCACCAGGGCGTCGCCGCCGCCGATCAGGTGCTCGATGATCTCCTGCTGGTCACCGCGGAACGAGTCGTATCCGAAGACTCGCCGCAGCACTTCCGCCGCTTCGCCCGGTCCGGCCGGCTTAGAACCGGCTGGCCCGGGGCCGGACCCGTCAGGGCTCGCAAGATCCGCGGCCCGGCCAGGGCCCGCCGGCTCCGGGGCAGCCCGGTCAGGGCCAGCCAGATCTGGGGCATTCAGCCCGGGGCCGGCCGGATCAGGATCCGGGTCGAGTCCGGGCAATGGAAGGGCCACCCGGCGATTCTAGGCGCCGGGGCCGACACGCCGCGGCGATCGCGCCGGCCGGGGCCGGCATGGCTATCGCGTACCGGGCATTCGTGTCATGATGCGGAAGTGTCCGGGTACGCCAGCGGGGCGACTCGAGACTTCGGAGGATTACGTGACTGCAGATCAGGCTGTGCAGGCGGCTGCGACTTCGGCGCAGACCCCGCCCCCGGGCCCGCTCTACGGCGGCCAGGCCGCCCGGCGGATCACCGTCAGGGACATCGCTGAGCGCAAGGCGCGCGGCGAGAAGTGGCCCATGCTCACCGCCTACGACGCGCTCTGCGCGCAGGTCTTCGACAGCGCCGGCATCCCGGTCCTGCTGGTCGGCGACTCCGCCGCGATGGTCGTCTACGGCCATGAGACCACGATCCCGGTGACGCTCGACGACCTGATCCCGCTGACCGCGGCGGTGGTCCGCGGGACGAAGCGGGCGATGGTGGTAGCGGACCTGCCGTTCGGCTCCTACCAGGCCTCGCCGCAGGCGGCGCTGGCGGCCGCGACCCGGTTCCTGAAGGAGACCGGCGCGCAGGCAGTCAAGCTGGAGGGCGGCTACCGGGTGCTGCGCCAGGTCGAAGAGCTCGTCGCGGCCGGCATCCCGGTCATGGCCCACCTCGGCCTCACGCCTCAGTCGGTGAACGCCCTCGGCGGGTACCGGGTGCAGGGTCGCGGCGAGGACGGCGACCGGCTGCTGCAGGACGCCAAGGCGGTGCAGGCGGCCGGGGCGTTCAGCGTGGTGCTCGAGTGCGTGCCCGCGGAACTGGCCGCCCGGGTCACCGACAGCCTGACGATCCCCACGATCGGCATCGGCGCCGGGCCCAGCTGCGACGCCCAGGTCCTGGTCTGGCAGGACATGGCCGGCCTGTCGCCGCGGACGGCGAAGTTCGTGAAGAAGTACGCCGACGTGGCCGGCGTGCTGCGCCAGGCCGCGCAGGACTTCGCCGCGGATGTGGTCTCGGGCAGCTTCCCGACCCCGGAGTATTCCTACCGCTAAGTCGCGGGACCAGGTGTGGCGGCCGGCGCGGCGCTCGCGCCGGCCGCTCGCAGGCCGGGCGCGCCGGAGCCGCGCTGGATAGCGGCCAGGCGCGGCGGGACGTCCCGTTATCCGGATATGTCGGTGACGCGCAGGCCCGCGTGCGCTTTGTAGCGGCGGTTGACCGACACCAGGTTGGCCGTCAGCGCCTCGATCTGGCCGCAGTTGCGCAGCCGGCCCGCGTAGACGCCGCGGACCCCGGGCAGCCGCGCCGCGAGTGCCTGAGCCAGGTCGGTCGCGGCCCGCTCGTCGCCGAGCACGAGCACGTCCTGGTCCAGGTCGGTGGTGTCCGGGTCGAGCAGGGTCACCGCCGAGACGTGGTGGAACGCCCCGACCACGGTGCTGTCGGGCAGCACGGCGGCAGCCTGCTGCGCCGCGCTGCCCTCCGGCACGGCGAGCGCGAAGGCGCCGCGCTTGTCGAAGCCGATCGGGTTCACGCAGTCGATCACGATCTTGCCCGCGAGCGGCCCGGCCAGCTGGCTGAGCAGGTCACGATGGCCCTCGTAGGGCACGGCCGCGATCACGATGTCCGCGTCCCTGGCCACGTCGGCATTGCCCGCCCCGGTGACCTGCGGCGGCTCGCCCACGCTGGCAGCGGCGGCCGTGGCCCGGCCCGGGTCGC
This sequence comes from Streptosporangiaceae bacterium, assembly GCA_052143655.1. Classification (GTDB taxonomy): domain Bacteria; phylum Actinomycetota; class Actinomycetes; order Streptosporangiales; family Streptosporangiaceae; genus CAVSUR01. The sequence continues at coordinate 23,914 of JBKQSL010000416.1, read as the reverse complement.
GGGAGCCGATCATGATCCGGTTGCCCGCCTGCGCCAGCCGCCCGGCGAGCCCGCGGCCCTGGTCACCGGTGCCGCCGAGCACCCCGACGGTGAGCCGCGCCGCCTGCTCGGCGGGGTTGGCGGCGGGCGAGGCTGCATCTGCTGACATGCTCACGATCCTGCCAGACGGGCACGCGACCGCCGCGCCGCCCTCGCCCGGCCGGCCGCTTGTAGTCGGCCGGTCACGAATTGCCTGCAGTGCGGCCCGCTCTGGGGCACGATAGAGGTATGAATGCCGACCAGGTGAACGCGCTGCGGATGCTGCTGGCCCCGACCGGCTGGCTGGACCGCACCCAGTACTTCGGCCGGGCGCTGCGGCACTGCGCCCGCACGCCGCACGGCCTGCTAGTGGTCGGCACTCCCGTGGATGAGCCGTGGCACATGACCGCGCACCTGTCCGACGAGGCCCGGCTGGCCGGGCTGCCCGGCCTGGACCCGGTGCTCGTCAGGTGGGCCCCGCCGTCAGGCGGGCCGGCCCACCTGAGCGTGGGCCTGGACCGGCTGGAGGCCGCGGCCAGGGACGACACCCTGCTGGTGGTCAGCCCGCAGGCCGCGCCGGAGCCGCTGCTGGAGCGGCTGGCCGACGCCCGCAAGACCGGCGCGACGGTCTTCGCCCTGGACACCGGGGATCCCGACCTCGACGCCCTGGCGAACGAGGCGCTGCCAGTGCTGCCGGGGATCGCGCCATTGTCGTTCGACGCGGCCCAGCATCTGGTCAGCGCCGCGACCGGCGAGCCGGACTCGCCGCGGCACAGCGCGCGGGTACCCCGCGCGGAGCAGGCGCAGATGCCGCTGGGCGGGGTGCGCAGCCGGCTGGCCAGGCTGCTGGATGCCGTCAGCGGAACCAGCGTCACCCCCGGCGGCTAGGCAGCATCGTCCCCGCGGCCCCGCCCCGGGATGAGCCGGGGATCCCCGCGGGCGCAGGCGGGCGGCTAGTCGAGGCTGAGGACCATGGTGGGGCGCTCGATCACGTGATCGGCGCGCAGCGGCCGGACCGCGGTGCCGATGGCGAAGAACTCGGTCGTGTGCGAGCCCCAGGTGTGGCTGTGCTGGCGCAGTTGCACGCCGACAATGCCCTCGGCGTGCAGCGCCTCGGCCTCGGCCTGCATCCGGCTCATCGCCAGCTCCCGGGCGTCATACAGCGCCTGGGTGAACTGCTCCAGCTCCACGTTCCGGCCGATGTTGCCGATCTTGCCGCCGAGCTTCTGGTGCGCGATGTGGTAGACGCACGAGCCCATTACCATGCCCAGCGGGGCGTAGCCCGCCCGGATCAGCGTCCAGAAATCCTGCCCGGACAGGTCCGAGGTGAACGGCAGGTTCTTGTTGTTGCGCCACTGGGTGACCCCGCCGCCGGCCGCGTCCGGCTCGGCCTTGACCGCGGTGCCCACCGCGATGAACTCGGCGATGTCCGCGCCGAACTCCTTCATCTCCACATCCAGCCGGACGCCGACCACGCCGTCGGCGCCCACTGCCTCGGCCTCGGCTTCCATCCGGGTCATCGCCAGCTCGCGGGCGTGGTACATCGCCTGCGACAGCACGTCCAGCTCCTGGTTACGTCCCCACCGGCCGACCTGCAGCCCGACGTGGTAAATCGAGCTGCCCAGCACCAGCCCCAGCGGCCGGAACCCGGCCTCGCGGACGAGCAGGAACTCGTTGACCGACAGGTCGGAGGTGAAGATCGAGCCGGGCCGCCCCGGCCGCAGCTCGGCCAGGCGGCGCATCGCGTCATGCGGGACGCCCGCCACCTCGAGCTCGGCGCCCTGCTGCTCGGACAGGCCGGTGCCCTCCTGCTGGTCGGTCATGACGCTCCCTCGGCTGCGTTCTGGATTGACGGTGCGCCGCCGCTGCGGGCGGGGCCGGCCTCCGGGCTCACGGCATGTCCCGCATGTCGCCCAGCCCGCGCGCTGGCCCGCCGTCGCGCGGGCCGCCGAGCCGCACCCGGGCGGCCTGGCGGCGCTGCGGGTCCAGGGACAGGACCGCCAGGCTCGGCCGGGCCGAATGCCCCCCGCGGCCGAACCGGGCAATCGCGGTGCCGATGATCGTGACCTCGGCGATGTGATCCCGGCGGTGCTCTTGCATCGTGCATTCGCGCTCGCGCACCTGCAGGTCCATGGACTGCACGACGACGCCGTCCGCGCCGATGCGCGCCACCTCGCGCTCCAGCTGCACGCGCGCGTCGTGCCGGGCCAGGTTGATCAGCTCGGTGTACCCGGTGACCTCGGCGTTGCCGCTCCCCCACCGGGTCTGGTTGACGGTCAGCCAGTCGTCGTGCCGGGCCCCGACGGATATGCCGAGGGCCAGCGCGGCCGGCACCCAGCCCGCCGTGATCAGCTTGGCGAAGTCCTGGCCGGACAGGTCGGAGGTGAACGGGCGGGGCAGCGGCGGACCGCCCGGGGCGCGGACGGCCGTCCCGATCGCCTTGAACTCCAGCCCGCCCGCCGGGAATGCGCCGATGGTCAGCTCCACCCCGACCACGCCGTGCCCGCCGAGCGTGGCGCACTCGGCCTCCATCCGGGACAGCGCCGTCCGCCTGGCCTGGTACAGCGTGCGCACCAGCGGGCCGAACGAGCTGGCCGAGTCGGTGCCGGACACCGCCGTTACGCTGCGGTACGGGGCGGCGTAACCGCCGTAGCCGGCCCAGCCGCCCGGGCAGCTGAAGCCACCGGTGTAGCCGATGTTGTAGACGGCGGCGCCGAGCACCTGGCCGGCTGGCTCGAAGCCGACGCCGCGGATCGCGGCGAACTCATCGGCGGATAGCGCCGATCCCCAGGTGCCGCTGGCTGCGATCTCAGCCAGCCGGGCTTGCGCGGCCGGGGGCAGGCCCCGGCCCGACTGGGGCTCCGTCACTGGTCCTACCACGCCCCTTCCGGCCCGCTTGCGTGCTGTTCACGATACCGGCTGCCGGCCGGGAACGGTCAGTCCCGGTCCTGGGCGTCCCACTGCTCGTTGCGCTCGTGCACCGTCTCCAGCGCCCGCGCGGCTGCCTCCCGGGTGGGGAATGGCCCGAGCCGGTCCTTGCCCGCGCAGCCGTCATCGCCCTCGACGGCCATGTGCTTGAGGCAGAACCACCAGTGCTGCTGCTCGTTCATGGGCTCTACACTGTCAGATCATGGCAACGACGCTGCAGCCTGGCCGGATATCTCCGCTGCGGTCAGTCCCAGGGCACATCACCCGCCCCGAGTACGTAGGCCGCAAGTTCCCCCGCACCGGCGAGCCGGACGTCAAGGACGCCGAGACGATCGAGCGGATGCGGGTCGCCGGCCGGATCGCGGCGCAGGCCCTGGCCGAGGTCGGGCGGCATATCGAGCCGGGCGTGACCACCGACGAGCTGGACCGGGTCGGCCATGAGTTCCTCTGCGACCACGGCGCCTATCCCAGCACGCTGGGCTACCGCGGCTACCCCAAGTCGCTGTGCACGTCGCTGAACGAGGTCATCTGCCACGGCATCCCCGACGACACAGTGGTCGCCGACGGGGACATCGTCAACATCGACATCACCGGCTACATCGGCGGGGTGCACGGCGACACCAACGCCACGTTCTGCGCCGGCCCTGTGGACGAGGAGTCCCGGCTGCTGGTCGAGCGGACGCGGGAGGCGATGATGCGCGGCAGCCGGGCAGTCGCCCCGGGCCGCCAGCTGAACGTGGTCGGCCGGGTGATCGAGTCCTACGCGCGCCGGTTCGGCTACGGGGTGGTACGCGACTTCACCGGGCACGGCATCGGCACGACGTTCCACTCGGGCCTGATCGTCCCGCACTTCGACGACCCGAGCGCGACGCTGGTGCTGGAGCCGGGCATGACGTTCACGATCGAGCCGATGCTGACGCTCGGCACGATTGACTACGACGTCTGGCCGGACGGGTGGACCGCCGTGACCCGCGACCGCAAGCGCACCGCCCAGTTCGAGCACACCATCCTCGTCACCGCCGACGGCGCCGAGATCCTGACGCTGCCCTAGCCGCGGCTGGCCGACCCCCGGCTGGCGGATAGCCGCCCGGGGTTCAGCCGGGACAGCCAGTGCGGCGGGGCGGCTAACTGCCTCCCGCGCGGCCGGCCGTGGCCTGGGCGGGTGCTTCCGCCGGACCCCGTGGCCCAGCCGGGGCCGGTCCTTCTGCCGGGGCCGGTCCTTCCGCCGGGGCGCGCCGCCCGGGCAGGGCGGACGGTTCCGCCGCGGCCAGCGGCCCGGCGCGGGCCCGGCGGCGCCGGAGCACGATCAGCTCGGCGCATGCCGCCAGGAACCCGAAGGCCGCGATCGCGGTGACGGCGGCCGGCCCGGCGACGCTGGGACGGCGCCCGGGCGCGGCGGCCGCCGGGCGCGGCGCGGTCCCGAAGCGGGCGGCGGGCGGCATCCCGGCCGGCGCCGGATCACGCGCCAGCCGGCCCGCGGCGGCGAGCGCTGCCGCGGCGTCCACCTCGCCGAACCCGACCCCGGGACTGTAACCGCCGGGCGGCCGGTGCTGAGTCGAGCTGATCAGTGCCTGCGTCACCAGGGCCGGGCTGAGATGCGGGTACCTCGACCGGATCAGCGCCGCCACGCCGGAGACGAACGCGGTGGCCGGGCTGGTGCCGCTGCCGCCCAGGTAGCTGCCGCCGGGACCGTCGCCGGTGATGTTCTCGCCCGGCGCGGACAGCACCACGGCGGAGTTGCGGTCGGAGAATGGCGCGCGCCGCCCGTCCGGCAAGACCGCGCCGACCGAGATCACCCCGGCGAACGAGGCCGGGTAGGAGAACGGCGTCAGCGAGCCGGCCGCCGTGCCGTTGTTGCCCGCCGCGGCGACCACGACGACGCCGTGCGCGATCGCGTAACCGACCGCCTGCTGCACCTCGCCGACCGCGCCGGTCGAGCCCAGGGACATGTTGATCACCCCGGCCCCGTGCCGGACCGCGTAGCGGATGCCCTTGGCCACGGCGTCGTAATAGCTCGCCTGCGTGCTGTATGCGCTGAAGCCGGGCTCGGTCCGGTCCAGGATGACCCGGACCGAGAGGATCTTCGCGGCCGGCGCCACCCCGATCATCCCGCCGGACCGGCCCGGGCCGCTGCCGTGCGCCGCGATGATCGAGGAGATGTAGGTGCCGTGCAGGTGCGGGGGGCGGTAGCCGGGCGGGTCCGCGCCCGCGGTGAAATCCGGGCCGGTGATCACGGACCCGGCCAGGTCGGGCGTGCCGGGATCGGCGCCGGTGTCCAGCACGCCGACCGTGACGCCGCGGCCGGTGCTGACGTGCCAGGCGGCCGGCACGTCGATGGCCTGCAGCTGGCCGAGTGACTCCTGGCGGATCTGCTCGGCCTGGCTGAGCGCTGCAGCGGTGCCGGCGCTGCCGCCGCCGAGCATGCCCAGCGAGACGGCTGCGGCCAGCGCGGCCAGCGCTCCCGCGACCGTGCCGCGGCCGGGGCGCCGCACTGCCCGGTTCTGCCCCGGAGTCGGGGTCCGCCCGGCCGGCCCGGTCAGCATGGCGATCCCGGCCGGGTGCATCCGGCCGGCTGCCAGGCCGCCAGCGGCCTGATGATCTGCGTGATCAGCTGCGCCGCCGGAGTGAAGTCGGAGTACTGGGGATGGCCGGCGGCCGCCGCGGGCTGGCCATCGGCGTAGCCGGCCACCGCCAGCACCACGAAGGGCCCGGCCTGCTTGACCAGGCCGATCTGCCTCGCCGCATCGGTGAACCGCCCGCTGGCCGTGGCCGGGAACGCCAGGGCGTGCAGGCTGGTGACGAGCGGGCCGCCGGCCAGTCGGGCCCCGAACGCCTGGGCTGCGGCGGTGCCGGGGAACGCGAGCACCCCGATCGTGTACACCGTGCCCGCCAGCTCGTCGGTGTAGCTGGCGCGCAGGGCCGCCCGGCAGCCGGACCGGGCAGCGGCGGTGAGCAGCCGCGCTGCCAGCGCCGCGGCGCAGCTGTCGTCGGGCGAGATGCCGACCCGGCTGGCGGCCTGCGCCGCGAGCAGCGCCGTGGTGTAGTCCAGCCGCGCCGGGAAGATCCGCCCGGCAGGCCAGGTCCGCCAGCGGGTCGCCACGGTGCTCGCGGCGGTGGCCGGCCGCCGCCGGGCGGTCGCTGACGGCGCGGCCAGCCGGGCGTGCAGCACGGTCCCGGCGGCCAGGGTGACGGCCAGGCAGCACGCGGCCGCCAGCGCGACGGCGGCGGGCGTCAGCCGGCCCGGACGCGACCGGCCCGCATGCGGCCGGCCTGCGCGAGGCCGGGCCGGACGCGACCAGCCTGCATGCGGCCGGGCTGGAGCCTGATGATGACCGGGATGCCCGGGCGGCGCAGCCGACCCGGAGTGCTTCGCGGGCACGGCCGGCCCGGATCGGTGCGGATGCCGCCCGCCCGCCGCATGCCGGCCGGGCACCGCCTGCGGGGCGACGCCGGGCCGGCCCGGCGCCTCGTCCTGGGGGCCAGGCTCGATTCCGGGACGGCGTCCCGGCGCGCCGGGACGGTCGGGCGCAGCGACGAAGGTACGGCCTGCCGGCCCGGCGCTCCCCCGCTGCCCGGCGCCCTCGCCCGGCCTGGCGCCCTCGCCCGGCTTGGTGCTCTCGGCTGGCTGGGCCGCGTACGGCGGCAGCGCGCCGAAAGGCTCCGGCGCCCACTCTGATCCCGGCCACCGCCAGGAGGGCTCCGGCTCCGGCGGCCAGAAGCTGTCGGCCTCGCCTGGGTCCGGATCAGCCGGATGACCCGGCAGCGCAGCGGGCGGCACGCCGTCTGGCTCGCTCATGAGCGGCCCCGGAGCCGGGCGGAAGCGGCAGCGCGCGCCGCTGCTGGCGTGCACATCGGTCAGGCCCCCGCCGCTACCCGGGCACGGGCGCCGGACTGCCAGCCGGGCGCCGGGGAGGCGCTCTCGACCCACCAGGTCGCGCCGGCCTGCAGGTAGGGACCGGCCGCCGCGGGCACCTCGCCCGGGTCCGCCGCCAGGTCGGACCAGACGACCAGGTCGAACCCGGCCAGGCTCCCCCGGATCGCCGCCACCCGAGCCCCGGCGGCGGCGATATCGGCTGGCTCAGGCTGGCCCAGGCCGCCGGGGCCGCGCCGCAGCGGCACCATGCCGTCCCAGCGGGCCGCCCGGCTGACAGGCCGGGTCGCGGGCAGTACCCCGGCCACCCAGACCGGGATCCGCGGCTGCTGCACCGGCGCGGGGGCAAAGCGCACCGGCCCGACACGGAAATGCCGGCCGCAGTAGCTGAAGCGCTCGCCGCTCCACAGCCCGGCGAGCACGTCCAGGCCCTCGTCCAGCAGCTCGGCCCGGTCCCGGTCGCCGGCGGGCTCGCCGAACAGGCCGAAGTCGGCGTGCGCGGGCGAGCCGATGCCAACCCCCAGGACGACCCGGCCTGCGCTGAGCCGGTCCAGCGTCGTCGTGGTCTTGGCCAGTTGCCAGGGGCGGCGGCGCGGCAGCGGCGTGATCAGCGTCCCGAGCCGGATGGTGCTCGTGCGCGCGGCGACCACGGCGAGCACCAGCCACGGGTCGACGATCGGCGGCCCGTCCCCGCTGTCGGCCCAGACCAGGTGATCCCAGAGGAAGAACCCGTCGAAGCCCGCGCGCTCCGCGCCGGTGCCCAGCTCGATCAGCTCATCGGGCTCGGCGGCGAAGCAGGGCACAGCGAGGCCGCGCAGCAGCCTGGCCATACGCCACTCCTCCTCGCCGGGCCGGCCGGCCCGCGGCCCGGAGCCTCATCCGTGCCGGGCGGGTCCGCCATCGCCAGTGTCCTGACGGTTCCAGTATCGGGGATAGCGCGCCGCTTCGCCGGGCGTGCAGCCGGCCGGGGCGCCGCAAGCCGGGGCCAGATCGCCGCGGGCCGGGCCGGAACGCTGCAGGCCTGGCCGCTCGCGAAACCTGGCCGGGACAGGGGGCTGCAGGCGGGCGGCTAGTGAGCATCGCCCGGCAGCCACTGCAGCCAGCGCGGCAGGTACCAGCTGCGCTCGCCCAGCAGGGCCATCGCGGCGGGCATCAGGATGCCGCGGACCACAGTGGCGTCGATGAGCACGGCGAACGCCAGCCCGACGCCCAGCGTCTTGACGTCGACGAACGAGAGCGTGGCGAATACCGAGAACACCGCGACCATGATCACCGCGGCGCTGGTGACCACCCCGGCGCTGCTGGCGATGCCGCCGACCACGGCCTGCCGGGTGCTGGCGCCGCCAGCCCAGCGCTCGCGGATCCGGCTGAGGATGAACACGTGGTAGTCCATGGACAGCCCGAACAGGAACACGAACATGAACAGCGGCACCCACTGGGCGATCGCGCCGAACGACGTGAAGCCCAGCGTGCTCTGCAGGTTCCCGTCCTGGAAGATCAGCGTGATGAGGCCGTAGGCCGCGCCGAGCGACAGCAGGTTCAGCCCGATGGACACCAGCGGCAGCACCACCGACCGGAACGCCAGCCCGAGCACCACGAACGACAGCAGCGCGACCAGGCCGAAGACGAGCGGCGTGCGTGCGTGCAGTGTCGCGCTCCAGTCGTGATTGACGGCGGCCGAGCCGGTGACCGCGTAGCTGATGCCGTGGACGCGGCCGAGCGTCGCGGGCAGGATCTGCCCGCGCAGGATCGTCAGCGCCCGGTCGGAGATCCCGCCCAGGCCGTCGCCTGCCAGCGGCACGTTGAGGATCATCGCCCGGCCGGACGCGACCGGCTGTGCGGTCACCGGCCCGTGAATCGTGCCGTGAATCGTGCCGTGAATCGGGCCGCTGGCCGCGGCCAGCGCGCTGAGCCGCGCGACGGCCCGGTGCATCGCGGTGGTCAGCACCCCGCGCCCGGTCACCACTACCTCGGCGGGGGCGGGCCGGCCGGGGAACGCGGCCGAGATCTTGTCGAGGGTCTGCACCACCGGCAGGCTGGCCGGCAGGTCGATGACCGGGTTGCCGATCCGCATGGTCAGCGCGGGCGCGGCGACGGCCAGCAGCGCGAGGACAGCGGCACCGCCCCACAGCAGCGGCCGGGCCACGACCCGGCGGACCAGCCCGGTCCACAGCCGGGACGGCCGCGCGGCGGCCGCGCGGCGGGACAGCAACGGCAGCCGGCCCCGGTCCGCCCACGGGCCGAGCAGGGACAGCAGCGCGGGCAGCGCCGTCAGCGAGCCGACCACCGCGATCCCTACCACGAGGATGGTGCCGAACGCCATCCCGGTGAACACGTCGATGCCGGTCAGGAACAGCCCGGCCAGCGAGATCATCACGGTCAGCCCGGACACCACGATGGCCCGGCCGGAGGTGGCCGCGGCGGTGCGCAGCGCGGCGCCGGTATCGGCGCCAGCGGCCCGCTCCTCGCGCTCACGGCGCAGGTAGAACAGCGAGTAGTCGACTCCGACCGCCATCCCGATGATCAGCACCATCTCGGCCGTGCCGGAGCCGATCGGCAGCCACCTGCTGGGAATCGCCAGCAGCGACACCGCGGCGGTCACCGCGCTGCCAGCCAGCAGCACCGGGATGCCGGCCGCGATCAGCGCCCCGAACACGGCCAGCAGCAGGATCAGCGTGATCGGCACCGAGCTCATCTCGGCCTTGTGGAAATCCGCGGCCAGCAGGGAGTTCCCGGCCGCGTCGGTGCTCGCCGAGCCCGCCTCGGCGATCAGCAGGCCGGGGAACCGGTCCGCCACGCCCGACACGGCCCGCATGTCCGCGCCGACGATGGAGTCCGCATCGGAGTGCGGCCCGGCGACCCGGAACGTGACCAGGGCGCTGCGGCCGCCCGGCGACACCAGCGCGGGATCGCCGGCCAGCCCGCGGGCGGCCGGGCGGCGGACCGCGGTGGTCTGCGCGGGCAGCACCGGCACGGTGATGTCCCGCGCCGCCTGCGGCAGCGCCGCGAGCGCGGACGCGACGTCCTGCGCCGCCGCCCGCATCTGCCGGTCGTTGAAGAACGTGCGGCCGGCCGAGCCGGCGCCGCGCGGCGCGATCAGCACGCTCTCGGTCGCCGGGCTGGACACCCCGAGCTGCTGGAGGATCTGCTCGCCGCGCCCGGCCGGGCCCGGGTCATACTGCGGCCGGCTCTGCGTCCCGAGCAGGTGCCCGGCCCCCACCGCCGCGGCGACCAGCACCAGCCAGCCCAGCAGGGCGATGGCCCGGTGCCGGATGCTCCAGCAGGCGATCCGCTCGACCAGCGGCCGGCCACGGCGGGACGGGATGGCCGCAGCGGCAGGCCGGGACGGTGCATCAGGCAGGTCAGGCATCGGGCCTCGCGGATCGGGGACGGCTCCCGCGCCGGCCCGCAGACCTGACGCCAATGTCAGGAAATCTATCTGACACCAGCGTCAGTCGCGCCGCCTTGACCTAGATTTTCCCTGATCGTGGTGCATATCACTGTCCGCGGGCGGCCCCCCGGCCGGTACGCTCCGGCAGCCAGGCCAGCCAGCGCGGCAGCCGCCAGGCCCGGTCGCCGAGCAGGGCGAGCGCGGCGGGCAGCAGGATGCCGCGGACCACGGTCGCGTCGATCAGCACCGCCGCGGCCAGCCCGACTCCGAGCATCTTCAGCTGGATCAGCGACAGCGTGGCGAGGATGGAGAACACCGCCACCATGATCACTGCCGCGCTGGTCACCACGCCGGCGCTGCTGGCGATACCCCCCACCACTGCCTCGCGGGCGCTCGCCCCGCCGCTGACCAGCTCGCGGATCCGGCTGAGGATGAACACGTGGTAGTCCATGGACAGCCCGAACAGGAACACGAACATGAACAGCGGTATCCACGGCACGATCGCCCCGTACCCGGTGAAGCCGAGCGGGCCTTCCAGCCTGCCGTCCTGGAACACGAAGGTGACCAGGCCGTAGGCGGCGCCGACTGACAGCAGGTTCAGCCCGACCGAGACCAGCGGGATGGCCAGCGAGCGGAATGCCACCAGCAGCAGCGCGAATGCCAGCACGGCCACCACGGCGAGCACCAGCGGCGTGCGCGAGTGCAGGACGGCGATGTCGTCGTAGTTGTTCGCGGTGTCCCCGGTCACCGCATAGCTGATCCCGGCGACCCGGCCGATGGTCGCCGGCAGGATGTGATCGCGCAGCGTGAGCAGCGCGCGGCCGGAGGCCGCGTTGGTCCCGTTGCCGGCCAGCGGCACGTTGACCAGCAGCGCGCGGCCCCTGGCCGCGAGGGCCGCCGTGACCGGCGGGCGGATGGCGCCGTGCGGGGATGCCGCGTGCCGCAGCGCCGCCACAGCCCCGCGCATCTGCGGGCCCGCCAGGCCGCGGCCGGTGACGACCACCTGGGCTGGCGACGGCGCCTGCGGGAACGCCCGCTGGATGTCATCCAGCGTCCGCACGACCGGCACGCTGGCCGGGAATCCGCCGTTCGGCGGGTTGCCGAGCCGCAGGCCGAGGGCCGGCGCCGCCAGCGCGAGCATGGCGGCCGCGGCCACGCCGCCCCACGCGGCCGGGTGCCGCACCACCCGGCGCACCAGCGCCGCCCACAGCCGGGACGGCCGGGAGGCGGTGCGGCGCCGGCCGAGGAACGGGATCCGGCCCCGGTCGGCCCAGCCGCCCAGCAGGGACAGCGCCGCGGGCAGCACGGTCAGCGAGCCGATCACGGCCACCCCGACCACCACGATGGCGCCGAGCCCGATGCCGGTGAACACCGAGTAGCCGGTCAGGAACAGCCCGGCCAGCGCCACCATGACGGTCAGCCCGGAGACCACGATCGCCCGGCCGGAGGTGCCGGCGGCGATCCGCAGTGCCTCGCGGGTACCCGACCCTGCGGCCCGTTCCTCCCGCTCCCGGCGCAGGTAGAACAGGGAGTAGTCGACCCCGACCGCCATGCCGACGATGAGCACGACCTCCGATGAGCTCTGGCCGACCGGCAGCCACTGGCCGATGACCGAGGTCAGCGAGATGGCGGTGATCACAGCGGTGGCGGCCAGCAGCAGCGGGATGCCCGCTGCGATCAGCGCGCCGAACACCGCCAGCAGCAGGATCAGCGTGACCGGCAGCGAGGTCTCCTCGGCCTTGCGGAAATCGTGGCTGACCAGTGCGTTCGCTACCCGGTTGGCGCTGGCCTGCCCGGCCTCGGCGACCAGCAGGCCGGGGTGCTCGCGCTGCACGGCGGCCACCGCCCGCAGCGCTGGCTGCACCGCCTGGCCCGGGTTCGCGCCGGTGACGTTGAAGTTCACTACTGCCGCCCGGCCGTCCGGGGAGACCAGCGGGCCGCCGCCCGGTGCCAGCGGCGAGCGGATGCCCGAGGCCGTGCGGGCCGGGAGCCGGCGCAGGGCGGCGACGACCTGCGCCACCGCCTGCCGCATCTGAGCGTCGCGGGCGAGCGTCCGGTCGCCGGAGCGGGCCTCGATCAGCACGTCCTCGCCCGGCGGCGGGCCGTTGATGTGCAGCCGCGCCAGCGTCTGCTCGGCCTGGCCGGACTGGCCGGGGTCATAGGAGCTGACGGTGCTGGCGCCGATCATGTTCCCGGCCGCGAACACCGCGATGACCAGGACCAGCCAGCCGAGCACGACGCTCTTGCGGTGCTGGATGCTCCAGCCGGCGATGCGCTCCACCAGCGGCGACGGCGCGGCAGGCCGCTGCGCCGGGCCAGCCGGGCGGCTGGTTTGCGGCAAGGCTGAGGACAGCTGATGGCTCATGGTGGCCTCTCTGGGAAAAGCTCCGGGAGTACCCGGGCAGGTGGATCTCTCGCGGCCTGCCGCCGCGGCTAGCTCGTCGGGACGGTCGCCCGCACCTGCGGGCCTGCCTTGCGGCCCGCCGGGTCCTGCGGACTCCGGCCGGCAGCGATCACAGCGTGGCCCGCCGGTGCGGGCCCGGGCTATCGGGAAGATCCCCCATTCGCCCCTGAGTCGCGGCTGAGCTCAGTAGGGGCTTACCCGAGTGGGGGCCTGCGCGTTATCCCGCGGGCCGGCCGGGCGTCCCGGCGCGCGGCGGCGTCAGCGGCCCCAGCGGGCCCGTGCGGGCGAGCACCTCCTTCGCCTCGGTGAGCGGATCGGCCGGGGCGCGCAGCAGCGCCCGCGCGATCCTCGCGTTCGCCCGCGCAGTGATGACCAGCAGGTAGCTGGCCGCGGCGAAGCCGATCAGGCCGAGGCCCGCCGCGGCCAGGGCCTTCGGCAGCGTGTCGATGAACACCCCGACCGTGCCGGGGCCGTCCGGGCCGTGCGGGAACCAGAAACCGAGCTGGTAACCGTGCCAGCGGCGGCCGTGATACTGCAGCCACGGGGCCCAGTACCAGGCCGGCAGGCTGATCCAGCCGAGGAACCAGGCCCACAGGCTGAAGACGACCGTGTCCAGCGCCATCAGCGGTACCCACAGCCCGGCCAGGTAACTCAGGTCGCGCCAGGTTGCGCGGTCGTGCCAGCGGATGCTGGCCTGCGCGATGATGCCGGGCCGGTCCACGGCCTGGTACCGGCCGCGCACCGGCTCGGTGACGACCAGGCGCAGCCGGCTGCGCTCGGCGTTCGCGCAGCCCCGCACCACCCCAGCGGCCGCGGCCAGCAGCGGGATGCCGATCAGGGTGATGGCCAGGCTGGCGGCCGTCGCGCCGGCCGCGATGACAATGCTGAACAGCACCCCGCTCAGCAGCAGGTAACTGAGCAGGAACCAGGCTGGTCGGGCTCCAGGCCTGCCCGCACCGCCTCGCTGATCAGGTCCGGCGTCAGCCGCACCTCGAAGGGGGCCAGCTCGAAGTACTTCATGGCCTTCCCGTCATCGGAGAGCTCTAGCTGGCCGGTCACCAGCCCGGCCTTCTCGAGCTTGTCCAGGTGCATGTACAGCAGCGGGCGGGACATCCCGAGCCTGCGGGCCAGCTCGCTGACGTGCACCCGGCCGCCGCCGAGCTCGGCGATGATCCGCAGCCGCTGCGGATTCGCCACGGCGGTCAGCACCGTCAGCAACTGCGGCCCGCTGGTCAGCGTGATCCCCTGTTCTATCGGACTAGCACCTGTCAGTCAAAAGTTACACGTGACGGTCAGCGCTGTCAAAGCCTCAGCCGTGCCCGGCCCGGCGGCCGGCCGCCAGAGGCGTGGGCGATGATGGGGAAGCATGGGAGAGCTCATCTTGATCCGGCACGGCGAGACCGAGTGGAGCGCAGCGGGACGGCATACCGGCCGCACCGACGTGCTGCTCACCCCGGGTGGCGAGGAGGCAGCCCGGGCGCTCGCGCCCGCGCTGGCCCGGCGCGATATCCGGGCGGCGTTCACCAGCTCGGCCAGCCGGGCCCGGCGCACGGCCGAGCTGGCTGGCCTGGGTGACGCCAAGCTCGACGATGACCTGCAGGAGTGGGACTACGGCGGGTACGAGGGCCGTACGACAGCGCAGATCCGCGAGCAGCGGCCCGGCTGGTACCTGTGGCGGGACGGCGTGATCCCCGGCGAGGGCGGCCATCCCGGCGAGACTGTCGGGCAGGTCGGCGCCCGCGCCGACGCCGTCCTCGCTGAGGTGACGCCGCTGCTGGCACAGGGGGACGTGGCGCTGGTGGCACACGGCCACTCGCTGCGCGTGCTCACCGCCCGCTGGCTGCGGCTGACCCCGGACGGCGGCCGCCTGTTCCGGCTGGGCACCGGCACCTTGTCGACGCTCGGCGAAGAGCACGGCTACCCGGTGATGACCTCCTGGAACATCCCCCCGGACGCAGTCGGCTAGCGTCGCCGGGCGGCGGCGCACCGGCGGGCCTGGGCGGCTACGGCTGGCCCCAGCCAGGGCCGAGCTCGGCGATCGCGGGCGGGTCGGCGCCCGGCCGCTGGCAGGTCACCGCGGCCGCGGCGATCGCGTCGCGCACCGCGCCAGACAGCTGCCCGGCCGGGCTGGCGGCCAGCCGGGCCGGATGGTGCAGGCCGCGGCGGATCAGCGAGGCGAGCAGCCCGGCGGTGAACGAGTCGCCAGCGCCGACGGTGTCGGCCACCGCGACTGGCTGCGCCGGGCAGTGCAGCGCAGGGCCCGCCGCGGTGAACGTGTCCGCCCCGCTGTCGCCGTCGGTGATCACCACGACCGTCGCGCCCAGTTCCAGCCAGCCGCCAGCGACCTCGGCGGCGCTGCGCCCCGGGTACAGCCAGCCGATATCCTCGGCGCTGGCCTTGACCAGGTGCGCGAGGCCGGCGCTGCGCTCGGCCAGCGGCCGGGCCCGGCCAGGGTCGCCCAGCAGCCCGGGCCGCACGTTGGGGTCGTAGCTGACCAGCGCGTCCCCGCGCCGGCGCAGCTGCTGCGCGAGCTCGCTGATACGCTCATCACCGGGCGGCGTCCATGAGGCCAGCGAGCCGAAGTGCAGCACCGCGGTGTCGGCCGGGATGCGGCCGGCCTCGGCGGCAGTCCACTGCCAGTCCGCCGTGCCGTCGATATAGAAGTCATAACTAGCCCGCGCCTGCTCGTCCAGGGACACCACGGCCAGCGTGGTCGGCTCGTGCGCCTGCGGCGCGGCATCGAGGCGGATGCCCTCGGCCGCGGCCCTGCGGCGCAGTATCCGGCCGAACGCGTTGTCGGCCAGCCGGGCCATCAGCACGGTGTCGTGACCGAGCCGGGCCAGGCCGATGGCCACGTTGTAGGGGCTGCCGCCCGGGCAGGCCCGGAAGGACAGCGGCTCGTCGCCGGGCACCAGGTCGATGAGCGCCTCGCCGATCACGGTCACCGTCGCGCCGAAGGCGCCCGCGGCGCTCACCGGCTGCCTGCCGCGGCTTGGGCCGGGGCAAACTCGCCGCTGCCGCGGACGATCAGCCGGGTGCGGACGACGTGCACGCGGGGCGCCGGATGCCGCCCGGTCAGGCCGCTGGTCAGTCCGGGCGAGTCTCGTCTTCCATCCAGCTCAGGTAGCCCGCCGATCCGGCCACGATCGGCGTGGCGATGATCTCCGGCTCGTCGTAGCTGTGCCGGTCGGCGATGAGCTGGGCCAGTTCCTCGTACCGGTCGGCGGGCAGTTTCAGCATCAGCAGCCATTCCTCGGCCCGCTCGATCTCATCGTCCCACCAGTAAGTGCTGGCGATCGGCCCGGCGACCTGCGCGCAGGCGGCGAGCCGGGCGGCGACCGCGGCGTGCGCAAGCTCGACCGCCTCCGCGCGGGAATCTGTCGTGGTCTGCACCTGGAGGAACTGCGCCTTGCTGCCAGCTGCGATATCCGGGCTCGCCATGGGGCGATCGTATGCCGCGCAGCCACAGGCCGGTCGCGCGGAGATGAAAGAGCAGGGAAAGGGCACGGGCGGCGGCCGGCCGCGGCTTGCACGAGCCGGGCGCGCGAGCCGGGCACGCGAGCCGCGGCCGCCCGCTACGCTGGCCGTCCCGGCGGCGGCTGCCGGGACAGCGTCAGGAGGGCGCGGTGAACAGTCAGCTGCGCCTGGTGGTGAACCCGGCCGCGGGCGGCGGGCGCGCGGCCCGGCTGATCCCCGGCATCACGGCGGCGCTGGCCGCCGCCGGAGCGGACTACGAGATCTGCGAGTCCGCCAGCCTCGACGACGCCAGGCGGCTGGCCGCCGCCGCGGCGGACCTCGGTGCGGTGGTCGCTGTCGGCGGTGACGGCACGGCCGGCGCGATCGCCGGGGCGGTCGCCGCGGCGGGCGGCACCTTCGGCGTGATCCCGGCGGGGCGCGGCAATGACCTGGCCCGGGTACTGGGCATCCCGGCTGCGCCCGCCGCGGCCGCCGCGGTCCTCGCCGGCGGCCAGCGCCGGACGGTGGACCTGATCGGCGCCCGGGTGGCCGACGGCCCCGAGAGCGTCGTGGCCGGCAGTGTCTACCTGGGCGTCCCGGCGCTGGCCGGCCAGATCGCCAACACCATGCGGCTGCTGCCCGGGCCGCTGGTCTACCCGGTGGCGGCGCTGCGGGCGCTGGTCCGGTGGACCCCGGCAACGTTCCGGATCATCTCCGCCGCAGATGCGGGTCTCAGCCTGCCCGCCGCGGCCACCGGGGACGGCGTCGCGGGCGGGGCCCGGCCGGTCCCGGTACCGCCCCAGCCGGCGCCTGCCGACTGCGGCGAGCACGAGTTCGCCGGGTTCGCTGTCGTGGTCGCGAACTCGGCCTACTTCGGGGCCGGGATGCAGGTCGCTCCGCTGGCCCGGATCGACGACGGAGTGCTCGACGTGGTGATGATGCGGGACGCGCCCCGGCTGGCGTTCGTCCGGGTGCTGCTGAAGATCAGGAACGGGTCGCACATCCGGATGCCGCAGATCAGCCTGGACCGGGCCAGTGCGGCGACGGTGACGGTCAGCCGCGACGTGCCCGCCGCGGCGGACGGCGAGCCGCTGCCGGGCGCCGATCCGCTGCCCGGCGGCGTGCCGCTGCGGATCCGCGCGCTGCCCCGAGCACTCACCGTGCTGGTGCCCGCCGACAGCGCGGGCGGCCGCGCATAGCCGCGCGAGCAGCCTCGCTCAGGCGGCAGCCTGCTCAGGCGCTGGGCTGCTCAGGCGCTGGGCTGCTCAGGCACCGGGCCGTCGCGCGGAGCGGGACCGCCAGGCCAGGACCGACCAGCGTGACACTGCCGACAGCACCGAGAATGCGCTCGCTGCCGACCCGATGCAAAGCACCGACAGCACCGACCCCGCCGACCCGACCGAGAGGATGGAGCCCGCGGAGCCGATCGACAGGATCGACCCGGCCGACCCGACCGACAGGATCGACCCGGCAGAGCCGATCGACAGGATGGACCCGGCCGACCCGCCAGCCGACTGCGCCGCCCCCGGACGACCGCCGGCCTTGCGCGGGGCGGCCCCGCGGGCAGTGGCGCTGCGGCGGCCGGCCGGCCGGGTATGCCGCCGCTGGCTGTGAGCCCGCACGGAACTGGCACGCGCAGCGCCAGCGGATGCCGCAGGGCCAGGCACGATCCGCATGCTGTCATTGTCGCACCGGGCCGGGCCGGGCCGCCGGACCGGATCGCCGCACGGCACCTGTCCCGGCGGGCGCCGTCCTACAGTGAGACAAGGCCGCCCCGCGCCGCCGCCCGGCGCGAGCGCATCAGGCAGCGGGACGGCCGCGATCACGAGTTGGCCGGCCAGATTGCCCCCGGGATGTTGGATGAACCCTCAGCCGCGCAGCCATGTGCGCACCGCCTTGTTCGTGGATTTCGACAACGTCTACTCGAACCTGTGCGAGATCGACCCGGCCGCGGGCGAGGCGTTCGCGACTGAGCCGCAGCGCTGGCTGCGGTGGATGCAGGAGGACATGGGCCAGGTGGTCCCCGACGCGCCAGACGGGATGCGGCGGGAGATCCTGGTCCGCTCCTGCTACCTCAACCCGGTCATGTTCAGCCGGTTCCGGCCGTACTTCACCCGCAGCGCCTTCCGGGTGGTCGACTGCCCGCCGCTGACCAGCCGGGGCAAGAACAGCGCCGATATCTACATGGTCCTCGACATCGTCGATACGCTGGCGCACTCGACCTACTTCGACGAGTTCATCGTGCTGTCCGCCGACGCCGACTTCACCCCGGTGATGCTGCGGCTGCGCGCGCATGACCGGCGGACCGTGCTGCTGGCCAGCGGCCCGTCGGCGGCGGCGCTGCAGAGTGCCTGCGACATGGTGCTGCCCGCCGACGTCTTCCTGACTGAGGCGCTGCAGATCAGCGGCGACCGGCCGGCCGGGCTGCCGGGCCGGTCCGGCCCGGATCGTTTCCCGCGCGGCGCCACCATGGGCGGCTGGCCGGCCCGGTGGGCTGCCCCCGGCCCGGCCGGCGGCCTGACCGCCGCCGGAAGCGGCCCGGCCTCCGGCGGCGCTGCCTCCGGCGGCAGTGCTTCCGGCGGCAGTGCCCCCGGCGGCAGTGGCCCCGACGGCAGTGCCCCCGACGGCGGGGTCCCGGCCGACGGTAGTGCTTCCGGAGCCGGGGCCGGGCCGACGGGCATCTTCGGTACCCGGAGCACCCCGGGGTTCCGCGAGCGGATGCGCCGCGAGCTGGCCGAGATCGTCGCCGTGGCCGACTCGCCCGTGCCGATGGCCGCGGCCGCCCAGCAGCTGCGGGACCGGCTCGGCCCGGAGGTCGGCGCGTCGAACTGGGGCGGCTACGGCAGTTTCGGCAGGTTCGCTGAGTCCGCGGCCAGCGACACCCTCCAGGTCTCCGGGCCGCGGCCGCCGGGGTACCTGATCGACCCGCGACGGCACGAGCAGCTGCTCGTCGAGGAGCCCAGGGTCCCGCTGCCCGCCGAAATCGCCCAGCTAGCCGCCCGGGTCGGCCGCATCGCGGGGGTTCCCCAGCTCACGCCGGAGGCGTACCGCATCCTGTTCGAGGAACTGGCCAGGCTCTCCGCCGACGGCGACATCACCGGCTCGCAGACCGAGGTCGAGCAGCGGGTCCGGGACGCCTGCAAGGACCGCGGCGCCCGGGTGGCCAGGCCGGCGGTGCACTTCGTGCTCCAGGGCTTCTACTTTGCCGGCGTCAACTGGCGCGCGGCCGGACGGCAGGGACACCAGCTGGCCGAGGCCTTCGCCGAGAACGTGCTGCGGCTGTGCCTGAACGCCCGGATGGAGCTGACCGACGAGGAGAAGGCCCAGCTGCACCGCTGGATCGCCGGCGACGGCCAGCAGTAGCCCCGCGCCGCAGGTCAGGCCAGGTGCAGGAAGGCCGACAGCTCCGGGCAATCGAAGCTCACCACCACGTCGGCGTTCATCGGCTCCAGTGTGCCGGGCCAGGTACCGGGCTGGCCAGCCCGGCCCGGGTTACTGGCGGATCAGCTGCCGGTCGGCGTCGTCGCCGAGCAGGGCGTGCGACAGCCGGTCCAGCATCTGCGCCAGGTCGGCGTGCTGCTCGGGTGACCAGTCCGCCAGCAGCTTCGCCAGGCTCTCCCGCCGGCAGGCGAACAGCTGGTCGGCGGCCTGGTGGCCGTCGGCGGTCAGCGCGAGCAGGCCGTCGGCCCGCTGCACGAAGCCCGCGTCGACGAGCTTGTCCACGTACGGGCGGCCGTGGTCGACACTCACGCCCGCCTCGGCGGCCAGCGCGTGCCCGGGCACTGAGCCGCCGTTGGCCAGCCGGGCCAGCACCCAGCAGCTGGGGGCCGACAGGCCGAGACCGCATTGCTCGGCCAGCTTCTCGTACCCCCGGCGGCGCAGGTCACTGCTGGCCAGCCGGGCCAGCGCGCGCTCGATCTCCTCGACCGACGAGCGTTCGGCCGAGACCGCGCCGAGCGCCTCGCCCAGGTCGCTGGCTCCGGCTGCGGCGCGCAGCGGCAGCTCGCGCAGGAACCAGGACAGGATGAACGCGACCACCGCGATCGGCACGGCGACCAGGAACACCCGGTCCAGGGAGTGCGCGTACGCGATGTGCACCGCGGAGCGGACCGGCGCCGGGAGCTTGCGCAGCAGATCGGGGCTGGACTGGGCGGACGCGGGGCTGAACCCGGCAGGCAGGCTGGCCTTCACCCCGGCCAGCGCAGCGGCCAGCTCGACCGCGAGCCGGCTGGAGAAGATCGAGCCGAAGATCGCCACGCCGAACGACCCGCCGATGGACCGGAAGAACGTCACCCCCGAGGTCGCGGCGCCCAGCTCCGCGTAGTCGACTGAGTTCTGCACCGCGATGACCAGCACCTGGAGGATCAGCCCCAGGGACAGCCCGAGCAGGAAGAAGTAGCTGTCCATCACCAGCGAGGACGTGGTCACCGACAGCCGCGACAGCAGGAACAGCGCCACCGACAGCAGCGCGGTGCCGACGATCGGGTACACCTTGTACCGGCCCAGCCGGGAGATCAGCTGCCCGCTGCCCACCGAGCTGATCAGCATGCCGACGACCATCGGCAGCAGGTACACGCCCGAGATCGTCGGCGAGACGCCGCGCACCACCTGCAGGAACAGCGGCAGGAACGACAGCGCCCCGAACATCGCGAACCCCGCAGCGAAGCCGATCCCCGAGCTGACCGAGAACACCGAGTTGCGGAACAGCCGCAGCGGCAGCACCGGCTCGGCCGCCCGCCGGGCCGACAGCCACCAGCCGACGCCGAGCACGACCGCGAGCACGGCCAGGCCGATGATCTGCGGCGAGCCCCACGCGTACTCGGTGCCGCCCCAGGAGGTCATCAGCACCAGGCAGGTCGCGGTCGCCGCCAGCAGCAGCGACCCGGCGTAGTCGATCCGGTGATGCCCGCGGCGGCCGGCCGCGGGCAGCACGATCGCGATGACGACCAGCGCGATCAGCCCGATCGGCAGGTTGATGTAGAACACCCAGCGCCAGCTGAGGTTATCCACGAAGAACCCGCCGAGCAGCGGGCCGGCCACGCTGGCGACGCCGAACACCGCGCCGAAGGCGCCCTGGTACTTGCCCCGCTCGCGGGCCGGGACGATGTCGCCGATGATCGCCTGGGCCAGCACCATCAGCCCCCCGCCGCCCAGGCCCTGCAGCGCCCGGAACGCGATCAGCTCGGTCATCGACTGCGACTGGCCGCAGAGCGCCGACCCGGCCAGGAAGATCACGATCGAGGCCTGGAACAGGTACTTGCGCCCGTACTGGTCGCCGAGCTTGCCCCACAGCGGGGTGGAGGCCGTGGACGCCAGCAGGTAGGCGGTCACCACCCAGGACAGGTGAGACAGGCCGCCGAGGTCGCCGACGATCGTCGGCAGCGCCGTCGACACGATCGTCTGGTCCAGCGCCGCCAGCAGGATGGCCAGCATCAGCGCCGTGTAGATGATCGCCAGGCCGCGCGGCCGCACGGCCGCCGGTGCGGCGGCGGTGTCCGGTGCCGCGCTCATGACCGGACCATACCCAGCCGCGGCCGGGCCCGCCAGCACCGGGCCGCACCAGGCTTATGGCACCGGGCCAGCGGCGGCACCAGGCTCACCGGCACCAGGCCCAGCGGCACCAGGCCCAGCGACTCCGGGCGGGCCGTGCCCGGGCCGGGCGGTGGCCGCCGCCCGACCCGGACACCGGGTCCGCCCGCCGCCGGGCTCAGTACCCGCCGGAACCGCCGCCGGAGGATGACTTCGACGCCGACGGCTTGGCGGCCAGCTTGGCCCCGGACGGGGTCATGGCCCACCACAGGCCGCCGGAGGCGTTCAGGCCGTTCCCCTTGACCTGGCCGGCCGCGCTGTCCCCGGCGTAGGTGTACAGCGGGTGCCCGTCGTAGGTCGCCTGCAGCTGGCCGCCGGACCGCTTGATCGTGGCGAACTTGCCGGACAGCGACACGCCCGCGGCCGCCTTCTGCGCGCCGGTGACCGGCGGCCAGTAGGTGGCGCACGAGCCGGTGCACTTGGAGGTCGTCGGCGTGTCCAGCGCGAACCAGTACAGCGTCCGGCCGCTGGAGTTCACCAGTACCGTGCCGAGGCTGGTGCTCGCGGTCTTGATCCCGGCGTGGCTCATGGCCGGGCTGCTGCTCGAATGCGCGGCTGCCCCGGAGGCGGAGCTGGCGCTGCCGGAGCTGCTCGTGCTGCTCGACCCTGAGCTGCCGCAGGCCGCCAGCATCAGGCCGGCGGCTGCGAGCGCGGCTGGCGCCCACCATTTGTTCTGCATGAAAATTTCTCCCGTCACCGCGGCGCGGATGGTTGTACACCCTCACCACGTAGCGGCGGGCAGGGCCGTTCACGGCCCGGGCGGGAGACAGGCAGCGCAGCCGGACAGGCCGCCAGATGCAGAGGGGCGGGTCAGGCGGCCATCCGCCGGCACAGCCAGGCCAGCGACAGCGGGTACCGGTAGTCGATCGCCGCGTGGGTCGCGTCGAACAGCTCGAACGCGACCGCCTCGTCCGCGACCCCGGCGTCGCGCAGCGCCGACCGGAACGCCGTCGCGCCGAGATCGAGGAAGAAGTCGTCACGGGTACCCGCGTCGATCCAGATCGACTGCAGCGACCGCACCGCGCCGGCGTACCGCGGCACCATCCGGACCGGGTCCCAGTCCAGCCAGTTCTCCCAGACCTCGGGCCGCAGCATCCCGCTGTCCGGCTCGAACGGCAGCTCCACCGTCCCGTCCTCGCGGGCGGAGAAGCACGCCGCGACCCCGAGGATCGCGAGCAGGTGCTGGTCAGCGTGGTGGGTGAACGCGGTGCGGGACTGGAAGCCCCGCCACCAGCGCCAGATGTCACCGTCGTACTCGCGCAGCAGCCGCGCGCAGGTCCCGAACTCGGGCAGGTAGCACAGCTCGTACAGGGCGTCGCCGGCGTGCGTGGCCAGCGAGCCGAACAGGTCGGGCCGCAGCATCGGCGTGATCATCGCGCCGAACCCGCCGCTGGACTTGCCCATGATCGCCCGGTGCGCGGCGTCGGGCACAGTGCGGTAGTGCCCGTCCACCCACGGCACGATCTCCTCGCACAGGTAGGAGTGGTAGCGGCCGGTACCCGGCGAGTCCACGAACTGGCTGCCGCCGTACCCGGTCCAGGCATCGACGTAGACCACGATGGCCGGCGGCGCCTCGCCGGAGGCGAACACGGTATCGGCCGTCTCCGGGAACGGCTGCCGGAACGGGGTCCGGTTGCGCCACATGGCCAGATGGCCGGTGTAGCCCTGGATCACGTAGACGGCAGAGTACCGGGTGGTGGCGTCGGAGTCGTATCCCGGCGGCAGGTACACCCAGAGCGGCCGTTCATGCGGGTCGCCGAGCGGATTGCCGAGCAGCAGCTCGCTCGTCACCACATGTTCTTCGATGGTTCCGGCCAGGTCGGCGGACCAGGGCAGCATGAGGGCCTCCCGGGGCTCGTGGCGTGCCCACCCATCACACCACCGCGCGCGGCGGCCCGTCCCGCCGTATCGCCGCCCCGGGCCGGCGCCGGGCCGGGCCGGGGCGCCGTCGGCGGCGGCCGGGTCTCGGTCGGGCGCTGCGCGACATCCCCGGGCCTGATCACCGCCTGCCCGGCCCGCCCGGACGACGCCCCGGCGCCGCTGCGCACCGGCCTGCGCGGTGCCGCGCAGGCTGGTGCGCAGACCCAGCAGGCGATCGAGACCACCGCCCGCGACCTGCCGCGCTGACCGGCGTGTTACCCGGCTACGCGCTCGCGTCCTTGTCGATCAGGACCGGTCCGGCCGCTCCCGCCGGCCGCGCGAAGTGGCGGGTGACAAGCGCGTCGAACTCCTCAGCGCGAAGCGGCGGCGAGAAGTA
>JBKQSL010000415.1:0-4123 GCA_052143655.1 Streptosporangiaceae bacterium | reverse complement strand
AGCCAACGCCGCACCGGGTTCTCCGCTCGGCCGGTACCTCACCCATCTGCTCGGCCGGCCCGCCGTCCAGGCGGGCAGCATTCTCGGCTGGCGCCTGCACCACCCCCAGCCCTCCCGAACGCCAGCCCGAACAGCTCGGCCTTGGCGGCCAGGCCCCCTCGTCCAGCACGCCAGATCCCGCCGCCAGGGAGATGACTTTGAATCGCCCCGGGTTTGATAGAGGCTCCCAACCAACGGATGGTGGGAGTCATGGCAGCACCGAGGAAGTATCCGGAAGAGGTGCGGGACCGCGCGGTGCGGCTCGTGCTGGACATGGCCGAGTCGGCCGGGTCGGTGTCGGGGGCGTGCCGGCGCGTCGGCGAGGAGCTGGGGATCAACGCGGACACGTTGCGGGGCTGGGCGAAACAGGCCCAGATCGACAACGGGTCGCGGCGGGGCACCACGACGGCGGATGCGGGCCGGGTCCGGCAGCTGGAGAAGGAGAACGCCGAGCTGCGGCGGGCCAATGCGATCCTGCGCACCGCGAGTGCTTTTTTCGCGGCCGAGCTCGACCGCCACTGACCCTGATGATCGCCTGTATCGACGCTCACCGGGATAGGTTCGGGGTCGAGCCGATGTGCCGGGTTCTGCGCCAGGAGGGATACCCGATCGCCCCGTCGGCGTATTACGCGGCCAGGAGGCGGCCGCCGTCGGCGCGGGCGGTCCGCGACGCCTGGCTGGAGGGCGAGATCACCCGGGTGTTCAAGGCCGGCGGCGAGCGCTCGGGAGCCCGCAAGGTGTGGGTGGCAGCTGCACCGCGAGGACATCGCGGTCGGCCGGTGCGCGGTCGAGCGGCTGATGCGCGGGCTGGGCCTGCACGGGGTCCGCCGCGGCGGGTACAAGGTGGTCACCACGGTGCCGGGACCGGTGGCCGGCCGGCCCGGGGACCTGGTGAACCGGGACTTCCGCGCGCCGGCCCCGAACCGGCTGTGGGTGGTTGACTTCACCTATTCGGCTCAGCTCGCGGTTATGTGCAGTCCGGCAACCCTGAACGTGCGTGCGGCCCTGTGCTGGCTGCGTTCGGCGCTGGCTGGCTGTGGTCTTAGCTGCACATAATCGCGACGCTTCTTGTGTGTCCGATCGGCTCGGAAGACAAGGAGCAGCTGATGACAACTCACGATCGACTGACGCTGGAGGACGTGCTCGCGGCGTTCGACGAGCATCTGCGCCGCAGCCGCGGCGTGTGCGCGGGGACACGGCGCAACTACGCCAGGTACGCGAGCGCGTTCTTGCAGACGGTGTTCGCCGGGAGGCCGGTGGTTCCGGCGGAGATCCGGGTTCAGCATGTGGCCGGCTTCGTCAGCGGCCTGACTGGCCGCTACCGGCCGCGGACGGTGGAGCTGGCGGCGTCGGCGCTGCGCTCGGTCTTCCGGTTCCTGCGCGCGGAAGGGCTGCGTGAGGATCGGCTGGAGGACGCGGTTCCGATGGTGCCGCACCGCCCGTCTGCTCTTATCCGGCATCTGCCCCCCGGGACCTTCGAGCAGCTGATGGACTCGCTGGACACCACCTCGCCCCGCGGACTGCGGGACCGGGCGATCATCTTGTGCATGGCCCGGCTGGGTCTGCGGGCCAGCGAGGTTGTGCAGCTGCGGCTGGAGGATGTGGACTGGCGCAACGCGGTGGTGCGGGTGCGCGCCCGCAAGACCGGTCATGGTGCGCTGCTGCCGCTGACCGCCCAGGTGGGAGCGGCGCTGGCCGGCTACCTGCAGCACGGCCGGCCGGACACCCCGGTGCGTGAGGTGTTCGTGCTGCACCGTCTGCGGACCGGAGCGCCGGTCAGCAGCAGCATCGTGGGCCGCGCGGTGGACAACGCGCTGCGGCGCGCGGGCATCGACGGGCCGATATGCGGCGGGAACCTGCTGCGGCATTCACTGGCCACCGAACTGCTGGGTCACGGGGCCAGCCTGCGCGAGATCGCTGACCTGTTCGGGCACTCCTCGCTGGCCACCACCCGGATCTACGCTCGTGTCGATATCGCGGCGCTCCGCGAGGTCGCGCTGCCCTGGCCGCAGGCGACGTCATGACCGGCGGCGGCATGACCGCGCTGATCGCGGGCTACGTCACGCTGCGCCGCAGGCTGGGATACCGCTCGCCGAGTCAGGAGCGCGCGCTGCGGGCCTTTGCCCGGTACCTGGACCAGGCTGGGCACGACGGCCCGGTCCCGCTGGAGGCGAGCCTTAACTGGGCGACGTCGACGGCCTCACCGGATCCGTGCAACCCCGCTCGCCGGCTGACTACGGTGCGGGGTTTCCTGCGTCACCTGTCCGCGCTGGACGGTGCCACCGGGGTGCCAGCGCCGGGGCTGCTCGGCCCGGTCGGGCACCGCAAACCACCGCACGTCTATGCCGACCGTGAGATCAGCGATCTGATGCGGGCCGCGGCAGGGCTGGCGCCAGCCGGCGGGCTCCGGCCGCACTGCTATGCCACGCTGTTCGGGCTGCTGGCCTGCACCGGGCTGCGGATCTCCGAAGCGCTGGCGCTGACCTGCGGGGATGCCGACCTGGCCGGCGGCGTGCTCACAGTTCGCGCCGGCAAACGCGGCCGGGCCCGGCTGATCCCGCTGCACCCAACCGCACTGCCGCCGCTGCGTGCCTATGCCGCCGGCCGGGAGCGCCGCTTCGGCCCGCCCGCCAGCAGCGAGGCGTTCTTCCGCACCGACCGCAGCGACCGGGTCAGCTACAACGCCGCTAACAGCACATTCAACGTGCTGCGCCGCCAGCTGGGCTGGACCGCGGCCGGCCGCGCCCGCACGCCGCGGGTGCACGACCTGCGGCACCGCATGGTGGTGCGCCGCATCCAGGCCTGGCACGCCCAGGGCGCCGACGTCGACGCCAAGATCGCGGCACTGGCCACCTACCTCGGTCACGTGGAGGTACGGAACGTCTACTGGTACCTGTCGGCCGTCCCCGAACTGATGAGCATCATCGCCGCCCGGTTCGGAGCCTTCGCCGCACACGACCCGGCAGGCGCGTCGTGAGAGCCCCGCAGATCGCCTTCCCGGTCCTGGTCCAGGACTTCTTCCTGCGGCGCCTGATCGCCCAGCGGGGCGCCAGCGCCCGCACCGTGGAGGCCTACCGCGACGGCTTCGAGCTGCTGTTCGGCTACCCTTGAGCAGCGCACCGGCAAGCCACCCTCAGCACTGTCCATGGCCGACCTCGACGCGCCGCTGATACTGGACTTCCTCGACCACCTCGAGACCGGCCGCGGCAACAGTATCCGGACCCGCAACGCCCGGCTCGCCGCGATCCACTCGTTCATGCGCTACGCCGCGGTCCGCGACCCGGCCTCACTGCCGGTCACCGCCCGGGTGCTGGCCATCCCGGCCAAGCGCTTCGACCGGCCCGTACTCGGCTATCTGACGCGTGAGCAGGTCACCGCGATCCTGGCCGCACCCGACCGGCGCACCTGGAGCGGGCGCCGCGATGCAGTGCTGCTCGCCACCGCCTACAACACCGGCGCCCGCGTCTCCGAACTCGCCGGCCTGCGGGTCCGGGACGTACTGCTGGACCGCCAGACCGCCGTGTACCTGCACGGCAAGGGCCGCAGGCAACGCGTCATCCCGCTATGGAAGAACACCGCCGCCGAGCTGCGCAGCTGGCTGAACCAGCTCAACGCCGCCCCTGACGCGCCGGTGTTCCCCAACCGGGCCGGCGCCCCGCTGACCCGCTCCGGCATACGGGACCGGCTCGACCGGGCCGTCACCGCCGCCGAACAGCACTGCCCGTCCCTGCGCGGCCAGCACGTCACGCCGCACACCCTGCGGCACTCCACGGCCATGCACCTGCTGCAGTCGGGCACAGACCTGGCTGTCATCGCGTTGTGGCTCGGGCACTCCAGCCCGGCCGTCACTCACCAGTACCTCGAAGCCGACCTCGCAGCCAAGGAAGCAGTACTACGCAGGCTCACCGACCCAAGCCCAGCGCCAGCACACTTCCAGCCCGCGACCGGCTCCTGGCGTTCCTGGAGGGCCTGTGATTATGCGCACCAGCACCACCGCCAATCACCACGCCACACGCGGACCTCCCACCCGGACACATAACCGCGAGCTGAGCCGACGTAGGTGTTATGCGCAGCTGCGCATAAC
>JBKQSL010000414.1:0-2881 GCA_052143655.1 Streptosporangiaceae bacterium | reverse complement strand
CCACCCACCGCCATCAGGCGGTCATCGACGCGACACAGCGTGTCAGCGTCCAGCTCTGACCGGAGCCCTTTCCGCCCACATCAGCCAGAACAAGCATGCCCGTCGGGATGGGGCGAAGCCCGGCTAGAGGTAGTGAATCTCGCCACCCGCCGTTGCAACCGGATCGTCACCGAAGCGGGATCACTGTGGTGGTGGCCCCAGGTGATCGAAATCGGCCCAGCCAGTGACCTCACACGGGCCGCTACCCGGGTCGCCGCTGTACTCGGAGTGCCCCCAGCGAAGCAGAGCGGTGACGCGGACCTTGGATGACTACGCCATCAGGCTGCGAGGTCACCACCTTGCCGAATTGCAGTGGCACTGGGGCGAGGCGTACGAGATCAAGTGGGACAACGCACAGTTCACCGGCACAAGGCGCGACAATGGCGCGGCGCTAAAAGCTGAGACCCCAGGCGAACTCTGGGACCAGATCCGCGACGACTACTCCGCCAGCCCTGTACCTCGCGACGCCTGCCAGCCACCAAGCTAGCCACTCGCCACGTGGCCCCCAACGTGCCCACCGGCCGGACGGTCGTGGAATTCTGAGGTACCTGGGTGGTACCCGCGCCGCGTTCCGGCTGGCGTCTCCTGTGGCGTTTCGGCTGTCGTCTCGTCTGGCGTCTTAGGGGCGCCGACGGAGACACGGACCCCGTAGGGCGGGTTGTGGCTGGTCACAGCCCTGATCGACCTGCGTTCGGAGAGCCCCGACTCGTTGGATGAATCCATGACTCCCGGTGTCAGCAGCGCCGTCTCGCGGCGTCGGTGGCGGCCTGTCCTGCCGGTGGCCGCTCTTCCGGAGGCTGCCCCGGGGTTCACCCGTGCGGGAACCTGCGCGTGAGCCTCCGCTCCCCACTCCGCCCCTGCGGCCCTGGTCGTCGCGCGGATGGACCCGGCCGGTTGAGGGTTGACTCATCGTGATGGCAAACCGGGCCCAGACCTGAAACGTGGGCGCCTCGACCATGTGTGCGTGCACCGTGCTGCAGGCAGGCCGGGTTCGGGGCGGTGTTCCGGCCGGGACACCGGCCAGACACCCCCTTTTACGGGCTATCTATATCAATGCCGTCACTTTTGAGCGTCTATTAGATACTGATTTCAAGGCGATCTTCAAAAACACCCCTAAAAACCCGATTTATGTAGTGAGAGGGTGAGAGGGGTATTCAAAGCATGACTGAACATGGCGCTTCGCGAGGTACACACGGGCGGGCGTGGATGCCCAGCCCGGATGGTGGGGCGGACGGCGGCCCGGCTGCTGGCCCGGACACCCAGGACGTCCGGGCCGGCTGCCGGGATGCAGACGGGTGAAGCCGCTGGTCAGCGGCCGAAAATACCCGCAGCGGGTGTCCGGGGCTGATGACTGATGTCAGCACAATATTTCGCGCGTGGCGGCCGGCGGGGGGCGGCGGGCACATCCTCCCTTGCCTCCGACGCGGCAATACTGGCCGCCGCTTCCCACCTGACCGCTCGTGACCGGCTGCTGGTGCGCGCCGTGGCCGAGCACCGCGTCCTCACCACAAGTCAGGTCGCCGCGCTCGGGTTCGGCAGCGTGATCACGGCGAGGCACCGGCTGAGCGTGCTGGTCGAGGTCGGTGCGCTGCGCCGGTTCCGGCCGCACCGCGAGGTCGGGTCCGCGCCGTGGCACTACCTGCTCGGACCTGTCGGCGCCGTGCTGCTCGGCGTCGAGGACGGCGACGAGCGCAAGTGGCTGACCGCGGTGCGCGCCGACCGCCAACTCGCCCTGGAGCGTTCACAGCGGCTCGCGCACCTGACCGGTGTCAACGGGTTCTTCGCCGCGCTCGCCGCCCACGCCCGCCAAGCCGGTGACGCGACGAGTTTGGCGACGTGGCTGAACGAGATAGCCGCCCACGAGTGGCTGTTCACCCGCCTCCCGCAAGGTCGCAGCTATCTCGACGTGCCCAACCCGGACGGCCTGGGCGTGTGGGCCGAGGACGGCCACGAGACCACGTTCCTGTTCGAGTACGACACCGGCAGCGAGCACCTCCCGCAGCTCACCGCGAAACTTCCCGGTTACGGCAACCTCGCCGAAGCCTTCAACGGCGCCGGTCTGACGCTCCCGCTGCTGTTGTTCTGTTTCCCCGCCCCGCGCCGCGAACTCAGTGCCCGCCGCGCGATCACCGGCTCCCCGGACACCCCGGCACTGCGGATCGCCACCACATCCACCGACCCCGGTCACGCCAGCCCGGCCGGGCCAGTGTGGCTGCCGCTGCTGCCCGGCTGGAGCCGCGGCCCGGTGCCGCTGTCCGCCCTCGACGCGGCGCTGCCCGACCCCTGGCTACCCAAGCCCGCCCCGCCCGCGTCCGCCCGCGACGTCGCCGCACAGCCCGCCAAAAGCCCCAGACATCGGAATCCCGCGCGCCGTTCTACACCATACGGCCGGACCCGCCATACCCGCACCCAGCCGCACCACGAGACGCACGCTGACCGGGCTCCACCGTCCCCGCCCACGACCGTCCCGGGACGTCCGTCCCGCGCCAGGCCGGGCCAGTGACCCGCACCGCCAGGACCGCGCCGCAGGAGGGAGGTGACCGCCCTTACCCCCAGCCACCCGCCGCCCCACACGGCACGGCAGCCCCCGGCCAACGGCACCAGGCCAGCGAGACCGCTGCGCGAAATCCGCTGCCACGACCAACGAGGATAAAAATCTGGATGCCTACGCCCGCGAGCTGGCCGCCGCCGCGCCACCACTGACGAGCGAGCAGCTGTTCCCGGCCACGCAAGATGAGGACGTAGCGGTCATTGGCAGTGAGGATGGGCGGGCACGAATTGGCCCCGCCGGCTGGGTGCTGGCGGGGCCGTGGTGTGCGTGGTGGCGTGGTGGTGGTCAGTC
>JBKQSL010000413.1:0-3039 GCA_052143655.1 Streptosporangiaceae bacterium | reverse complement strand
GTGGATCAGCTCAGCCTCGGAGTGATATCGCGGTCACGGAAGGAGAACGAGCGGCGGCTCGCGATTCATCCGCTGCACGTCGGCCGGATTGATGCTGGCCTGCGGGAGCGTGTCTATCTCGAGCGGGGCTACGGCGCGCAGTTCGGCGTGCCCGACAGCCAGCTGGCATCGTGCGTGGCCGGGCTTCGCGCCCGTGAGGAGCTCCTCGCGGAATGCGATGTGATCCTGCTGCCCAAGCCGCAGCCCCGGGACCTCGAGCAGATGCGGGACGGGCAGGTGCTGTGGGGCTGGCCGCATTGTGTCCAGGACGAGGAGATCACCCGGCTGAGCATCGAGCGGCGGCTCACCCTGATCGCCTTCGAGGCGATGAACTACTGGAATACCGACGGTTCGTTCGGCTTGCATGTCTTTCACAAGAACAACGAGCTGGCCGGGTACTGCTCGGTCCTGCACGCCCTGGAGCTCACCGGGACGACGGGTGAGTACGGCCGCCGGCTCCGCGCAGCCGTCATCAGCTTCGGGGCTGCCGGCCGGGGCGCCGTGACGGCCCTCAACGCGCACGGCGTGAACGACGTTGACATCCTGACCCACCGTGACATCAACGCCGTCGCCTCCCCGATCCACTCCGCGCGCATGGTGCACTTCGAGCAGGACCCCGGCGACCCCAGCCGCTGCCACGTGCTGCGCGGAACCGGCCGGATACCGCTGGCGGCCTTCCTCGCCGAGCACGACATCGTGGTCAACTGCGTGCTGCAGGACACCGACGCGCCGCTGATGTTCGTCACCGCCGGCGAGCTTGGCTCTTTCGCGCCTGGCAGTCTCATCGTGGACGTGTCCTGCGACGAGGGCATGGGCTTTGGCTGGGCGCGGCCCGCAAGCTTCGCCGAGCCCATGGTCACGGTCGGCAATGGCGTCGGCTATTACGCCGTGGACCACAGCCCGTCGTACCTGTGGAACTCCGCTACCTGGGAGATCAGCGAGGCCGTGCTCCCGCACCTGCGCCCGGTGCTCGCCGGCCCCCGGGGCTGGGACGCGGACGAGACGATCCGGCGGGCCATTGAAATCCGCGACGGGGTCATCCGCAATCCGCGCATCCTGTCCTTCCAGCACCGCTCACCAGACTATCCGCACCCGCCGCGCCCGCAGGAACGCCCATCAGGCCACGGCTGATCCTGACACCTCCGAAAGATGGTCACGCATCGCGCCGTGCCCCGCCGCCGCCGGATCTCTGGATGGCTGACACCTCAGTCGGGGCATCCTGGCAGCTGCCGGACCAGACTGGGCCACGCCCATGGAGGTGGTGTATGAGATGACCACCTCGCGATCTATTTCTATTTAGCACCAATGACCTCAAGTGTCACGCCAGTTTCGGCAGAATTGGTGTCGTATTCTTGCGCTGCCTTCTGGCAGGCGGTGAGGACTTCCGGGCCCATGTAGCGGCGGGCTTCGGTCCATTCGTCGTTCTGCTCAGCTGGCACGGCGCCGGCGAGGCGGATGATGGCGTCGCGTCGGGGGAAGATGCCGTCCACGCCGGTCCGGCGGCGTATCTCTTTATTCAGGCGCTCCCGGGGAGTGTTGCTCCAGATCTGGCGCCAGACCTCGCGGGGTTCTTGGCATCGACGCTGATCACCGGCTGCCCAGCCACCTGGTGCACCTTGACCTGCTCGTTGATATAGCGGAACTGGGCATCCCGGTCAGGATGCTGCTTGCCCTCCAGCGTCTTGGTGCTGGCCTGCAGGCTGAAGCCCTGCTCGCGCAGCAGTCTGCCCACCGCCGGCGCGGAGACCGGATAACCCTGGCGGGTTAACTCCCCGGCGAGGTTGCGCAGCGACTTGGTGGTCCACCGCAGCGGCGACATCGGGTCGCCACGCTCGTCCGGTTCGCCAGCAGCGCGGGCACCAGATCCGGATCCAGATCCTCGGCGGCTCGCCGTCCCCCACCGGGCCTGCGGACCCGGCCGTCCGGCAGCGGAGCCTCGCGGCGGCCGCCAACTCGAACACCCCGGCTCGGACCGTGGTCTCGCTGACCCCGGCCGCCCGCGCCACCGCCCGCGCCACCGCGCGCACCCCGCCGTGGCCGAGCAGCCGGGCCTCCTGCCCCAGCACCAGCCGCTGCTGCCGCTCGTTCAGATGCGGAAGCAGCACTTGAACCGCAAGACAAGCTGCCCACGGACCTCGATCGATATGCCCATACCAGCTCAACGAGACAGGCAAAGAAAAGCAACAGGTTGAATCTTTACGGCTTCAGCGGGTCCGGCAGCGCTGCCACGCGGCTCCGGGCAGCACGCTGGCGATCGCGTCGCGCAGACCCTGGTGGCAGTCGCTGGTGACCAGCTGCACGCCGGCCAGGCCGCGCAGGAAGGCGGGCCACCCGGCACCGTCCTGGGAGGAGGCAACGTCGATGCCGGGGATCTCCCACTTGCCGTCCGTGTTCACGGCGGTGGCGATCAGGGCGTGCACGTTCACGGTGCGGCCGCCCTCGCCAGCGCGTCGGTCCGCGGGAACGTGCAGGGCCCGGCGTCCGGCGGCCGGGACCGGAAGCCCCCGGCCATCTGGCCCCGCCGAACGGCGGATCGTCCGCAGTTTCGCCACCTGGCACCACCTGCGCCGCCTGCGCGGAGAATCACAGCGGCAGCACATCACCGCCGAGCAGGCCGACTACGTGCACAACGAGATCCGCGCCGCCCTCAAGCTGATCACCTGGCTACGAGATAACGGCACGAGCCTGGCGGACTGCACCCAGCACGATATCGACAGCTGGCTCACCGGCGGGCCCGGCACCAACTACCACGCCCGCGCCTTCGTGCTCTGGGCCAGCAGACGCAGCCACACCCGTGACCTGGACATTCCCCAGCACCCGCGCAGCGAGCTCCTCGCCCAGATCGAAGAAGACGAGCGGTGGACGCTGGTCCGCGGCCTCCTCCACGACGGCACCCGCGCCATCGAGGACCGCGTCGCCGGGCTGCTCGTTCTGCTCTACGGGCAGCCGCTGGCCCGCATCGCCCGCCTCACCCGCGGCCAGATCATTCGCAGCCCCCAG
>JBKQSL010000412.1:0-5320 GCA_052143655.1 Streptosporangiaceae bacterium | reverse complement strand
GGCGGTGAAGCCTAGGATGCTGCTGACGGTGGCCGCGGTCAGCTTCACCGGCAGCACGAATTCCAGCACCAGCCACGGGTTGCCGGCGAGCAGTGGCGCCTCGCAGATGCCGGATACGCTGCTGAAGATGTTGGCGCTGAGGACCAGCCCGGGGGCCTTGGGGGCGTCCCGGTAACCGGCCGGCCATTCGGCGGCCCACACCGCCGAGAGGAGCAGAATGACGACCCCGGAGATGGTGTCCCGTTTCACCTGATTCTCGTTGGTGCTGTCGGACCGGAACAGGTAGCCGAAGTTGAAACCCTGCGGAACGCTCTGCACCACCCAGTAGAACCAGTCCGGCCATTTCCAGACCAGCCAGCCGGAGCTCACCGCCACGCCCAGCCCCCAGCCGATGAAGTCGACGGCGAAGTCCACGTAGTTGAGGAAGTTGAGCAGTGACCCCGGCTTGGACTTGGCCGGCCCGAGGGATGACCAGCCGTCCATGTAGGCCAGCAGCCCGGAGTCCAGCACCTGGCCGGCGATGCTGATGACTGCGTTGGCCACCCCGAGCAGGATCTGCCCGGCGGCCGAGCCCGGGGCACCCACGTCGCCCGGGTCAGCGGCCGTCGCTGCGCCCGTCCCGGCGGCGACGGTGTCCGGCACGGTCGGCGAGCCGGTGATGACGTCGAGCAGGATGGTGGCCGGGACGGCGGCGATCAGGCAGATGAGGTCGAGCAGGCTGAGCTGGTCACCGGTCAGCGCGTGGTAGAGCCCGGAGACGAAGGGGATGTCGACCGGCTGCGCGAGCCAGCTGGTGATCTGCCCGAGCAGGGTATCGAGCAGCTGCAGGAAGTCCGTGGCGACCGCCTTGGCGAAGTCGACCATGTCATCGGCGAGGGCCTCGAATACGCCGAGCAGGTCGGACAGGCCCGTGCTCAGCGCGGACTTCGGGTCCTTGAAGTTGTCCTGGACGGCGGCGAGCTTCTGCTGGATCTGCTCGGGCAGGTCGGCGAACGACCCTTCCAGCGCGGTTGCCAGTGCGGTCAGGAACTGCTCGAACGCCGCGTTGACGGCACCAGGATCCCAGGTCGCTCCCAGCCCGGCCGCAGGGGCCGGTCCGACCGTCGCCGTGGAGGAGTTCTCGGCGACTTTCTGGTGCATCCAGGTGCACTGGTTGGCGTTGTTGTTGCCGCCGGTGTTGTAGAGCTGGCTGGGGTCGTTGCTGCCGCCCTGCTGGGTCTGCACGGTCTGCCCGGCGGTGGCGGTGGCCGTGCTGCCCACTGCCGCGGAGGACCGGCCGGTCAGTGTGCTCAGCGCGGTCGTGGTGTCGGTGCCGCCGTTCAGCTCGCTGGCCACCCAGGCGGCCAGCCGGTCGATGACGCCGGGGTGACCGGGGTCGGCGGGGTTGGTGATCGCGTTCTTGAGGTAGGTGTGGTTGTGCAGGATGTTTTCCCAGTTGAACAGCGCGGACAGCCACTGGATGATCTTCTTGATGTCCGCCACCACCGTCTTGAGGAAGCCGACCACGGCGGTGACCGCGTCCTCGACGTCGGTGATGACCAGGTTGTAGATGCTCTCCGCGGTGTGGATCACCGTCTGGACGGCGTTCTCGGTGAACTGCCAGGCCAGCTTGGCGACCTGCTCGCTGCCCTGGACCACGTTGTCGGCGAAGTGCGCGATGTCGCTGAAGATCCCGCCCACCCCGGCGCCGGCCGGGGAGCGCAGCGCGGCGGGCCGGCTCTCGTCGAAGGCGCCGGCCTGGAAGACCGGCTGCCCGGTGGAGAAGTCGACGGTGAAGGTGGGGATCGCCCCGGGCACGTACGGCCGGCTCGGGGATGCCGCGCTGTCCGCGGCATAGACGACGTTCGGCACCACCGCGCCGGGCCGGATGTACTTCGGCGGCTGGTGACGGCTGGCGGTCAGCCGGGATGCGCCTACGGCGCCGGTGTTGCGGGTTCCGACGACGTTGCGGACGGTGGAGGCGATCGCGGTCAGCGAGGCCGGGTCCTGGTAGGAGGAGAGGATCAGCGCGCTGCCGTCATAGGCGGTGGCCTGGTCCAGGTACTGGGGCGCCGGGCCGGCGGCGACCGCGCGGGCGGCACCGGCCGGGCTGGCCGCCTGGCTCGCGCTGGCGGAGCTGGCGGAGCCTTGCACATTGGCCAGGGTGCCTAGCGACTCGTGGTCGGGGTAGATGACGATGGCCTCGCCCGCGGACATGAAGTTCGCCCAGGCCAGCAGCGGCGGGCAGGCGACGTTCGGCGTGCCCGATGGCGTGCCGTCAGCGAAGGCGCTGATCGCCAGGGTGAGGTCGCCGGAGGTATCGGTCTGCATCCAGGCCGGGGCATCCGCGGAGACGGTGACCGGGGCGGCCTGGTTGACCACGTACAGGGTGCCGGGCGACCACAGCTTGACCGCCTGCTGCACCCGGGGACAGCCGTTCTCGTCGCGGATGCTCAGCGTGACCCGGTAGGAGGTGTCGCTGCCGGCCGGCGTGCTGGTGCTGGTGTCGTAGTTCTCCACGATCAGCTTGCTGGTCACCGAGAACTCGCGGATGACGTTGGACATGTTGACCGCGTAGACGTTCTGCGCGCCGTAGAAGTACACCACGCCGTTGGTCACCCCGCCCTGGGCGAAAAGGATGGTGTCGGCGTCCGGGACCGGGTAGCTGAGGACGTCGTTGCCCTGGCTGTTGGTGTCCACCGCCAGGAACGCCGGCCCCGTGCCGGCGCTGTCGCCAGCGCTGGCGAAATACAGCACCGAGTCCTCGTTGACCAGGTCGGTGACGATCGCCGACCCGGTATCCACCCGCCACTGCTCGGTGCCGGCCGCTGTGTCCAGCGCGTACAGGGTCCCGTCGGTGCTGCCGACGTACACCGTGCTGCCGATCACCACCGGGCGGCTGCGCACCGGGGATCCGCTGAGCTGATGCGACCACTTGACCGACCCGTCGGCGGTGTTCAGCGCGACGATCGTCCCCCCGGTGGGGATGAACAGCGTCGATGAGCCGAGCGCCAGGTCCGCGGTGATCGCGGCAGCCAGCTTCACCTGCCAGGTGACCGTCCATTGCTGCAGGTCGGCCGCGAGCGCGGTGACCAGCGTCTGGGCGTGCGTGGTCGAGGTTGCCGCTGCGTTCCGGCCGACGTAGACGCTGGTCGCGTCGACGGTCGGCTCCGTCATGAACTGCGCCGCCCCTTCCTGCTGCGGCTCGGCGAAGAACCTGACCTGCATGGTCCCGCTGGCCGGGTCACCCCAGGCCAGGCCCCCGGAGGACAGGCCCTCCACTCCCGCGTACAGCGTGCCCGCCAGCACCGCGGGACGGGTCAGGAAAGCCGTCGCGGGCGCCAGGCGGGCCGGCTGCTGCCACACTGGCTCGCCGACCGCGACGTTCACCGCGTGGATCTCCACGAAGTTCACCGTCGTGTCCTGGTAGGGCGACTGGACCCCGGTGTAGGCCGTCTGGCCGTCGGTGCCCACCGCCGCGGGGATCACCACGCTGGTCAGCTCGCTCTCCGGCCGGACATCGTAGCTCCACCGGACCTGCCCGGTCTCCAGTTCCACCGACCGCAGGAACGCCCCGCCGGTACCGCCAGTGTCGTTGTCGGTGCACAGCAGCCCCTGCGGCGACAGCAGCGGCCCGGCCGGCGACTCACCAGAGA
Source organism: Streptosporangiaceae bacterium (assembly GCA_052143655.1). Classification (GTDB taxonomy): domain Bacteria; phylum Actinomycetota; class Actinomycetes; order Streptosporangiales; family Streptosporangiaceae; genus CAVSUR01. Next base: position 1,685 of record JBKQSL010000412.1, on the reverse strand, counting down.
CCGGGTAGGTCCAGACACTGACCGGCAGCGGCTGCTGCGGCAGCACCGCCGCAACCACCGCGGCGTTCCCGCCCATGGTGCCCGGAAGCTGGTTGACCTGGTTGGCCGGCGCCCCGGGCTGCGCGGGGTTCATGCCGCTGAGGTTGCACAGAGCCGTCAGGCCGGGCTCGGCGCCCGTCAGCGTGACGTAGCGGAACGAGCTGATCTGCGCCGTGGTGCGGGCGGTGTTCCACACCCGGATGTCATACAGCTCGCCGCTGAAGGCAGCCATCGAGCCAAGGGCGCCTCCGATCACCAGCAGGCCATCGGACGGCTGCAGCGCCGGCATCTGGAACACGTCCGCAGTGGCGACCCCGTCCTTGTAGAACGTCACGTAGTTCTGGTTGAACACCACCGCCACGTGATGCCACGCCCCGTCGGACACCGGCCTGGTGTCAGCCGACCGGTACGAGATGCCATGCCACGAGAAGCTGAGCGCGTCGTTACCGGCGTAGGCGAACTGAGGCGTGAGATCACCCAGCGCCTCCACGGCCATCAGCGTCTGGCCGGCCGCGGCCACCCCGGCGGCGGCCGACATCCTCATCCAGCACTCCAGGGTGGCAGCACTGCTGTCGATCCGGGCGGCGGTCACCAGGTTGACGCAGTCCTTCCGCCCCCCGCTGAATGACAGCGCGCACGACGGAGCCGGCAGGCCGGTGACGACGACCGTGGCCCCGGTGACCGAGCCGACCACACCGCCCACCTGGTTGATGATCTGCTGGGTGGCCGCGTCGAACGAGGTCCGCACCGTGAGGCCGGGCTCGGTCAGCGACATCGGCGCCCAGCGCCAGGAGGCGATCTGCTGCGCCGACCGGGCGACCGACCAGACCCGGACGTCATACAACTGGCCGGTGAACCCGGTCGTCGCGCCGAACCCCGCGCCGAGCTGGAAGGTCCCGGCCGCCTGCTCCGGCGCCCCGGCCGACAACTGGTCCGCGGTGGCCACCCCGTCCTTGTAGAAGGTGATGGCACCTCCGTCGAACACCACCGCGATGTGATGCCACTGCCCGTCGGTGACCGGCGTGGTGTCCGCCGACGTCCACCCCGGCGCGCTGCCGCCGGTATTCCAGTACACCGAGATCTGGTCCCCGCCGACGCTGATCCGGGGCGTCGCCCCCGGCGGGTCGCTGCCGATCACGATCGTCTGGCTGGCTTTGGCGGTCGTGCGGATCCAGGCCTCGAACGACGCCGCGTCCGTCGACACCGACTGCGCCCAGTTCCCGCCGACGTTGCCCCACCCGTTGACGGACGGCAAGTCCAGCACCGGGCCCGTGACCAGTGAAGCGCCCAGCTGCCTTCCCAGCACCCGGGCCACGGGGGCCCAACGCCCGCGCCCCTCCACTGCCGCCCCGCGAGCCGGCAACTGCGACCCTGCGCCCATGCCATCTCCCCTGGTTCTCACGAAGTGCTACATCCAAAACCCTCGCACCGGCCGCCGGCGCGAACAAGGGATCAATCACGCAACACATCCGCCGCCCGGCCAGAAGAGAGCGCAGCGGGCCTGCGGGTGCTGCCGGTATGTTCCCGGCCACGCAAGATGAGGACGTAGCGGTCATTGGCAGTGAGGATGGGCGGGCACGAATTGGCCCCGCCGGCTGGGTGCTGGCGGGGCCGTGGTGTGCGTGGTGGCGTGGTGGTGGTCAGTC
>JBKQSL010000411.1:0-3629 GCA_052143655.1 Streptosporangiaceae bacterium | reverse complement strand
TTAGGCCGCCCCGTCTTTGCCATGTTGGCAACCATACTGATATAGCTCGACACAATGAGTGACGACACTCTATCGGGAGATGTGACCTGCACCACTTTTATGTTTGATTAAAGATCCAGGGCACTAGGAGAAAGCCGGCGAAGTCAGCCCCGACGCGCACCTCGCCCCCTGCGTCTGCTGCCTGGTAGCCGGAGTCTACGCCCCGGGGCTCGCGGCGGCCTGTGCGGCGGATACCCCGGCCAGCGAGCGGGCTGGCCGGGTATCGGCGTCCGTGCGCGGTGTTCAGCTGGCGGGTGTCGCGCCTGGGTGCTGCAGGATCCTGGCACGCCGGTCCGGCGCGGATACGCTGGCCGCCGCCGCCATCGATACCCGCTACTCCCGAGCGGTTGCGACCATGAGCGCAGGACTGCGGGCGCTTGCCTCTGAAGCCGACGTTTTACCGGGAGTCGGCGGCTTCTCCTGCGGCGAGCCGCCGGCCTGCTGTTAGACCGTCGAATCAGTCGCTCGGCGCCGCTGCTGTTCCGCCGTGGTTTCGGGGAGCTGCCTCTTCGTGCCGCAGGCGTGGTCCTTGGGCGGGCGTTCCGGCGGCTGCCGCCCGGCGGCAGAAGCGGGGATGCGGAGAAGTGGGCCGGGGGTTGAGGTCAGCCTGGTCACGCGGTCGGCCGGGCCCAGTGACGACCTGGCGGGGGCCGCTGCCGGGCGGCAGTTGCCGCCTTGGACTCTTCCAGCTTCTGGAGCAGCGAGGTCAGCATCCGCACCTCTTCGGGCTCCCAGTCGGCCACGAATGAGGCAAACCGGTCCAGGCCTTCTTCGGTCAGAGATTGCAGCTCATCGGTACCGGCGGAGGTGAGCGTGACCCGGCAGGAGCGCTTGTCGGCCATATCGGCCGTGACCTGCACGAGCCCCAGGTTCTCAAGCTCCCGGACCTGCCGGGTGACCTGGGAGGGATGCACATCCTGCGCACTGGCAATCTCCGACGGGCGGATTCCCGGGGTCGCGGCGATGACCTGCAGAAGACTGAGCGTGCTTGCGCCCTTCTTCTGGCGTCTGGCCCGGTCGAGCGCCGCGTTGGTCACGAACAGCGCGGCCACCATCGCGCGGACGTCGTCCCGGCTTGCCTTCACGCCGCCATGCTACATTAGTTGATAGACGCAATCATCATTGTGCGGAACGGGAGCCCGTCATGAACCCTATCGAGAAGGTCATGGTCAACAGAAGCTCGCACTACAAGCTGACGCTGGCGGTGGTGGCGCTCGTGCTGGTCCTCTGGGCTACAGGCTCGCCGCTCCCGTCGCTATGGATCACCCCGGTCATCATCCTCGTCCTGTGGATCGCTATCCAGCTCGGGCTCGGGTACCGCCATCGGCACCACAGCGCATAAAGCGACGGGCAGCACTGGCGTGGCGCGCGTGCTGGGACAACCGCCTGTCAGCTGGGCCGACGCCCAGGCGGTCTGATGCTTGATTGGGCGTTGGCCGCAGGCTCAGGCCAGCCAGTCGCCGTCACGCATCAGGGTGCGGCCAGGCAGCTCGTTGACCTCACGCCAGGCCTGCACCCGGTCGGGGACAATGCGGAAATACGCGTAGTCACCGGCCTCTTGGCGCGGGTCCCAGCCATGCTTGGCGGCGAACGCGTCCTTCGTCCGCTCGTCCTGCACAGGCTCCGCGGCCCCGTCGATCATGGTGACGTCCCGCAGTTGCCCGACGCCGACCCGCACCCGCCCACCCCGGCTCAGATTGCGCCCGGTCACGCTGGAACGCGGCGTAGAGACAATCACACCCGCGCCGTCCCAGAGGAACGAAAGCGGCAGCAGATAGCCGTTACCGGCGGTGTCGGCAGTGGCTATCCAGGCGTCCGCATCGGATTCAAGCCGGCCCAGCGTATCGTGCTTACGCTGTTGCAGCCTGCGTGGCGGTTCCGTTGCTGCTCCTTTCAGCGCCTCACGGTACGCGTCTGTGCACATGGCTGCGATCGCCGGACGCTCAACGCTGTTCTTGGATGCGAATCAAGTTGCCGGCGGGATCGCGGAAGGCGCAGTCGCGAACGCCGTACGGCTGCTTCGCTGGCTCTTGCACGACCTCTGCGTCGCTGGCCTGCAGCCGCTCGAAAGTGCCGTCAAGGTCCTTGGTGGCCAGCAGGATCCACCCGTAGGTGCCCTTGGCCATCATCTCGGCGATGGTGCGGCGCTCGTCATCGGTGACGCCCGGGTCGGCGGCCGGCGGCGCCAGCAGGATGGACGTGCCAGGCTGGCCAGGGGGGCCGACGGTGATCCAGCGCATCTTGCCGGATCCGACATCGGCGCGGACCTCGAACCCGAGGATGTCGCGATAGAAGGCCAGGGCGGCCTCCGGGTCGTTATGCGGGAGAAAGCTCGCGTGAATGCTGATGTCCATGGCGATCACGCTAGCTGCGGCTCGGTGACCCGCGCTTCTCGATTCCTGACCGGTCTGGTCACCTGTTTCGCCACGCACGGCGGCATCCCCGCCGTCGTGCGAGCCGCGTGGCGCCGGTAGCTGCTAGGGGACATGCCGACCAGGTCGGTGAAGCGGGTGCTGAAGGTGCCCAGCGACGAGCAGCCGACGGCGAAACAGACCTCGGTGACGCTAAGGTCGCCACGATGCAGCAGCGCCATGGCGCGCTCGATGCGCCGCGTCATCAGATAGCTGTACGCCGGCTCGCCGTAGGCGAGCCGGAACTCGCGGCTGAGGTGCCCGGCCGACATGTGCGCGCCGCGGGCGAGCGCCTCTACGTCCAGCGGCTGCGCGTAGTCCCGGTCGATCCGGTCGCGGACACGGCGCAGCCACGCGAGGTCGCGCAGGTGCTGCTCCGAGTCAGGTCTGCTGGTCACACGCGAGATCGTACGTCACGCCGGAACGGGCCCCGATGGCGTCCCACCCCAGGCCGGTGTCAGCGATCATGAAATTGAGCAGTGAGGGGCGTGCTGCGATCACGTAATTGACCACCCCGATCACTTTATTGACCATGGTCAGTGCGTGCGTGTCGGGGTGGACCTGGTCATCGGGAAGTCAGGATCATGCCTCCGTCGAGGGACGGGGGCCCGGCGGCGAGGAGGACGTTCGACGTGATCGATATCTGCGAGATTTTCACGCGCTGGCATGCGGGCCGGTCGAAGAACGAGATCGCGGGCAGCCTGGGGCTGTCGCGGAACACGGTGCGCAAGTACGTGGCCGCGGCGGAGGCGGCCGGGATGACGCCGGGCGGGCCGGCGGTGAGCCCGGAGCGGTGGGCGGAGCTGGCGCGGGAGTGGTTCCCGGAGCTTGCGGACACGCGGCTGCGGCAGGTGACCTGGCCGGCGATCGCGGCGCACCGGGATTACATCGTCGGGCAGCTGGCTGCCGGGGTGACGGTGGCGACGATTCACCAGCGGCTGGCTGATGAGCGGGGGCTGGCGGTGTCGGTGGCGTCGCTGCGCCGACGGCCGCACTCCGAGCAAGAAGCCGATATGCCACAGTGCAAGAGTGGTCCTTGGTTCTGTCGCCAGCTTCTGCAGGGTGCGGCGGGTGGCCGTCCGGCAAGCTCGCAGCGGCGTGTCCGAGCGCAAGGTTGCCGGACGTCTGGTAGTTGCGCCAGACGGAACGACATAGGAGCCGCCATTCGGTCCGGAGTCG
>JBKQSL010000410.1:0-7407 GCA_052143655.1 Streptosporangiaceae bacterium | reverse complement strand
TTGCAGCGGCTCGCGACAGAGCTTGACACGCAGGGTTTCCATGCGAGCGTGAAGACGACCTATCCCGCCGCGCTGCATGTTTTCATCCCTGGCGCGGAAATGCTGGCCGAGAGCATCGACTGCATTCCCGACACGGGCAGTGACGGGCGGCTGCGCTGGCTCTACCGGTGGTCCTGGGGCGAGGTACTGCACGACACCGCCGATCCGTCCGGCGCAGCGGCCAAGATCGCTGAGGTGCTCGCCGCCCGCTGACGGGCCAGCTCAGCGTCAGCGCTGTGGCTGGCCGCCGTCGCCCCGGGCCAGGCTCAGCGCCAGCCTGACTGCCTGGCCAGCCGAGTCGGCTGGCACCGGGACGGCCAGGCCGGGCTGCTGCCCGTCGACGACCTGCCAGCCGCCCACCGTGACCACCGGCTTGCCCGTCCGCATCGCCAGCGCGATCTCGCTGAGCGTGCCCCAGCTGCCGCCGATGGCGATGAGCGCGTCGCTGGCCCGCACGATCAGCCCGTTGCGCAGCTCGCCGAGGCCGGTGGGCAGCGCGACGGTGAGGAACTCGTTGCCCGCCGCCCGGCTGTCCCCCGGCAGCAGGCCGACGGTCACGCCGCCGCAGGCAGCCGCTCCGCGGCAGGCCGCCGCCATCACCCCGCCCAGGCCGCCGCACAGCACCGCCGCCCCGGCCAGCGCGAGCTGGCGGCCCACCTGCTCGGCCACCGCGCAGTCCGCGGCGGCGGCCCCCTCGCCCGGTCCGATCACGCCGATATAGCCGCTGAGACGCATGGCCTCCCCGCCTCGCCGCCGCTGCTCATCCGACCCCGCTCCGCCCGCCCGCCCATCGCGGGCGTCACCAGGCCGGGCTGGACCGGTACCGGACCCTAGCCTGCCAGTTGAAGCGGACCCGGCGATCCCCGTTAAGGTGTGCCCGGGGCCAGCCGCCGGCTCGAACGCCGCCTGCTGCCCGTGTCCAGGCGGTCCGGACCCGCCGATGAGCTTGCGGCAGGAAGGACCGCCATGACCGCTGCGGCCGCCGCGATCAGCCAGGCCGAGGTACCGACGTCCCGGCTGCGCACGCACGTGCTCAAGTCCGGGCCGCGGGACGCGCCGGCTCTCGTCCTGGTGCACGGCAACGTCTCCAGCGCCCGGTTCTTCGCCGGCACGATGGCCGTGTGGAGCGGCCGCGGGAGTTCACCGGCCTGGTGGCCGGGTTCCTGGCGGCGGCCGGCCACGGCCGCCCTGCCGGGCCGGGTGCCTGACCCGCCGCTGCGGGCGGTCACCCCGGCGTCAGGAGGCTTCGGGAGTCAGCTCGCCGGCCGCCGTCTGGCGGCCTGAGCCGTCCCGGACCGCGCACCGGTAACTGCCGTCACCCTGCCGGGCGCCGGAAACCGTCAGCCCCTGACCCTCGAACAGCGGCGCCACGAGACGGTAGCGGAACGCGCACCGCGGCGGCAGCGGCGCCGCCCGGCGGGTCAGCTCGGTCATCAAGATCGCCTGCAGCGGGCCGTGCACCACAAGACCGGGATAGCCGTCGACGTCCCGGGCGAACTCACGGTCGTAGTGAATCCGGTGCCCGTTGTAGGTCAGCGCCGAGAACCGGAACAGCAGCACCGGGTCGACCTCGACCGGCCAGTCCGCGAGCCGCGTCCCTGCCGTCCCGGTCTCTGCCGTCCCGGTCTCTGCCGTCCCGGGCTCTGCCGTCCCGGGCTCTGCCGTCCCGGCTGCCGCGCTGGGACCAGCGGGCGCATCCCGGTAGACGATGTCCTGCTCCTCGGCGGCTACCACGTCGCCGCACTGGCTGATCTCGGTCCGCACGGTGACGAACGACAGGCGGCCGGATCTGCCGTGCTTGTCCGCCGTACCGGCCACCCAGGTGCGGCGGGTGGCAGTCCCGGCGCGCAGCGGCCCCCGCTGCCAGGCCCGGCCGCCAGCGAACATCCGGCGCCGCCCGGGACCGGGTGGCAGCGGGACCCCGCCGGCGGCCCGGTGCCCGTCCGGTCCGAGCGCTGCCTGCGACGGCCGGTCCAGCAGGTACACCCAGTGCCACAGCAGCGGCAGCGGGTCACCGCCGGCCAGGTCGGGCTGCGCCACCCCGAGCAGGCCGGCCAGCGCCTGGGCCGGGCCGGCCGTGATCGGCTCGGTCAGCTCCACGATCTCCGGGACCGGGCCGGCCTGCGTCACGATGACCTCCATGTCTGGCCGCCGGGCCGTCGATGACCAGCCGGTACTGGGCCAGGCCAGATGCCTGGCTCGCGGCCGGGGCGCCCTGAGTCATGTCTGCCGCCTTTGTGGCCGGGGACCGGGCTGGCCGTCCGCGCATGACGGACTGGTCATGGCGGGCACCTCGGCCAGGCCCAGCTCGGCGCGGATGGCCTGGCTGTGCTCGCCGACGGCCGGGACCGCGCCCATGGCTGCCTCCCGGCCGGGCACGGTCACCGGCGGCAGCAGCGCCTGCACCGGACCGCCCGGCGTGGCCACCTCGCGCCACCGGTCCCGCCCGGCCAGCTGCGGGTGGCTGGCCAGGTCGGCCGGCTCGCGCAGCCGGGCGCAGCCGATCTGGGCCCGGTCGAGTACTTCGGTGACCTCGTCGGCGCTCAGCGCGGCCAGCGCTGCCTCGATGATCTGGGTGAGCTCGGCGTCGTGCTCGACCCGGTCGACGTTCGTGGCGAACCGCGGGTCCGCGATCAGCCCGGGCTGATGCAGTACCTGCTCGCACAGCACGGCCCACTCGCGCTCGTTCTGCAGGCCGATGAACACCGCGGTGCCGCCAGCCGTCGCGTACGGGCCGTAGGGGGAGATCGACGCGTGCCGCGCCCCGGTGCGGCTGGCCGGCCTGCCGCCGTAGCTGGTGTAGTAGAACGGCTGGCTCATCCACTCGCCGAGCGCGTCCAGCAGGGCGACCTCGAAGCTGGTGCCGCGCCCGGTGCGCTCCCGCTCGTACAGGGCCGTCAGCACGCCGGTGTAGGCGTACATGCCGCCGGCGATGTCGGCCACGGAGATCCCGACCTTGACCGGCTCGGCCGGCGTGCCGGTCACCGCCAGCAGCCCGGCCTCGCACTGCACGAGCAGGTCGTAGGCCTTCTTGTGCTGCCAGGGGCCGCCGCGGCCGTAGCCGGAGATCGAGCAGATGATCAGCCGGGGATGACGCGCCCGCAGCCGGCCGGGGGCCAGCCCGAGCCGGTCGGCGGCCCCCGGCGCCAGGTTCTGCACCAGCACGTCCGCGCGCTCCAGCAGCGCGGTCAGCACCCGCTGCCCGTCGGCGGACTTCAGGTCCAGCTCGATGCTCTCCTTGCCCCGGTTCAGCCAGACGAAGTAGCTGGCCTGGCCGTGCACGCTGCGGTCGTAGCGGCGGGCGAAGTCGCCGCCGGGCCGCTCGACCTTGATCACCCGCGCGCCGAGGTCGGCCAGCTGCCGGGTCGCGAACGGCGCCGCCACCGCCTGCTCCAGTGCCACCACCGTCAGGCCGGCCAGCGGCAGCCCGGCCCCCGTCTCGCTCACGGCGCCACCGTGTTGCGCTTGATGAGCTGGCGGGTGATGACGTCCCGCTGGATCTCGTTGGTGCCCTCTCCGATGATCATCAGGGGCGCGTCGCGGAAGTAGCGCTCGATGTCGAACTCGGTGGAGTAGCCGTAACCGCCGTGGATGCGCATCGCGCTGACGGCGATCTGCAGACCGGTCTCGGAGGCGAACAGCTTGGCCATGCCGGCTTCCATGTCCGCGCGCTGGCCGGAGTCGAGAACGCGGGCGGCATGCAGCACCAGCTGGCGGGCCGCGGCGAGCGTGGTGGCCATGTCGGCCAGGTAGTTGCCCACCGACTGGTGCTGCCAGATGGGCTTGCCGAAGGCCTCCCGCTGCTGGGCGTAGGCCAGGGCGTCTTCGAGCGCGGCGCGGCCGACGCCCAGGGCGCGGGCCGCGACCTGGATCCGGCCGGTCTCCAGGCCGCGCATCATCTGCCCGAACCCGCGGCCCTCGGCACCGCCCAGCAGGGCGCTGGCGGGCAGGACGAAATCGTCGAAAGCCAGCTCGCAGCTTTCCACGCCCTTGTAGCCGAGCTTGGGCAGGTCCCGGGACACGGTGAATCCGGGCCCCGGCTCGGCCAGCAGGATGCTGATGCCGGCGTGCGCGGGCCGGGCGGCCGGGTTGGTCTTGCACAGCAGCGCGATCAGCTGTGAGCGGCGCGCGTTGCTGATCCACGTCTTGGACCCGTTCACCACGTACGTCTCGCCGTCCCGCCGGGCCGTGGTGAGCATCGCCTGCAGGTCCGAGCCGCCGCCTGGCTCGGTCAGCGCCATCGTGGCCCGCACCTCGCCGGTGGCCATCCGGGGAAGATATTTCTGCTGCTGATCCGGGGTGCCGAACGCCAGCAGCAGCTTCGCTACCACCGTATGCCCGCCCATCGCGCCGGCCAGGCTCATCCAGCCGCGAGCCAGTTCCTCGGTCACCAGCGCGTAGCACGACGTGCTGACCGCGGAATCGCCCCACGGGGCGGGGATGGCCAGGCCGAAGACGCCGAGTTCCTTCATCTGGGCGATGAGCTTCTCCGGGTAGGCATTCGCGTGCTCAAGCTCCCGCACCACGGGCCTGACCTCGCGGTCAACCCACTCGCGGACCAGCGCGATGACTGCCCGCTCCTCCTCGGCCAGCTCGATCATTCTCGTCCTTCCCGGGTCGGTGAGTGCGGCGCCGCGCTCTCCGCTTCTCCCAGCATCGCGCGGAGCAGCCCGACCGCACTATCCCAGTTCCAGTCATCCGGGTCGGTGGCCAGGCCCGCTGTGCAGTCAGCCAGCTTGGCCCGCAGCTGGCCGGACGATGCGGGCCGGCCCGGTGAGCCAGGCGGGTACTGCTGGCTGGCCCGCAGCACCGCGCCGCCGGCGGTGCGCACCTCGGCGGTCAGCGTGCCGTCCAGCAGCCAGGAGCCGCCCGGCTGCAGGCTGGTCTCGACCATCGCGGCCAGCCGCCGGGCGGCCGGCCGCTGCACTGCCGCGTCGGTGAAGCTGTCGAAGCCGGGATAGCGGTCCAGCAGCGCCGCAGCCACGCCGTACTCCAGGCTGAACTTCCCCTGCAGCCCGGTGTCCGGCCGATGGTGGATCAGCGGGGCGACGGTGGCCTCCGGCGTGCGCAGGACGATCTGCCGGACGTCCGCCGGGTCCAGGCCGGCGTCGGCGGCCAGTTCGGCCAGCGTGCTGATCGGCCGCTGCAGGGCGTAGCAGCACGGGTAGATCTTGACGGCCAGGCCGCCGGGGACGGCCGGGTCGCCCGCAGCCGTCGGGTCCCCGGCGGCGCCGCTCCCCCGGACGCTGCCGTCCGCGGCCCGGTGGCTGGCAGCCTCGCCGCCGGCAGTCACGCCGCCGGCAGTCTTGCCGCCGGCCGGAACGGCCGCGCCGCCGACCAGGGCCAGCCACTGGTCCAGCGCGGCCGGGTCGGCCTGCGCCCCGGCGGCCGCCAGCCGGGCAGCCCGGATGCCGGTGTCCACCGCGAAGCCCACTTGCAGCGATTTCGCGTCCGTGCCGAACGCCCGCTGCACCCCGCCCGCGCCCGGCACGGCCAGCGCGATCGCCGTGGCGATCGCCTCCGGCGGCAGGCCGAGCGCGACTGCGGCCCCGGCCGCGGCGGCCGGGGCGCCCGCCGTGCAGGTGATATGCCAGCCGGCCCGGTAGTGCGGCCAGCCGAGTATCGTGCCGAGCCGGGCCATCACCCCGGCAGCAGCCAGGTAGGCCCGCTCCCCGCCGCCGGCCGCCAGCGCGGCGGGCACGCAGACCGCGCTGATGTGCGTGGTGGACGGCATGTGCAGGTCGTCGAAGTCCAGCACGTGCGCACCGACGGCCCAGCGCGGGCCGTCGGCAAGACCCGCCGCCAGCCTGGTCACCGGGTGATCGCGGGCAGCCAGCGCCACGGCGATGGTGTCCCGCAGCGCCGCGGCGGCAAGCTCCCGGTCGGCCGGGCCTGGCTGCAGGTCGTGCGCCCATTGCGCCAGCCGGGCGGCCAGCGGGATCGTCATCAGCTCTCCTCCCCGCATCCCGGCTCGCCCGGCGCGTCCGCGCCGGGCAGGGCCAGGTAGCCACGCGCGCGAGAGCCAGTCAACCGGCCCGGCCGGCCGCCCGCCAGGGGCAGACGTCCCGGTCCGGCCCGCGCGACTACCCGGCGGTATCCGGCCCGGCACGGTAAGGTGCGACGCGAGGTAAAGGAGGCTCCCGGTGACAGTGCCGCAGGCCGGCAGGCTAGCCAACGTCCGTTACGACATCCGCGGTCCGGTGCTGCGGCGAGCTCGCCAGCTGGAAGCCGAAGGACACCGGATCCTCAAGCTTAACCTGGGCAACCCAGCCCCGTTCGGGCTGGACGCCCCCGACGCCGTGCTGCGCGACGTGGTGCACAACATCGTTGACGCGCAGGGCTACAGCGACGCCCGTGGCATCCATCCGGCCCGGCTGGCCGTGGCGCAGTACTACGAGCGCCGCGGGGTGACCGGGATCGGCCCGGACGAGGTCTTCCTGGGCAACGGCGTCTCCGAGCTCATCGTGATGTCCCTGCAGGCGCTGCTGGAGTCCGACGACGAGGTGCTGGTGCCCAGCCCCGACTACCCGCTGTGGACCGGGGCGGTCAGCCTGTGCGGCGGCCGCGCGGTGCACTACCGCTGCGACGAGCAGGCCGGCTGGCAGCCGGACCTGGAAGACATCGCCTCTAAGATCACCGGGTCGACCCGGGCCCTGGTGATCATCAACCCGAACAACCCGACCGGCGCGGTGTACTCCCGCGAGACCCTGCTCGGGCTGCTCGACCTGGCCCGCCAGCACGGGCTGCTGGTGCTCACCGACGAGATCTACGACCAGATCCTGTACGAGGACGCGGTGCACGAGTGCGCCGCGGCGCTGGCCCCCGACCTGCTGGTGCTCACCCTCGGCGGGCTGTCGAAGAACTACCGGCTGGCGGGCTTCCGGTCCGGCTGGCTGGTGATCTCCGGCCCGCGGCACGAGGCAGCCGGGTACCTGGACGGGCTGGAGCTGCTGGCCAACATGCGGCTGTGCCCGAACGTGCCCGCCCAGCACGCCATCCAGACCGCGCTCGGCGGCCGGCTGGACGTCGCGGAGCTGCTCGCCCCCGGCGGCCGGCTGCGCGAGCAGCGCGACTTCGCCTGGAGCAAGCTCACCGAGATCCCGGGCGTCGAATGCGTCCGGCCGGACGGCGCGCTGTATGTGTTCCCGCGCCTCGACCCGGCCGTCTACAAGATCACCGATGACGAGCAGATGGTCATCGACCTGCTGGAGCAGCAGCACCTGCTGCTGTCCCACGGCACCGGGTTCAACCTGCCGACCGCCGATCACGTCCGGATAGTGTTCCTCGCGTCGGTGGCCGTGCTGGAGGACGCCATCGGCCGGTTCGCCTCGTTCCTGCAGGACTATCACCAGTAGCCCGATCGGGCCG
>JBKQSL010000409.1:0-21864 GCA_052143655.1 Streptosporangiaceae bacterium | reverse complement strand
GCCAGGGGCAGCAGGCGCCGTCGGGGCACATCCCGTTCACGCCGCGGGCCAAGAAGGTGCTGGAGCTGTCGCTGCGCGAGGCGCTGCAGCTGGGGCATAACTACATCGGGACCGAGCACATCCTGCTCGGGCTGATCCGCGAGGGCGAGGGCGTGGCCGCCCAGGTGCTGGTCCGCCTCGGCGCTGACCTCAACCGGGTCCGCCAGCAGGTCATCCAGCTGCTGCACGGCTACGGCCAGGAGGCCGGCGAAGCGTCGATATCGCTGGCCGCGGAGACGCCGGGCCGGGCCGGCGGACGCGAGCGCAGGCTGCTGTCCCGGCTCATGAACCGGCTCAGCGCGATGGAGCAGCGGCTCGGCGCGGTCGAGCAGCGGGTCGGCACCGGCCCGGACCTCAGCGAGCTGGACACCCAGCTCGACCAGGTCCGCCGCGAAAAGGAATCGGCCGTGGCCGCGCAGGAGTTCGAGAGCGCAGCGGGCATGCGCGACCGGGAGAAGGAGCTGCAGGCCAAGAAGGCCCGGCGGCACGAGGAGTGGACGGCCGCACACGCCGACCTGCCCTCCCTGGCCGAGGAGGTCCGCGCCCTGCGCGACGAGGTCGCGCGGCTGCGCGGCCTGCTCGGCGAGCGGGACACTGGGCCGCAGGACGGCGCGGCGTAGCCGGCCCCGTCAGCGGGCCCGGCCGCCGGTTAACGAGCCCGCGCCCTCACGGCACGACGGTAACCGGCCAGCGGCTGGCCCGGACGAGGTGCAGCGCCAGCGACCCGGCGAACCGGTGCCCGGCCTTGGTCGATGCCCCGACGACCACGGCGTCCGCCTGCAGCTCGACGGCGAGGCGGACGATCTCGCCGAACGGGCTGCCCGACCGGTCGAAGAACTCGGCACTGACGCCGAGCCGGCCAACCAGCGTCTCGAGAGTCGCGCGCAGCTCGCGGGCGATATCGTCCTGCGCCTGTGCCAGCGAGCTGGCCGCAGCGGCGGCCGACCCGCCCACCTTGCGGACGTACACGAAGGCCAGCCGGGCGTGCTGCCGCCTGGCCATGCCGACCGCGAACGCGGCGGCGCGCAGCGAGGTATCCGAGCCGTCGACGGCCACCAGCACCACTCCGGGCCCGTCCGTCGGCTGATCCCGCATCCGCTCACGGTACAAAAGCGGCCCGGCCGCCGGCGCCGCTGCCCGCGCAGAACCTGAGACCAGCAGAACCTGAGATAATCAGCGGCATGCCGGTCCCCGCTCCTGCCCCCGACCCCGCCGGGCCGCTGGCCAGCGATCCGGGCGCTGGCGCCGCGCCGGAGCCTGACCCGGACCCGGGCCGGGCCGGCCTGCCAGTGCGGCTGGCCGCCCGGGTCGTGCTGCTCGACCCCGGGGGCCGGGTGCTGCTGATGCGCTACGACGACAGCCCGCCCAACGGCGCGCACTGGGCCACGCCGGGCGGCGGGCTGAACGAGGCCGAGGATTACCGGGCCGGCGCGCTCCGCGAACTGGCCGAGGAAACCGGCTGGACCGACATCACGCTGCTGCGGGAGGTACACCGGCGCACGCACACGTTGGGCTATGCCGGGCGGCTGGTCCGCCAGCACGAGCGCCTGTACCTGGCCCGGACCAGCCAGGCCGAGCGCGAGATCCGCGGCGTGGCGGCGATGCACGCGGCCGACGGCATCGCCGCGTGGCGCTGGTGGACGCTGGCCGAGCTGGACTCGACCCACGAGAAGATCTGGCCCGCGGGCCTGGCCGGGCTGATCCGGGCGGCGGCCGGCGGCAGCCCGTGACCACGGTGCCATTGCGCTCGGCCGGCGGCATCGGCGCTGTCGTAACGCATCGCCGGCCGCTGCGCCGCGCCCGGTAATTTCCTACCGTTGACTGGAGAACTCCCGCCCGGCATCTGCACAGGCCGGCCCGCGGCCCGTACAATCGTGTGGTGCTCTCCTCGCCTATGCCCGAGTCGCTGGCGACCCGGCGGTTCGCCACCCCGATGACCGGGCTGCACGTGCGGCGAATGTTCGACGAGCGGTGTCGCCTCTCTTAGGCCCGACCGTCACCGCGCAGCTCACCGGGCGGTCATCCCGCGCCAGCCACGCTGCGCAGCCATCCACCACCAGGCCCGCCCGCCGCCGCGGCGGGCGCCAGCACCGTTCACTCCCAGGAGAAGATCAATGACCGACCCAGAGGCGCAGAAGGCCTGGTCCTTCGAGACCAAGCAGGTGCACGCGGGTGCTGCACCGGACCCGGCCACCGGGGCGCGCGCCGTGCCGATCTACCAGACCACCTCGTACGTCTTCCGCGACACCGAGCACGCCGCGAACCTGTTCGGCCTGGCCGAGATGGGCAACATCTACACGCGCATCATGAACCCGACCACCGACGTGGTGGAGCAGCGGGTGGCCGCGCTGGAGGGCGGCGTGGCCGGCCTGGCCCTCGCCTCCGGCCAGGCCGCAGAGACGCTCACCGTGCTGAACCTGGCCAGCGCCGGTGACCACATCGTGTCCAGCGCTTCGCTGTACGGCGGCACCTACAACTTGTTCTGCTACACGCTGCCGAAGATGGGCATCGAGGTCACGTTCGTCGAGGACCCCGACAGCCTGGATGAGTGGCGGGCCGCCACGCGGCCGAACACAAAGCTGTTCTTCGCCGAGACCATAGGCAACCCGCGCAGCAACGTGCTGGACATCGAGGGCGTGGCCGGCGTCGCGCACGAGACCGGGGTGCCACTGGTGGTGGACAACACGGTGCCCACGCCCTACGGCTGCCGGCCGCTGGAGCACGGCGCGGACATCGTCGTGCACTCGGCGACCAAGTTCATCGGCGGGCACGGCACTGCCATCGCGGGCGTGGTGGTGGACGGCGGCACGTTCGACTTCGGCGCGCACGCCGACCGCTTCCCTGGCTTCAGCGAGCCCGACTCGAGCTACCACGGACTGCAGTACTGGCCCGCGCTCGGGCACGGGTCGTTCGCGGTGAAGATGCGGGTGCAACTGCTGCGCGACACCGGCCCGGCGCTGTCGCCGTTCAACAGCTTCCTGCTGCTGCAGGGCCTGGAAACGCTGTCGCTGCGGATCGAGCGGCACAACGCCAACGCCCAGGCCCTGGCCGAGTGGCTGGAAGGCCGGGACGAGGTCGAGACCGTGTACTACGCGGGCCTGCCGTCCAGCCCGTGGCACGCCGCCGCGCAGAAGTACCTGCCGAAGGGTGCCGGCGCGGTGCTCGCGTTCGAACTGCGCGGCGGGCTTGAGGCCGGCCGGCGGTTCGTCGACGCGGTACAGCTGTTCAGCCACCTGGCGAACATCGGCGACGTGCGCAGCCTGATCATCCACCCGGCCAGCACCACGCACAGCCAGCTGACGCCCGAGCAGCAGCTGAGCACCGGGGTGACCCCCGGCCTGGTGCGGCTGTCGGTCGGCATCGAGGGCGTCGAGGACCTGAAGGCCGACCTGGAGTCCGGGTTCCGGGCCGCGAAGGCCGCAGGCTGACCGTGCGCCAGCCGCCGGGTCTGCCTCCCGCCACAGGTGCGTGGCTGGAGACGGACCCGCCTGGCCGGCGCCAGTGGGTGACGCTGCCCGGCCCGCTGGAGCTGGAGGCAGGCGGCGCCCTGGCGCAGGTCCGGCTGGCGTACGAGACGTGGGGCACGCTGGCCGCTGACCGGTCCAACGCCGTGCTCGTCCTGCACGCGCTGACCGGGGACAGTCACGTGACCGGCGACGCCGAGCCGGGGCACCCGACTCCCGGCTGGTGGAGCGGGCTGATCGGTCCCGGCCGGGCGCTGGACCCGGCGGACTGGTTCATCGTGGCGCCGAACGCGCTCGGCGGCTGCCAGGGCAGCACCGGCCCGGCATCGCCGGCCCCGGACGGCCGACCGTGGGGCGGTCGGTTCCCGTTCGTCACGGTCCGTGATCAGGTCGCGGCCGAGGTGGTGCTCGCGGACGCGCTCGGGATCGGCACCTGGGCCGCGGTGCTCGGCGGCTCGCTCGGCGGCATGCGGGCGCTGGAGTGGGCCGTCAGCTGCCCGGACCGGGTCGCTGGCCTGCTGCTGCTGGCCTGCTGCGCGGCGGCCACGGCCGAGCAGATCGCGTGGACCGCGCCGCAGCTGCACGCGATCCGCGCCGATCCGGGATGGCGCGGCGGTGACTACCACGACGCACCGCCCGGCGAGGGGCCGCACCGGGGCCTGGGCGTGGCCCGCCGGATCGCGCACGTGACCTACCGCAGCGAGCCTGAGCTGGCGGAGCGGTTCGGCCGGGACCCCCAGCCCGGCGAGCATCCCTGGCGCAGCGGGCGGTACGCCGTCGAGTCCTACCTCGACCACCATGCCGACAAGCTCGCCTGGCGGTTCGACGCGGGCAGCTACATCACGATGACCGAGGCGATGAACAGTCACGACGTCGGCCGCGGCCGGGGCGGGACGGCCGCGGCGCTGCGCCGGGTGACCGCGCGCACCCTGGTCGCCAGCGTCGACAGCGACCGGCTGTACCTGCCGGAGCAGCAGCACGAGCTGGCAGCGGGGATCCCGGCGGCCGGCCCGATGCGGGTGATCAGCTCGCCGTACGGGCACGACGCGTTCCTGATCGAGGCGGCGCAGGTCGGCGCGTGCATCGGCGAGCTGCTCGCGGCGGGCCCGGGGGGCCGGCGGTCAGTACGGGGCCGACAGGACGTAGACGCCCGCCGCGCGGACGGTCAGGCTGGTCCAGCGCCCGTCCCGGTCCGCCGCCGCGCGGCCGCCGGTGACCTGCAGGAACGGTGACCAGCGCACGCGCACCACGGCGGTGCCCGGCCGGCGCATCCGCAGGACGACCTGCGCCGGCGTGCTGCGCAGCACGACGGCCGGGCGGCTGGCCAGCGGCAGCGTGCCGGTAACCCGGTAGAGCTGCCAGTAGGCGTCGTGCCAGACCGGCACGAGCCACGGCTGTCCCTCCCGGACGGTCTGCGCCTCGGCAGCGGCCGCGGGATCCGGGGTCGCGGCGGAGATCGCCACGTACCCGACGGCGTTCTCCCGCAGCCAGGCGTGGTAAGCGGCGGGGGTCAGGATGCCGCCGTAGAACAGCGGGTTGCGGACCGTGTCCAGCTGCCGCTCCCAGCCGCGGGCCAGCGGCACCGTCATCGCGAGCTGCTGTGATTCCCAGTGCCCGTATTGCGGCACCGCCTCGACCCGCACGGTGTCGGCGCGCAGCGCGCGCAGCTCGGCGATCAGCGCAGTGGTCTGCGGGAACACCGGCGGCGCGTTGCCCTGGGACAGGTCGGCGACGGGCTGCGCCACCTGCCAGAAGGCCGCGGCCGCCAGCCCGCCGGCGAGCAGCCAGCGGTAGCGCAGGCTGCCGATCCCGGCGAGCAGCGGGCCGACAAGCAGCTCGCCGAGCCGCTCGGCATTCGAGCCGACCGGCGTCGGGATCGCCCAGGCCAGCGCCACCCCGGCGGCATACGCCAGCGCGCCGATCCGCAGCATCCGCCACCGGCGCGGCACGAAGACCACCACTCCGGCGGCGGCGAGCAGCGCGGGCACCCCGTTCTGCGGCCCGATGGGCTGCACGCCCCCGTCGGAGAAGAAAGCCAGGGTTATTAACGGCAGGCCTGCCGCAATCCCGGTGACCAGGCCGGCCCGGATCCGGCCGGTCAGCAGGAACGCCGCGGCCGGCACGCCGAGGAACAGCCCGGCGACCGGGCTGAACAGGGTGGTCAGCACGGCCAGGACGGCGACAGCGGGCCAGCGCCACCGCGGTCCGGCGCGGCCGTCGCCGGCCGCCGCCACGCAGCCGAGCCCGGCGGCGATGCCCAGGCTGAACGCCGCCCGGCCCGCCGACAGCTGGGTCCACAGGGCGATCCCGCCCCACACGGCCGCGGCCCGCGGTCGCGGGATCTCCTGCCGCTCGAACTCCGCGCCGAGCAGCGCCGCGCTGATCAGCACTGCCGCTGCCATCGCCTGCCGGGTGCCCGCCAGGGCCAGCACGTACGGGGTCAGCAGCGCGTAGCTGGCCGGGTAGATTCCGCCGTACCAGCTGAACAGGTACGCCGCACCCGGGTACCGCGCGGCCCAGCCGGCCCGGGCGATCTGCGCGGACAGGTCCGTGCCGGCCCGCGGGAACACCGCCAGCCAGATGATCACGCCGACCCCGGTTACCAGCACGGCCAGCACCGGCGGGCGCCCGGCCAGGGTGGCCGCCTGCCGGAGGACGCCGCGCCGGGCACCGCCCGTGACGGCCCCCGGGTTCATGGGCAGCGGTGTGCGCACCCCCGCAGTTATACCTGTATCTGCCTGGCACGCGGCGTATCTGCCTGGCCCATCGCGACTCTGACTGGACATGGGGCAAAACGGCGCACATGTTCCGGCTGACGCTGGGTAAGGGCGCGGTCAGCAGCACAAGAGGGGAATCGAAGCCAGCTGTGGGCGACGGAAGAGGAGTTATAGCTGTCCGCAGCGGCCTGATTACTGCTAGTTTATGGCGTTGGGGGTGGGGGCGATGGGTCACGCTGCGCGGCATGGGCCGCCGCCGCAGGTCACCGGCCGCCGGGCTAGCCGACTGTGGCCGTCCGGCTCCGGATCCCACACGGCACGCCCGGGCCCGGCCGTCGACGCGCTCTACACGGCGCACTACCGAGCCCTGACCCAGCTGGCCACCTTGCTGGCTGGCGATGTCGGCACGGCCGAGGAAATCGTGCAGGACGCGTTCGTGGCGCTGCACGGCACCCGGCAGCTGCGCGAGGGCGCAGACGCCTGGCCGTGCCTGCTACAGGCAGTCGTGCGGCGGTCCCGGTTCGGCCGGCCCGCGCGCGCCCGGACGGCGGCCCGGCCGGACAGCAGGCCGCGGGCAGCCGGACGAGATGGCGGGCCTGCCGCGGGCGGCCCGGCCCGGCTGCCGGACGCCGGCCCGGCGGGGCTGTCCACGCTGGCAGCCCTGCAGGCGCTGCCGGCCCGGCAGCGCGAGGCGCTGGTGCTGCGCTATTACGCCGACCTGCCGGAAGGCCAGATCGCGAGCGCGATGGGCGTCAGCGTCCGGGCCGTTCGCGGGCATCTCACCCGCGGCATGTCGGCACTGCGGAACGTGGACGGCGTCAGGCCCTAGCCCAGAATCCGGTGGTTCCCAGGCCCTGGCCACCTGACCAGATCTCGAACCCGGCCTCGATGTTCAGCAGGTACCAGCGCTGGTCCAGCAGGCCCATCCGCTCCGCGCGGCGGAAGAACGGCTGCAGCCGCATCCGCCAGACGTGCGAGGCCGGGTGCACCCGGCGGAACTGGATGTAATTCCAGTGCGTCCCGTTGTGCCGGGTCACCCAGTTCAGCACGTACCAGCGGGTGTGGTCGATGCGGACGATGCGGGCGGCGCGCGGATGCGGGAAGCCGCTGGTGTCCAGCCAGATCATGATCTCAGCGCCGTCGGCCTGGCCGGCATCGCTGGCGGTCTTGTTGAACCAGATGTCGTACGCGGCGCTCCACTTGCCGGCCGAGTGCGTGCGGGCGCTCCAGCTGGTGGCCGGGCGGCGCAGCGCCGACACCTGCTGCGGCAGCGTGGTGCCGGGCGTGCACAGCGCCCAGCTGCACCCGGTGTAGATGTCGGGGAAGGCCAGCGACTCGTTGCCCCGGGTGGAAGCGCCTGAGCGGGTCACCGCGAAGTTCGGCTGCAGCTGAGTGTTGCGCAGGCACTCGGCCTGGCCGCCGAAGTTGTCGTTGCGGACGATGTAGGACGCGCCCCACTGGTTGCGCACCGTGACGTGCGACAGCTGAGCGCACAGCTTCGTCTGCGACGGCGGGCCGCCGTTGATCGAGCCGGCCGCCGGGCCTGCTCCCAGCGCCACCGCGGCCAGCACACTGCCCGCCAGCCCGATAGCCGCACTCACCCTGCCAGCGGCACGCCGCATGCCCGCCCCAGTTCCCAGGCGCACAATGCGTGGCTGGCTCGCCGCCGACACCCACCTTGCCGCCTGTTGCGCGTGTACGGGCTACTACGAGCTGCTCAGCCCGGCTGTGCCCGCTACGTCACTACTGGCAGGAGTATGACCCCTTTCCGGAAACTACGACTGGCATTTGGCTGTATCGACGCCATATGGCCGTAAGCGGCATGGTGAACCGGTAAAACCCCGGAGCGGGACACGAAAGGACAGGGAGGGACGGGGAAGGACATGGCTGGCGCGGGGGCCGGCGGCGCGGGCCGCGCCCGGCCCCCGCGCCGCGGCAGGCTGGTCGCCGGGCCGGGGTCGGCATAAGGTCACAGCATGACCCAGATGCTGCCGCTATTCCCCCTGGGTACCGTGCTGTTTCCCGGTGTCGTGCTGCCGCTGCACATTTTCGAGGACCGGTACCGCGTCCTGGTGCGCGAACTGCTGGACGGGCCCGAGCCGCGCACCTTCGGCGTCATCGCCATCCGCAAAGGCCGCGAGACAGGGGTTACCGGCATCTCCTCGCTGTACGAGGTCGGCTGCACCGCGGCACTGCGGCGGGTGACCGGGCACGACGACGGGCGCTTTGACCTGGTGACGGTGGGCACGGACCGGTTCCGGCTGACCGGCCTGGACGATTCGGGGCCCTACCTGCGCGGCACCGTAGCGCTGATCGCCGAGGAAACCGGCGGCGACGCGGCGGCCGGGCTGGCCGTGCCAGCCGTGCAGCGCGCCTTCAGCACCTACATCGAGGCACTGGCGCAGCGCGGCGCGGCCCGGGTCAGCCTGCCCGACCTGCCCGACGAGCCAGTGCTGCTGTCGTACCTGGTGGCCGCCTCGGTCGTGGTGGACCTGCCGGACAAGCAGGCGCTGCTGGCCAAGCCGGATGCACTGGCCAGGCTGACCGCCGAGCGGACGCTGCTGGTCCGCGAGACCACGATGCTGCGGTCTCTCACCTCAGCCCCCGCCCCGGACCTGCGCTACACCCCCTACAGCAACAACTAGCGCGTCAGGTGGCTACCGGTTCAGGCGGCGGGCCGCGGCGCGGCCGCCGCGCTCATCCGCACCGGCTGGGCCAGGGTCTGGTAGACGACGCAGTATCGCTCGGTCAGCCGCAGCAGCGTAGCCAGCTGCTCGGGGGTGGCGGTGGTGTCCAGGTCGAAGCTGAGCCGGATGGCCGAGAAGCCCACCGGAGCATCCCGGTCGACCGCCAGGGTCCCGCGGAAATCCAGGTCGCCTTCGGCCCGGACCGTCCCGCCGGCTACCTCCAGCTCCAGGGAGGTGGCCACCGCGCGCAGCGTGACCCCCGCGCAGGCCGCCAGGGCCTGCAGCAGCATGTCCCCCGAGCAGGCCAGCGACCCGTCGCCGCCGGTCGCCGGGTGCAGCCCGGCTACCGCCAGCGCCTTGCCGGTAGCCACCGCGCAGCTGATGTCCTCCGCGCCCAGCTGGCCCTCGGCCTGCAGCGTGATCACGGCAGCCTGCGGGTCGGCCCGGTAGGCGTCCTTGAGCGGCTGCTGCACGGCCCGCAGTCCGGTGCTGTCCATACTGATCTCCTCCTGCGCTGCTCGGGGCCGCCAGGCCGTCCCGGCCGGCTGCCCCGCCAGGGGGCCCTGCCTCAGCCGCCCTGCCTCAGCCGCCCTGTCCCAGCCGCCCTGTCTCAGCCGCGGCTGATGCGGCGGCCGGTCATCCGCAGCGGATTGATGCGGACGTACATCTCCCGGGGACCGCCAGCCCACGGCTCGACGCCCGACTGCCGCACCAGCTCCCGCTCAGCCTCGTCGTCCACGTGATGTGCCGCGCCCTGGACCAGCACGCTCCACCCGGTGCGCCCGGCCGGATCGAACTGGTCGATCTCGAACGTCACCTTGTACTCGGCATGCGCGATCCCGGTCCGCAGGTCCTCATCGGTGGGTCCGCCCTGCGCGGTGCGGAACACGATGGCGCCGTCATGCACCTTGTAGTTGACCGGCAGGACGGTCAGCCCGAACCGGCCGGTGAAGGCCAGCCTGCCGACGCCGCCCGGAGAGATCAGCCGCAGGCACTCGGCCTCATCCAGCGCCTGCAGGGCCGCCTCCCCGGCGCCGGCCCCGCTGCCCTCGGAGCTGGCCGCCGGCTGGCCGCCAGCTCCTGCGGACCCGCCCGCGACCTGGTAGGACCACAGCTCGCTGCTGACGCCGACCGGGCCGGGCGACTCGCCGCCAGTCCGCTCGGCCGCCGACCGGTGACCGTGGGCGAAGGCGGGCGAATTTACCCACGCCTGGAACGACTCCTCATCCCGCCATCGGGTCACCACCAGCCAGGTCGTGCGCTCGTCGGCCGGCGCCAGCAACTCGAAGCCCTCGAAGCCGTCCTGGTTATCGACCGCGCCCGCGCGGGCGGCGAACCGGCGGGCCAGCTCGTCCCCGCTGTCAGCCGGCACGGTTATCGCGTTGATCTTCACGACCGTCATACTTCTGATGATGCCAGTCCGCCCGGGCTGCCGGGGCCGGGGGGCAGTGAGCCACCGGCCAGCACCAGACCGCCTGGAGGGCACCGTGACCCGCGAGGAACTGCTGGCGTTCTGCCTGTCCCGGCCCGGGGCCTGGCAGGACGAGCCGTGGGACGGTGACGTGGTGATCAAGGTCGCGGCGCGGATCTTCGCCTTCCTCGGCTCGGAGGACGCCGGGGCCGTCGGGCTCAAGTGCGGCCGGACCAGGGACGACGCCGACGAGTGGCTGGTCCGCTACCCGGGCGACGCGACCGTCATGGCCTACATCGGCCGCTCGGGCTGGAACAGCCTGCGGCTGGACGGGGCCATCTGCGACGACGAGCTGCTGGAGGCCGTGCAGGCCTCCTATGACCTGGTGGTGAGCAGGTTGCCGAAAAGGGACCGGCCTGCGGCCAGCCCGCCGGGCTAGGTCGCCGGGCGTTCCGCTGGCCGCCATGCCGCTGGCCCGCGCCCGCTCAGGATAGGTGTCCAGGACGACCTTCGGCTCCGGGCCGGCACTGGCCAGGAGCCGAGGATGGCCCGTGCCTGGCGACCGTGCCGCCGGCTGGCGCGGCTCGAACCGGATTAGTGCTGGACGTGGCCGTGCGGGCGGCCGGGCCCTGCCGGTCCCGGGCGGCCGGGCCGGGTGCCGGATTCGCCCGCCCCGGAGCCCCGCCCGCCAGACCGGGCATGCTGCGCCTCGACCACGTAGGTCCCGCGGCCCGGCACGGTATGCACGAGCCCGTCGTCGATCAGGACCTTGATGGCACGCCGCACGGTTCCGACAGCCAGGCCGGTTTCCTCGGTCAGCTCGGTGATCGACGGCAGCCGCGAGGTAATCTCGCCACCGGCGATCCGCGCCCGCAGCAACTCGGCCAGCTGCCGGTAACTGTGCTCAGGCGAGGACTCGTCGATCTTCACGCCGGTAACTTAACCGGCTCCGACATGCGGAAACCAGACAAGGCAATCCTTTACACGGGAGATCAGTGCTTGCCATGGCTTGACATGGTTGTAGGATCGGCCGCATGGAGGAACCGCTCACGGCAAGTGACATCGCCCGGGAATTTCCCGGCTGGGAGGCGTGGCAGGGCATGAACCGGCTCTGGCACGCCCGGATCCGCGGCGCTACGCCGCCGGTTATGGTGCACGGCGAGGATCCGGTCGATCTGCGTGATCAGATCATCGCCTACCAGTACCACCAGGAATCAGCGCGCGGCTGAGGCCGGTGCCTGTGACCGCCCGGACGGGTCACAGGCACCGGCACCCGGGTCCCGGGTTCCGCTTCCTGACCCGTCCGGAACCGCCTCTGCCCAGCTCCCGGAGCCTGCGGCCCGGGCGTCCAGCGGTCTAGCCTGGCTGGCGGCCGAGGAACCGGGCCAGTTCCGCCCGGGTCGGCGCGTTCGCGGGACCGGGGCGGGTGACCGCGAGCGCCCCGGCCGCGTTGGCGGCGCGGGCCGCCGCCCGCGGGCCGGCGCCGTGCGCGAGCGCGGCGATGAACGCTCCGGCGTGCGCATCGCCGGCGCCGCTGCTGTCCACGGCCCGCACCGGGAAACCCGGCACCGGCGTCACTGCCCCGTCCGGCCCGCTGAGCAGGCAGCCATCCGGCCCGGTCCGGACCACGACGCCGCCGGGCCGCGCCAGCCGCCGCCCGAGCCCGGCGGCCGCGGTTGCCGGGTCAGCGCAGCCGGACAGCCCGGCCGCCTCACTCGCGTTGCAGGTCAGCCAGTCGGCCCGGCGCAGAACCCGGTGCAGTGCACGGGCCGGCACCCCGGCCCCCAGCGGTCCCGGGTCGAAGAACACCGTCACCTCGCCGCCCAGGCGGCTCAGCCAGTCCAGCAGCGCGTCCCGGCCGGCCGGGTGCGCCAGGCTATAGCCGGACAGGTAGACGGCGTCCCGCGGCCCGGCCGTGATCTGGGCAAGATCCCCGGCGGTGACCGCCGCCTCGGCACCGGGGCTGGTCACGAAGGTCCGCTCGCCCGCCGCGTCGACCAGGCTGATGACAAAGCCGGTGTCCTGGCCGCCGGCCCGGCGGCCGAGCACCTCGACGCCGGCCTCGCGCAGCGCGGCCAGCGCCAGGTCCGCCAGCGGGCCGGTACCGTACCCGCCCGCATAGGCGGCGGGCAGCCCCTGCCGGACCGCGGCGGCCAGCACGTTGAACCCGCCGCCGGGCGCGAGCCTGGCTCCGGATGCCAGCACGTCGCCGCCCCGCTCGGGCAGCGCGGGGACGTAGGCCACGACGTCGATGACGACGTTGCCCAGGTGCAGCAGGCGGGTGAAACGGCCGGTCATCCCGGGCGGGCCGGGGCCAGCCCCGGGCCGGCCCGGCTGCCGGTGCGCAGCGCCAGCAGCCGGGCGGCGAGCGAATCCAGGTCCAGGCCGTTGACCTGCGCCACGGTGCGCCGCGCGCTGGCGGGCAGCGCATCCGCGCCGTGGCAGGCCCCGGCGATGGCGCCGGCCATCGCGGCGATCGTGTCGCAGTCCCCGCCGACCGAGGCGGCCACCCGGCAGGCCAGCCACGGGTCGCCGGGGCAGGCGGCCAGCACGGCAAACGCCGCCGGCACCGATTCCTGAGTGGCCAGGCTGGTGCCGACCAGCGCATTGACCACGGAAATGAGCTGGTCGGGCGGCCTGCGGGCGGCCAGGCTGGCGGCCCAGCGGATCCGGGTGGCCACGTCCGGGCCAGCGACCCAGTGCCCGCGGTGGGCGGCCAGCCGCGCGGCGGTCACGGCCACTGCGGTGGCCTCCGACACGCTGGCCCCGTCGATGCCCGCGCTGACTGCGGCAGCGACGGCGGCGGCGCCGGCCAGCGCGAGGCCGGTGTTATGGGTCAGCATGCTCGCCGCGACCACCTGGTCCACCAGGGCACTCAGGTGCGCCGCGGGCGCGATGAGGCCGACCGGCGTGATCCGCATGGCCGCCCCGTTGCTGGTGCCGTACCGGCCCGCCTCCGACGGCGCCGCCCCCGCGCGCAGCGCTCGCAGCGCCCCGCTGGTCGACGGCCCGAGCAGGTCCAGCGACCCCCGCGCGCGCATCGAATCCTCCCAGCCGATCAGCCGCCGGGCCAGCTCGCCGGGATCCACCCGGCCGCCGCCGTCGAGCAGCACCCCGGCCAGCAGCACGGCCTGCTCGGTGTCGTCGGTGACCGACCCGGCCGGCATCCCGGCAGCCAGCGGATGGTCCTGCGGCCCGGGCTCGAAGCCTGCCACCAGCCCGCCGTACCGGGCCGCGATCAGCTCCCGGGGCAGTGACTGGGTCGGCATGCCGAGCGCGTCCCCGGTGGCCAGCCCGTACAGTGCCCCGGCGGCCCGGGACTGACGATCGCTCATGACGACGGTCCCGGGGCGCCGGGCGTGCCGCCCGGCGCGGCCGCGGTCACGGCCGCCAGCACGTCCGCGGTGCTGACGACCTCGATCAGCGGCCCGTAGCCGGCCATGATGTCCAGGGCCCGGTCGTGGCTGTCATCGGTGACGCCCGCGCATGCGTCGGCCGCTGCCCGCACGTAGACGCCGGCGTCGGCCGCCGCGACCGCGGTGGACAGCACGCAGCAGTCGGTGGACACTCCGGCCAGCACCAGATGACCGCCCGCTCCCACGGCGGCAGCGAGCTCGGGTCCCCACTTGCTGAAGGTCGTGGCGTCGAGCGTGCGGCCCCGCTGCGCCGCGAACTCGTCGGCCAGCTCGTAGATCCGCGCCTGCGGCGGCTGCAGCGCGAACGGCCACTGCCGGTAGTACTCCCGCCACGCGCCCTGCGGCCTGGCCGGGGCGACGAACCGGGTGAACGTAACGCGCGGCGCGAAAGCGGTCGCGAGGGCCCGGACCCGGCCGGTGATCTCGGCGTACCGGGGCGCCAGCCAGGCGCTGCCGGGCTCGGCGAAGACCCGCTGCATGTCGATGACAGCCAGCCAGCCGGCAGCCGCGCCGGTCACTGCCCGGCGGCGGCGGGCGCCAGGGCGCGCTCCGTCTCCTGCGCCCGGATCGCCGACCCGCTGAAGGCCAGGGCCGCGATGAACCCGATCGCCAGTGCCACCAGGACGCCGAGGTTGGCGAACGCCCAGGACCCGGTCTTGCCGCCGAGGCCGAGCGGCCCGAGCAGGTAGCCCTGCCAGGTCAGCCAGCTCGCGTAGGTGTTGGTGACCAGGCCCCAGCCGACGACCGTGGCCATCACGATCACCGCCAGCGGCAGCACCCGGACGTCGCCGTAGCGGCCGGCCGGGTCGTACAGGTCGGCGTCGGCGTAGTCGCGGCGGCGCAGCAGGATGTCGGCGAGCATGATCCCGCACCAGGCGGCGATGGGCACGCCGAGGGTGATCAGGAAGCCCTCGAACTGGTCGAGGAAGTGCCCGGCCACGAACACGACGTAGATCGTCCCGGCGACCATCACCGTGCCGTCGATGAGCGCGGCCACGAACCGCGGTGCCGGCAGCCCGATCGTCAGCAGCGCGAGGCCGGAGGAGTAGATGTCGAGCACAGCCCCGCCGACCAGGCCGAGCACGGCGACGATCGCGAACGGGACCAGGAACCAGGTGGGCAGCAGCCGGGTGAGGGCGCCGATCGGGTCGTTGCCGATCGCCGTGCTCAGGCTGGCCGACGATCCGGCCAGCAGCAGGCCGAACACGACCAGGAAGACCGGCGCTACGGACGACCCGAACGTGGTCCAGCCGATGACCCCGCGGCTGGAGGAGCGGTGCGGCAGGTACCGCGAGTAGTCGGCGGCCGCGTTGACCCAGCCGAGTCCGAAGCCGGTCATCATGAACACCAGGCCGCCGATGACCTTCTGCGCCGAGCCGGACGGGATCGCCGACACCGTGTGCCAGTCGATCTTGTCGGCGACCAGCGCGATGAACATCACGGTCAGCACGGCGGTGATGACGGTGATCGCGGTCTGCATCCGCATGATCAGGTCGAAGCCCATCACGCCGCCGGCGACCACCAGGGCGGTCACGATGATCAGCGCAATCACCTTCGTGGAGGTGCCCGAGCCCCAGCCCAGCCGGCCGAAGACGGTCGCCGTCGCGAGCGTCGCCAGGATGATCAGCACGGTCTCCCAGCCGACCGTGAGCAGCCAGGAGATCAGCGACGGCAGCTTGTTGCCCCGCACCCCGAACGCGGCGCGACCGAGGATCATAGTGGGGACCGAGCCGCGCTTGCCGGCTACCGCGATGAACCCGCACAGCAGGAACGAGACGATGATGCCGACCAGGCTGGCAGTGAGCGCCTGCCAGAACGAGATGTGGAAGTCGAGCACGAAAGCGCCGTAGCTCAGTCCGAGCACCGAGACGTTGGCCGCGAACCACGGCCAGAACAGGTCCCGCGGGTGTCCCTTGCGCTCAGCGTCGGTGATGACGTTGATGCCGTTGGCTTCGATCTGGAGCGGGCGCAGCTCGCCCGAGGCCGGCGCGCGCGCGCTGGAGGCTGGCAGGGTGTCCGACATGATCTGCCCTTCGTGCGGTTTCACCAGCATTGTGCCCTGACAGCAACCATTCCAGGCCTGCCGGTAGTCCGCATGGCAGCGGCCAGCCAGTGAGCGCGCCAGCCGGTCCGCTGGCGGCCGCGTGGCGGCCGTCAGCGGAGTACGGCGGTCAGTTGGCGGACCGGATCGCCGTCGCGTCGAGCACGGGCAGGACCCGCACCTCGGCGTGCACGGCCTGCCGGTACACCGCCTCGTAGCCGGCGGCCATCACGTCGGTGGTGAAGTTGGCCTCGATGTGCTTGCGGCACAGCAGCGGGTCGAGCTGCCGGGCCTCGTCTATCGCGTCCGGCAGCTGCTCGGGCCGGTCCACGATCACGCCGGTCTGGCCGGGCACGATCAGCTCGGGCACCGCGCCGCGGCGCATCGCGACGACTGGCGTGCCGCAGGCCATGGCCTCGATCACGACCAGGCCGAACGGCTCCTCCCAGCAGATCGGGAACAGCAGGCAGCAGGCCCGCGACAGCAGGTCCCGCTTGGCCGTCGCGTCAGCGACGCCGAACACCGTGGTGTCCGGGCCGAGCCGCGGCTCTACTTCGCGCGCGAAGTAGGCCTGCTCCAGCGGCTCGGCGCACTTGCCGGCCAGCACGATCTCCAGGCCGGCTGCCCGGGCCGCGTCGATGGCCAGGTGCGGCGCCTTGTCCGGGTTGTAGCGGCCGAGGAAGAGGGCGAAGTCCTCCTTGTCGCGCCGGTACGGGAACGTGTTCGCGCGGATCGCGTTGTGCACCGTGGCGGCCCAGGGCAGGCCGGGCGCGGTCGCCCGCTGCGCGTCAGAGATGGCCACGAACCGGACTGTGTCGCCAAGGGCCCGGTAGTACTCGCCCGGTTCATCAGAGGTGGGACCGTGCACGGTGACCACGGTCGGCGTCCGGCGGCCCCTGGCCAGCAGCGGGCCGGTGAGCGTGTGGTCGTGCACGACGTCGACGTCCAGGCTGTCCAGCAGCCGGGCGACCTTGGCCGCGTGCACGACCTCGGGCAGCGGCTCGCCGAGCCGGTCGGCCGGGCCGGTCTCGTAGGTGGTGAGGAAGCGCTGGGCGCGGGTGCCGTGCCGTCCCGCGCCGATCAGGGTGACTTCGTGGCCGCGGTCGACGAGCGCGTCGACCAGGTCGGCTACCACGGCCTCCACCCCGCCGTAGCCCACGGGCGGGAGGTCGAAGTAGGGCGGGGCGATCATGGCGATGTGCAGCCGCTGGGGGTCGGCGGCCAACTCGGGCGTTCGCAGGAGCGTCGAGGCTGGCGCGCTCACGTGGGACTCCTTGCTGTCGGGTAGTCGGACTTACCTCACTGCGTGCCGGTCGTACCCCGTTCCCACTACGTCCCATGCAGCCGGCTGCTGGTCTTTACCTCCCCGCTCGATGATCTTTACCTGACCACTTGACAGTTCCGCGGTCCATTTTCGTAATGAAAACTACATCTGCGTCGTGACATTTGCTGCCTCTTCGGGCAGATGCGACGGCAGTGACGCGGGTGGCGGCGCGGTCAGCGGCCGGCGCGGCCTGCGGATCAGCTCCACCCCGTCGGGCAGGCCGCTCAGCGTCCACGTCTCGGCCCGCACGTCGAAGGTCAGGGACGCCCCGGCCAGCTGCATCCGGGCGATCCGCAGCGGCAGGTAGCGCTCCGGCACCGCGGGGGCACACCACAGCCGGCCCAGCGGAATCGACGGGTCGAACCGCAGCAGCGTGCGCAGCAGGTACAGCGGCGCGGCCGCGGCCCAGGCCTGCGGCGAGCACGCCGTCGGGTACGGCACAGGATCGCTGAAGTCGGACCGGTCGAAGCCGCAGAACAGCTCGGGCAGCCGGCCGCCGAAGCACTCCCCGGCGTCGAAGACCGCGGTGGCGACCTGCTGGGCGGCCCGCACCTGCCCGTAGCGCATCAGCCCCGCGGCGCAGATCGCGTTGTCATGCGGCCAGACCGAGCCATTGTGATAGCTCATCGGGTTGTAGGCGGCCATCGACTCGGCCAGCGTGCGCACGCCGAAGCCGGTGAACATGTCCGGCGAGAGCAGGTGCCCGGCCACCGCCGAAGCCTTGTCCTCGTCCACGATGCCGGTCCACAGGCAGTGCCCCATGTTCGAGGCCAGCCCGTCGACCGGCCGCTTGTCCCGGTCCAGGGCCATCGCGTAGTAACCGCGGTCAGGAAGCCAGAAAGCCTCGTTGAACCGGCGCTTGAGCGCGCTGGCCCGGCCAGACCAGTGCTCGGCGGTGTCCTGGTCACCCGCCTGCCGGGCGAAGTGCGCCCGGGCCAGGTAGGCGGCGTACACGTAGCCCTGAACCTCGGCCAGCGCGATCGGCGGCTCGGCCAGGGCGCCCCCGGCGAAGTTGATCGCGTCGAAGGAGTCCTTCCAGCCCTGGTTGGCCAGCCCCCGGTCGGTGGCCCGCTGGTACTCCACGAAGCCGTCGCCGTCCCGGTCGCCGCAGCGCTCGATCCAGGCCAGGGCCCGGTCGGCGTGCGGCAGCAGCGCGTCGACCTCGGCCCGGGCGAGCCCCCACCGG
Organism: Streptosporangiaceae bacterium; assembly: GCA_052143655.1. GTDB lineage: Bacteria > Actinomycetota > Actinomycetes > Streptosporangiales > Streptosporangiaceae > CAVSUR01. Next base: position 3,579 of record JBKQSL010000409.1, on the reverse strand, counting down.
CGCAGCTCCCCCAGCAGCATCACGAACAGCGGGGTGGCGTCGATGCTGCCGTAGTAGACGTCCCCGCCGCCGAGGGCGTAACCGCTGTCCAGCCCGGAGCGCATCTCGTGCAGGATCTTGCCCGGCTCCTCCTCGGTCAGCGGGTCGGTCTTGGTGCCCTGGAGCTGGGCCAGGGTGCGCAGGGTGCCGAGCGCCAGGCCGGGGTCGAGCGGGATGAGCATCCAGCTGGTGAGCAGCGCGTCCCGGCCGAAAAGGGTCATGAACCACGGCGCGCCGGCGGCCACCACGCTGCGGTCAGGCCGGTCGGAGTCGAAGATGCGCAGCGCGCCGAGATCCTCCGCGCTGATCGCCAGGATCCCCGACAGCCGCTTGTCCGGCGTGCTGATCACCGGGGTCGCCCGCCGCCACTGGGCCAGCCAGGTTGCCGGGCCGCTGTCCTCGACCGGCTGGCCCGGCCGGTAGCGAGGCGGCACCGCAGTGCCGTCCACGGCCGGCAGCACCTGCACGGTCACCGTCCAGTCCCCGCGCGGCGGCAGCACCGCCTGCCAGGTCAGGTGCTCGCCGGTGACAGCCGGGTCGCCGGTGCCGGTGACGGTGACCGTGCGCGACCCGCTGCCCTGCCGGTAGTGCAGCCGCAGCGCCGATCCGTCGGCGGTGCGCTGGGTACCGTCGCGGGCCCGCACCCGGTCTTCCTTAACCTCGAACAGGCCGGCGAAGTCGGCGTCCACCGTGAGCGTCATGATCACCCCGGCCGTCTCCCGGCCGAGATTGCGCAGCGTGATCTCCTCCATCATGCCGTGGCCGACGTACCGGCGGCGGACCACCAGCAGCGTGCTGTCGGCGGTGCCCGGCCGCGGCGGCCGCCGGCCGGTGAACACCCCGGTGTAGCGGGTCGGGCAGGTCATCGACAGCGGGTCCACCGGCTGGCCGTCGATCTCCAGCTCGAACCGGGACAGGAACCGGGTATCGCGGAAGAAAAGCCCGCGTTCCTCGCCCGGCCGGATGTCGCCGCTGGCGTCGCAGATGCAGAAGGTGACGCCCTCCACCAGCGTCACCGTGCCTGCGGCGGCCGAGGAGTGCGGGCTGCCGGTGTACCCCCATGCTTGCGTCACGCTGGCCTGCCTTTCGGATCCCGGGCGCGATCACAGCCGTTGTTCCCACCCGGCCCGCAGGTATCCGCGGCTGCGCGCGGGCCTCGGGCCCAGGCGGGAACTGCGCCACGCGCACTGTGCCATGAGCGCCCGGGCGGCCCGGTGTCACGGACGAGTCCGGCGTTTCGTCTCAGCGTTCGCAATCGGCGTTCCGCCACGGCGGAGCGGCATGATCCTGCGACTGCATGGCCGGGCCGGGCCGCTGGGCGGGCCGGTCACGGCCACCCGGCCCGGCGGGCAGGCCGCGCGGGCGGCCCGCCGCCCGCTTCCACGAGACCTCGAACAGCGCGCCGCCGAGATCGGAGGTGCCGATCCGCCAGTGCCCGCCGGTGGAGCCGGCGATCGAGTCGGCGATGGCCAGTCCCAGCCCTGCTCCGCCGCCCTGCTGGCCGGCCCGGTGGAACCGGTCGAACAGCCGCGGCCGTTCCCCCGGCGGCACGCCAGGCCCGCTGTCCTCCACCGCCAGGCTGACCGAGCCGCCGCGGGCGGCGGCGCTGATCCGCACGGTGCCGCCGGGGCCGGCGTGCCGGCAGGCGTTGTCGAGCAGCACCCCAGCTAGCCGGTCGATCCATTCCGGCGGCGCGGTGATCCAGGCGGGCGTGCTCCCGGCGGCACCGACCTCGATCGTCACCGACCGGGCCGCGGCCACCGTCGCGAACCGGTCCGCGCAGCCCGCGGCGATCGTTGACAGGTCCAGCGGCTCGTCACCGGGCGGCGGCGGCCGGGAGTCGAACCGGGCGAGCCACAGCAGGTCCTCGACGATCGCGGTGAGCCGCTCGCTCTCGCCGCGGATGCGCTCCAGCGCGTCCCGGTACTCGGCGGGCCGCCGCGGGCTGCTCAGCGCGATGCCGGTCTCGGCGCGGATCACGCTCAGCGGGGTGCGCAGCTCATGCGAGGCGTCCGCGGTGAACTCCAGCTGCCGCTGCCGGGACTGCTCGACCGGTGACAGCGCCCGCAGCCCGATGATCAGCGATCCGGCGAAGATGGCCAGCACCAGCACCGGCGCGGCCAGCAGCTCACCCTCGGCCAGCGTCGCCTGGATATGATCCTGCGCCGTCAGGCTCTGCCCGGCGACCAGCAGCACCCCGCCGCGGCGCATCGCCATGAGCCGGAAGGTGTCCGTGCCGACGCGGGCGCTCAGCGCCGATCCGGGCCGGGGCGCCAGCCGCGCGGACAGCGGCGGCGCCGAGGCCGTCAGCGGCACGGCCGCGCCCCGGCTGACCCGCCACAGCAGTACCGGGGGGCCGGAATCGTCGTCATCATCGCGGTGGCCGGACCGGGCCGGCGGCCGCCGCGCCAGGCCGGGCAGGGTGTCGGCCAGCCGCTCCGCCAGCCGGGCGTCGACCTGGCCGACCAGCCTGCCCGCCACCAGCATGTTCAGCGCCACCACGCACCCGCCGTAGACCAGCGTGATCACCACAGTGGCGGCAGCGGCCACCCGGCCGGCCGCGACGAGCCGGGCCGGCAGCGACCGGCGCCGGGTGCTCACCGGGGAATGACCCGGTAGCCGACGCCGCGGACGGTCTCGATCCGCACCTGCGCGCCCGTCAGCTTGGCCCGGAGCCGGGCCAGGTGCACGTCGATGGTGTTGGAGCCGAGCGCGTCCGCCTCATTTCCCCAGACGTGCTGGGCGATGGAGCGCCGCTCCACCGGAGCGGGCGACCGGCGCAGCAGGGTCTCCAGGATGCCCAGCTCGGTGCTGGTCAGCGCACGGCGGCTGCCGCCGATCCGCACCTCGCGGGAGGCCGGGTCGAAGGTCAGGTCGCCGAGCGACAGCTGGGCCGCGGCGGTCGTCCGCGGCCGCCGCTGCAAGGCCCGGATGCGGGCCAGCAGCTCGCCGAAGTCGAACGGCTTGACCAGGTAATCGTCGGCGCCCCGGTCCAGGCCGGTGATCCGGTCGGCCGGCCCGTCCCTGGCGGTCAGCATCAGCACCGCGGTGGGCATCGCCTCCCGGCGCATCTGCTCCAGCACCTCGAGCCCGGACATCATGGGCATCCGCCAGTCCAGCACGGCCACGTCGTACTCGTAGACGCGCAGGTAGCTGATCGCCTGCTGGCCGTCCGGCACAGCGTCGACCGGGTAACCGTTCTCCTGCAGGCCGCGGGCCAGCACCTCACGCAGGCCGCGGTCGTCTTCGGCCACGAGCAATCGCACCTGTCCAGGTATACCCGGCAGCAGGGCCGGCGAGGGCCCGGTTGGGCGGCGCCGGTCCCGGGCTCCGCCGGGGTGTGAGACGGAAATGTAGGAGTGTTTGATCGTGCCTGGTCGCGTACCTGACCTGAGTGAGATTGAAACTCAGGTTAGGCGCGACTGCTTTACGACGGTCAGTTGAACCTGCCCAGGCGGCCATGCCGAGATGCCCGGTGGCGGACAGCGCGATAACTTCGTGTGATTGCTGTCCATGGTGGAGGCGCGCACGTAGCCGCCG
>JBKQSL010000408.1:0-8751 GCA_052143655.1 Streptosporangiaceae bacterium | reverse complement strand
GCCAGGGGCAGCAGGCGCCGTCGGGGCACATCCCGTTCACGCCGCGGGCCAAGAAGGTGCTGGAGCTGTCGCTGCGCGAGGCGCTGCAGCTGGGGCATAACTACATCGGGACCGAGCACATCCTGCTGGGGCTGATCCGCGAGGGCGAGGGCGTGGCCGCCCAGGTGCTGGTCCGCCTCGGCGCTGACCTCAACCGGGTCCGCCAGCAGGTCATCCAGCTGCTGCACGGCTACCAGGGCAAGGAGCCCGCGGCGGCCGGCCCGGCGTCGGAGACGGCGCCGTCGACGTCCCTGGTGCTGGACCAGTTCGGGCGCAACCTGACCGCTGCCGCGCGCGAGGGCAAACTTGACCCGGTTATCGGCCGGGAGAAGGAAATCGAGCGGGTCATGCAGGTGCTGTCCCGCCGGACGAAGAACAACCCCGTGCTGGTTGGCGAGCCCGGCGTCGGCAAGACCGCGGTAGTTGAGGGCCTGGCCCAGAAGATCGTCAAGGGCGAAGTGCCCGAGACGCTCAAGGAGAAGCAGCTCTACACCCTGGACCTCGGCGCGCTGGTGGCCGGCTCGCGGTATCGCGGTGACTTCGAGGAGCGGCTGAAGAAGGTCCTGAAGGAGATCCGCACCCGCGGCGACATCATCCTGTTCATCGACGAGATTCACACGCTGGTCGGGGCGGGAGCCGCTGAGGGTGCGATCGACGCGGCCTCCATACTCAAGCCCATGCTGGCCCGCGGTGAGCTGCAGACGATCGGCGCCAGCACGCTGGACGAGTACCGTAAGCACCTGGAGAAGGACGCGGCGCTGGAGCGCCGGTTCCAGCCCATCCAGGTGGCTGAGCCCACGATTTCGCACACGATCGAGATCCTCAAGGGCCTGCGGGACCGCTACGAGGCGCACCACCGGGTCACGATCACCGACGACGCCCTGGTGGCGGCGGCGCAGCTGGCCGACCGCTACATCAGCGACCGGTTCCTGCCGGACAAGGCAATCGACCTGATCGACGAGGCGGGCTCGCGGATGCGCATCCGCCGGATGACCGCGCCGCCGGACCTGCGCGACTTCGACGAGAAGATCGCCGATGTGCGGCGGGAGAAGGAGTCGGCGATCGACTCCCAGGACTTTGAGAAGGCGGCTGCGCTCCGCGACAAGGAGAAGCAGCTCATCGACAAGAAGGAGCAGCGGGAGAAGGAGTGGAAGGCCGGGGACATGGACACCCCGGCTGAGGTGAACGAGGAGCTCATCGCCGAGGTCCTGGCCACCGCCACCGGCATCCCGGTGTTCAAGCTCACCGAGGAGGAGTCGCAGCGGCTGCTGCGGATGGAGGACGAGCTGCACCGCCGCGTCATCGGGCAGAACGACGCGATCAAGGCGCTCTCGCAGGCCATCCGGCGGACCAGGGCCGGACTCAAGGACCCCAAGCGGCCCGGCGGCTCATTCATCTTCGCGGGGCCGTCCGGCGTGGGCAAGACCGAGCTGTCCAAGACGCTCGCCGAGTTCCTGTTCGGCGACGAGGATGCGCTCATCCAGCTCGACATGAGCGAGTACATGGAGAAGCACACGGTCTCCCGGCTGTTCGGGTCCCCGCCCGGTTACGTGGGATACGAGGAGGGCGGCCAGCTGACCGAGAAGGTCCGCAGGCGGCCGTTCTCGGTGGTCCTGTTCGACGAGATCGAGAAGGCCCATCCGGATATCTTCAACTCGCTGCTGCAGATCCTGGAGGACGGCCGCCTGACCGACGCCCAGGGCCGGATGGTGGATTTCAAGAACACCGTCATCATCATGACCACCAACCTGGGCACCCGGGATATCTCCAAGGGCGTCTCGGTCGGCTTCGGCACCGCTGGCCAGTCCCGCGGCTCGTACGACCGGATGAAGTCGAAGGTGTCCGAGGAGCTCAAGCAGCACTTCCGCCCCGAGTTCCTGAACCGTGTCGATGACGTCATCGTCTTCCACCAGCTTAGCCAGGGCGAGATCTTCAAGATCGTCGACCTGATGATCACCAAGGTGGATGAGCGGCTCAAGGACCGGGACATGGGCATCGAGCTGCGGCCGGCGGCCAAGACGCTGCTGTCCGAGCGGGGTTACGACCCGGTGCTCGGGGCCAGGCCGCTGCGCCGGACCATCCAGCGGGAGATCGAGGACCACCTGTCGGAGAAGATCCTGTTCAGCGAGCTGAAGGCTGGCCAGATCGTGGTGGTGGACGCCGAGGGCACCGGGCCGGAAGGGCAGTTCACCTTCACTGGTGCGCTCAAGCCCGATGCGGTGCCGGATGCGCCCCCCGCCGACATCGGCAGCAAGGCGGCCACTGGCGGCACGGAGGCGGCCTCCTGACCGGATAGCGGCTCAGCCGGGCTCAGCGTCGCCGGGCAGGCTGTAGCAGCCGTCCCGGCGCGCGACGACCAGTCCGTCAGCGCGAAGGGCAGCAAGCGCCTGTGCCTGCTGCCCTTCGTCATGCCAGGCGGCTTGCAGGCCGGCGGCCGGCACCGGGCCGCCGGCCGCGCGCAGCGCCGCCAGGATAACGCCGCGGCACTGCCGGTCGCTGCCCTCGTAGCGGGGAGCCGGCTGCCGCTTGCCCCCGGCCGGACGGCCCGCGGCCAGCCACTGGCACCGGTCCGCGACCGGGCAGGCGGAGCAGGCTGGCCGGGCAGCGGAGCAGACCAGCGCGCCGAGTTCCATGACCGCGACCGACCACCGCGCGGCGCGCCTGCCGTCGCCGGGCAGCAGAACCTCGGCGAGCCTGGTCTCGGCGGCTGACGGTGCGGCGGGCGGGTATTGCTGCCCGCCCGCCAGGCGCGCCAGTACCCGCCGCACGTTGGTGTCCAGGACGGCGTGCCGCTGGCCGAACGCGAAGCTCGCCACGGCGGCTGCCGTGTAGGCGCCCACTCCCGGCAGGCTGCGCAGCGCGGTGACGCTGGCGGGCACCTCGCCGCCGTGGCGCTCCACGAGCAGCCGCGCGCAAGCGTGCAGCCGGGCTGCGCGGCGCGGATAGCCCAGCCGGTCCCACTGGCGCAGCGCGTCGGCCACCGTGTCGGCCGCCAGGCCGGCCGGGGCCGGCCAGCGGGCCAGCCAGGCAGCGTGGGCCGGCCGCACGCGCGCTACCGGCGTCTGCTGCAGCATGATCTCGCTGACCAGTACGGACCAGGCGCTCGCGTCCGCGTGCCGCCACGGCAGGTCCCTGGCGTTGCGGCCGTACCAGGCCACGATCGGCTGCTCGTAGCCGCCCGGCGGCGCCGGGCGGCGGCCGGCCAGCCGGATCGGCGCGGCGGTGTCCGGGAACGCGAAGCCGGCAGTCTTGACATCCTCCCCGCCCTGAAGGGCGGGGATTCCCGGGGTCACCCACGGGTTTTCCTGCTTCACCGCCGGCCGCCCCCTCGCCACACCTCACACGCTAGCGCGTCCGTTTGGAGGTAGCCCTTGGAAGGAAGGAGCGGCGTTTCCTCCCCCGCCTGAGGGCGGGAGTCCGCACGCCGCATTTTCGCTGACGATCTGATCGTCACATGCCCGCCGCGGTGCCCGGGAGCAGACCGCCGCCTGCTGCTCCTGACAACGTTACGTAATCGACGCGGATCCTGCCGGATGCCGTCAGAGCCGCATCCCGCCTTCTCCCGGACAACCGCTGCAACCGTGCATCTATCCGCTGAACTGCGCAGACGCACTCCGGCGGGTGCGGCGCGCCGGGCCGTGGCTGAGCCGGCTCTCTTGCATACTCGTGGCATGGGCGCGAACACTTTCCGTTATCACGGAGAGGTGCAGGGGTCCGTCGTCTACTGGCGGCGGCGGTTCGCCGCACTCGTCATCGGGCTGGCCGTCTTCGCGGTCATCGCCTGGGGTTTCTCTGACGCCCTGGGCAGCGGCGCGACGGCAGGCGGCGGGTCACCCGGGGCTGCTGCGGGCAACGGGCAGCACGGTCAGGCCGGCGGCGGCCGGGGCGGGGCGGGCGGCAGTCCCGTGCGGCCGCCGGCTGCTACAGGCAGCCGCAGCGACTCGGCCTCCCCCTCGCCGTCCGCGGCAGCCGGCAGCGGGCCGGCCCGGTCATCGGCGGCTGCGAGCCCGGGGGGCCGGACGGCGAGCACCGTGACCTGCCCGCGGAAGGACGTCGTGCTGAGCCTGGCGCCGAGCCAGAGCAGCTCCGGCCCGCGCGGGGTGCAGGAGTTCAGCGTGGACGTCGTATCGACCTTCCCGCGGACATGCACGCTGAACGTCGGCACCCGGTACCTGACCCTGACGGTCACCAGCGGGCGGGCCCGGGTGTGGGACTCCGCTGACTGCGTTCAGGGCCAGGGATCGCTGGTCATCCAGCTGCAGCGGGGAGTCCCCACGTCGCTGCCGGTGGCCTGGGACCAGCAGCGCTCGGCCCGGGGCTGCCCGGCCGGGGAGCCGCAGGCGGCCTCGGGGCTGTACACGGCCACGGCCACGGACGGGCTGCTGACCAGCAACGCGCTGACATTCCGGCTGAGGTGAGAGCTGACGTTCCGGCTCAGACAAGGCAGGCCTGGCCATGGCGCCGCGCTCGCTCCGCAAGCCGGCGGGTGGTTTCAGCGGCCGGGCTCAGCTGTAGCGCTCGACCAGCGAGGACTCGGCCAGCCGGGACAGCCCCTCGCGGACAGTGCGAGCCTGGCTGCTGCCGATGCCGCCGACCCGCTGCAGATCCTCGACCGAAGCGGCGAGCAGCTTCTGCAGGCCGCCGAAATGCTCGATCAGCGTGCCGGCGACGTCGGAGGACAGCCGCGGGACCTTGGCCAGCAGCCGGTAGCCGCGCGGGCTGACCGGGTCGTCCAGCTGGCCGCTCCCGCCCAGCCCCAGCATGCCGGCCACCTCCACCGCATCGAGCAGCTTGTCCTGCGGCATTTCCGCGAGTCGGCTCAGTGCCGCCGCGCTCGCTGCAGCGTGCTCTCCCGCGGTAGCGGGGACGTAGTCGGCGACCAGCAGTTCACGCTCCGGCCCGGTGCCCGCCGCCAGCCCTTCGAGCTGGAGCGCGAGCAGCCGACTGTCGGTGCCCAGTTCGAGGACGTACTCCTCGATCTCGCTGGCCACCCGCCGGGCCATTTCCAGCTGCTGGACCATGGCGGTGACGTCGCGGGCGGTGGCCAGATCCTCGATCTCCAGCGCCGACAGGGTGCCTGAGGCCTCGGTCAGGCGGACCTTGCACCGCTCGAGGGTGGCGAGCGCCTGATGCGCCCGGGAAAGGATCACCGCGGAGTCTTCCAGCACGTAGCGCATGCCGTCGGTGTACAAGGCGATGATCCGCATCGACTTGCTGACCGAGATCACCGGGTAGCCGGTCTGCCGCGACACCCGGTCGGCGGTGCGGTGCCGGGTTCCCGACTCATCCGTCGGCAGCGCCGGATCGGGCACGAGCTGCACGGCGGCGCGCAGGATGTGCTGGCTGTCCCGGTCCAGGATGATGGCGCCGTCCATCTTCGCCAGCTCGCGCAGCCTGGTCGCGGAGAAGCCGACACTCAACTCGAACCCGCCCGAGCACAGGTCGGCGACGCTGTCGTCATAGCCCAGCACGATCAGCGCACCGGTGCTGCCGCGCAGGATCCGCTCCAGACCGTCACGCAAGGTAGTTCCCGGCGCGAGCGCGGCGAGCGCGGCGCGCCGACGCTCATCTAGCACCTGGCTCACTGCTCCGGCCCCCCGGTCGTCGGCCCCCCGGTCGCTGGATGCCCGCAGTCTATCGGCGCCCGGCATGTCACGCCGACACGTTACCCTGGGTGACCGGTTACCGCCACCCTGGGTGACCGGCTACCGCCTCATGGCGCCGCGCATGCGCCCCGGGACCAGTGCAGGATCAGCCGGGCCAGGCTGGAAGCACCGTCCGCGCCGCATTGCCTGACCTGCCCGGTCCCGCCGTCCGGTCCTCGCGCGCCGGTCCTTGTCAGCCAGTGGCCGCCGGCTGTGCCCTCACCGGCCCAGTGCCGCGGCGATGGCCTCCCGGATGCTGGTCACCTCGCGGATATCGGTCAGCGCGCCCGGGCTCGGCTGTCGGTCGCCGCGCGGGCCGCCGCCGGCAGTCATCCCGGGCGGCATGCAGCCGGAGCCGGCCGGGATGACTGCCCGCCGGAACCCCATCCGCTCGGCCTCGGCCAGCCGCCGCTGGACGCCGCCGACCCGCCGGATCTCCCCGGCCAGCCCGACCTCTCCGATGACCACCAGCCCGGGCGGCACGGTGAGCTCCGCCGAAGCGCTGGCGAGCGCAACGGCCAGCGCCAGGTCGGCGGCCGGCTCGCTGAGGCGGACCCCGCCGACGGTGGCGGCGTAGACGTCCTGCCTGCCGATGGCCACGCCGGCCCGGCGCTGCAGGACAGCCAGCATCATCCCCACCCTGGCGGAGTCCAGGCCTGAGGTGACCCGGCGGGCCAGCTCCGCGCTGGAGGCGCAGATGAGCGTCTGGACCTCGGCCAGCAGTGGCCGGCGCCCCTCCAGGGCCACAGTGACGCAGGTGCCCGGAACCGGATCATGACCGCGCGACAGGAACAGGCCGCTCGGGTCGGGCAGCCCGATCAGCCCGTACTCGCCGAGCTCGAAGCAGCCGATCTCATCGGTCGGGCCGAACCTGTTCTTCAGCGCCCGGACCATCCGCAGCTGGCCCCGGGAATCGCCTTCGAAGTGCAGCACCACGTCCACCAGGTGCTCCAGTGAGCGCGGGCCGGCGATCGAGCCGTCCTTGGTCACATGGCCGACCAGCAAGGTCGTCAGCGTGTGCTGCTTGGCCAGGGTCATCAGCGCGGCGGTGATCTCCCGGACCTGGGTCACGCCGCCAGGCGCCCCGTCCACGCCCGCCACCGTGAACGTCTGGACGGAGTCCACGATGAGCAGGTCCGGGGCCACCTCCTCCACGTGCGCCAGCAGGGCCGCGAAGTCGGTCTCCGCGGCCAGGAACAGGCCGTCGGTCACCGCGCCGACCCGGTCGGCCCGCATCCGGACCTGGGCCGCTGACTCTTCCCCGGTCACGTAAAGCACCCGGCCGGAGCCAGCGGCCAGCGCGCCGGCCTCCAACAGGAGCGTCGACTTGCCGACACCGGGCTCGCCGGCCAGCAGCACCACCGCGCCGGGCACCAGGCCGCCGCCGAGGACCCGGTCGAGCTCGTCAAGACCGGTAGGCCGAGCGGCTGCGGCGCCCGCATCGACCTCGCCGATCGGGATCGCCGCCCGCCCTGGCGCCAGCGGCAGGGCGGTCCGCGCCTGCCCGCGCAGCGTCACCTGCGCAAGCCCGGCGGTCCGCGCCTGCGTCACCGTGCCCCAGCCGTCGCAGCCGCCGCACCGGCCAGCCCACTTCGAGGCGCGCCAGCCGCACTCGGAGCACTGGTAGATCGCGCCCGCCGCTGCCTTCGCCATGCTCCGCACCGTAGCGGCCGGTACTGACAGCCCGGCCGGGCTGGCCACCACGGCCGCGGTGAGTCACCGGGGTCCGGTACCCGCCGGGCGAGCATAAGCTGGCAACCGGGCCGCCGTGGCAGGTCCACCGAGAAACGGAGGCGATGTGCCCAGTGTCGCGCCGCTGACCAGCGTGCCGGTGGCGCTGTCGACCGCAGCCGTGTTCCCCGAGCGGGTGCCGGACGCGTTCGAGGCCGCCGCCCGCCTCGGGTACGACGGGGTCGAGGTCATGGTCACCGCTGACCCGGTGAGCCAGGATCCGAGCGTGCTGCGCCGGCTGGCGGAGTACCACGGCGTGCGGGTGCTCGCCGTGCATGCCCCCTGCCTGCTGGTCACGCAGCGGGTGTGGGGCCGGGAGCCGTGGGGCAAGCTGGAGCGCGCCAGGGAGGTCGCCGAGGAACTTGGCGCCGGGGCGGTCGTGGTTCACCCCCCGTTCCGCTGGCAGCGCGAATACGCCCGGGACTTCGAGACCGGGCTGGCCCGGCTGGCGCAGGAGAGCGACATAAAGTTCGCGGTGGAGAACCTCTACCCGATGCGGGCCGGCAACGCCGAGGTCAGCGCCTGGGCGCCGCACTGGAACCCGGTCGAGATGGACTGCCCGCACGTGACCCTCGATCTTTCCCACACGGCCGTATCCGGGTCCGACGCGCTGGCGATGGCCGACGCGCTCGGCAGCCGGCTGGCCCACGTGCACCTGGCTGACGGCACCAGGACCGGGCTGCCGGATGAGCACCTGGTGCCCGGTCGCGGCACGCAGCCGTGCGCGGAAATGATGCGGCGGCTGGGCGCCAGCGGGTATCGCGGTGCCGTGGTCCTGGAGGTCACCACCCGCCGGGCTGGCAGTGACACCGAGCGCCAGGGTGACCTGGCAGAGGCGCTGGAATTCGCTCGCGAGCACCTGGCTGCCGGGGCGGCACTGGCCGCGCCTGCCGGGGCCGGCCAGGCCGGGGCGGCAGCCGGGCCTACTGCTCCAGGATCAGCGTGACAGGGCCGTCATTGACCAGATCCACCTGCATGTCCGCGCCGAACACGCCGGACTGCACGCTCGCGCCCAGGCTGGTCAGAGCGTCGATGAAGGCGCTGACCAGGGGCTCGGCTACGGAGCGCGGCGCTGCCGCCTGCCAGGTCGGGCGTCGGCCCCGGGCGGTCTCGGCGTAGAGCGTGAACTGGCTGACCACCAGCAGCGGCGCCCCGGTGTCGGCACATGACTTCTCCCCGTCCAGGATCCGCAGGCAGAAAATCTTCCTGGCCAGGGCTGCCGCGACGGCGGATGTGTCGGAGTGGGTGACGCCCACCAGGACGACCAGGCCAGGGCCGGTGAGGGCGCCGACGGTCTGCCCGGCTACCGTTACCTTCGCCGCACTGGCACGCTGAA
>JBKQSL010000407.1:0-4631 GCA_052143655.1 Streptosporangiaceae bacterium | reverse complement strand
CACTTCTCGCGCAAGTTCCGTGCGGCGTATGGCGAGACGCCCTACTCCTACCTCATGACGCGACGCATCGAGCGCGCGCAGGCTCTGCTGCGTCAGGGAATGTCGGTCACCGACACCTGCGTCGCCGTCGGTTGCACGTCGCTCGGCTCGTTCAGCACGCGTTTCACCGAGATCGTCGGCCAGACGCCGTCGCAGTACCGCGCGCGCGACCACCGCGACCGCGAGGTCGTTCCTTCGTGCGTGAGCAAGGTCGCGACGCGACCGCGGCGAACCACGGTCGGCCTGACCGCCGCCGACCTGCGCCGGGTCGGCCCGGACGGGGCGGTACCGGAGCGCCGGACGCCCGACCCGCCGCGGCACCGAGCAGGATCGAAGAAGCCGGCGACGGGCCGGTGCTCGTAAGGTCGTCGTATGGCAGTCACCGTCTCGCACATGTTCATTCCCGTCCACGACCCTGACGCCGCGCTCGGCTTCTACCGCGACGCGCTTGGCCTTGAGGTCCGCAACGACGTCGCGTCCGACGGCTTCCGCTGGGTCACCGTCGGCGCTCCGGGGCAGGACGTCGATGTCGTCCTGTTCCAGCCGCACGGCGGCCGCTCGCAGGCAGAGGGCGACGCCCTCCTGTCGCTGGTGACGCGGGGGTCACTGCAGGCTGCGATCTTCCGCTCCGACGACCTCGATACCACGTTCGAGAAGGTCCGGGCATCGGGCGCCGAGGTGCTCCAGGAGCCGGCGTCACAGCCGTGGGGTGCGCGCGACTGCGCGTTCCGCGACCCTTCGGGCAATCTCGTCCGCATCGCGCAAGCCTGACAGTCGTCCCGGGAACCGAGCCGGGCGGGTGCGCTCGGGCCGAAAGTAGTGCGTGTCTAAGGCCTGATGGTTATGCGAGGCGGTGAATGCGCATGCATAGATGGGGGATCATCTTCGAGCGAGTCCGGCCCGGGGCAGGCGCAACGTCTAGTCGCGGCTTGCGGGGCTGAGGCCAGCTAGCCCCAGCCGGGTCAGCCGGTTCAGGTCGGTGATGCCGTGCATCGCGGTGATCCGGCTGCCGGTGACGGTGACCGCGATGAGCGATACCGGCCGTCCCCTGACCGTGATCAGCATTCCGGCTACGCCGTTGACCAGCACCGGGGTGAAGTCGGCTAGCGGGCTGGCCGTCGCGATCGTCGCCCGGGCGATCTGCGCCGCGCCTCGCATGACGGCCGAGGCGCCGGGCCGGGCCGGGCCGCCGTCCGCGCGGATGACGACGTCGGGGTCGAGCAGTTCCATGAGCCGGTCAAAGTCGCCCGCGCGGGCCGCTGTGAAGAATGCGTCCACGATCGCGCGCTGCTGCGGCAGGCCCACGTCGGGAGTGCTCGGCCCCGCCTGCCTGACCTGGCGGCGGGCCCGGCTGGCCAGCTGCCTGGCCGCCTGCTCCGATCGCCCGGCAATCTGCCCGATCACGCTGAACGGCACGCCGAACACGTCGTGCAGCACGAATGCCACCCGCTCAGCGGGCGTCAGGGCATCCAGCACGACCATCAGCGCCAGCCCGACTGATTCGGCGAGCAGCGCCTCCTGCTCCGGGTCGGGCGCGGCGTCGTCCGCATGGACGGCGATCGGGTCTGGCACGTGCATCCCGGCGGGCTGCTCCGGCCGGGCGGCCCGGGCGCGCAGGATGTTCAGGCACGCGCGGGTGAGGATCGTGGTCAGCCAGCCGCTCACGTTCGCCACGCCGCCGGTTCCGGCGGCGGCGAACCTCACCCACGTCTCCTGCACCGCGTCGTCGGCCTCGGCCAGCGAGCCGAGCATCCGGTAGGCGATCGCCCGCAGGTGCCGCCGGTGCTGCTCGAATACGCGGGCCAGCTCTGCGTCCTGGCCTGTGCCAGGTGCTGCGTCGTCGTTCACTCGTCACGTCCTCGCTGCGCGGGGTGTCATCAGCTGTGACACGCAACACTGACACGGCGGATCGGGCCGGCGTGACGGACACGGGAGCAAGCTCATGCGAGTACTGATCATCGGCGCCAGCGGCGCCGTCGGGACCCACCTGACCCGGCAGCTCACCGAGCAGGGGCAGGAGGTGACCGGGACGTGCCGTTGCGCATCAAAGGAAGGCAGGATCCGCGCCGCGGGCGCGACCCCGCTTGTCCTGGACGTCCTGGACGCCGCCGCGACCAGGTCGGCGGTGGCGCACGTGCGCCCGGACGCGATCATCTACCAGGCGACGGCGCTGGCGGGCATGCGCTTCGGGCGCAGCCTGGACAAGACGTTCGCGCCCACCAACCGGCTGCGGACGGACGGCACCGACAACGTGATAGCCGCCGCCAGCTCGGCGGGAGTGCGCAAGCTCGTCGCGCAGAGCTTCGCGCCGTACCGGTACGCCTCATCGGGACTGGTGGCTTCCGAAGACGACCCGGTGCTGGCGGAACCGCCAGCCAGGGCGGCGCAGACCTTCGCGGCGATGACCCACCTGGACCAGGCGGTGACAGCCGCCGGGGGGATCGCGCTGCGCTACGGCGGGTTCTACGGCGACCCGGACCAGACGACGACCGCCGTGGCCAGGCGCCGCTACCCCCTGATAGGCGACGGCAGGGGCATGATGTCGTTCATCCACCTCCAGGACGCGGCCGCAGCAACGGCGCTCGCCCTGGAGGCTGACGGCCCGGCCATCTACAACGTCACCGACGATGAGCCTGCCCCGATGCGCGACTGGCTTCCGGCGCTCGCGGCCGCGCTCGGCGCCCGCCCGCCCCGGCACGTGCCGGAGTGGGCCGGCCGGCTGATCATGGGCTCCGGGCTGGACATGCTGATGCAGGCCCGCGGCGCGGCCAACGCGAAGGCGAAGAAAGAACTCGGCTGGACCCCGCGCTACCCGACCTGGCGCGAGGGATTCCGCACGATCGGGACGTGACCCGGCCCGGAAACGCCCGCCGGGCGAGGAGGTGCCCGGGCCGTGGACGTACGGGCGGCTGACCCCGGTCATGGTGAGCAGGGGCGGGGATTCGCGTGCTGCACGATTGTCAGTTCACCACACCGGGCCGCCCTGGCGCGCCGCGCCGGATTGAACCGTTCGGCATCCCGGCACGTGCCAGTGGCGTAGGACACGCTGACCAGGCCAAACGAGAACCGTTAGGAGACCTCATGAGTCCCATCGCCACCGCCAGACGCGCCGCCATCGGCGCCGCCGCGCTGGCCTTACTGGGCGTCCCGGCCACGGCGAACGCCGCCTCCACCGCCTCCACCGCCTGGACCGTCACGCATCCGCCGTACACGGCGGAGGACAACGTCCCTTACGCGCCGCTGAACGCGATCTCGGCTGTCTCCGCGAGCAATATCTGGGCCGTCGGCCAGAGCAGCGGTACCCTGCTCATCGATCACTACGACGGCAGGTCCTGGGCGCAGAGCACGCTGCCGTCCGGCCCGTGCAGCGTGTTCGAAGCCGACTGCAACCTCACCGGTGTCAGCGGCGACTCCGCCAGCAACGTGATCGCCATCGGGAACGGAACCATTCCCACCTCGCAGGGCTGGGAGACCGAGGCGCTCGCGTACCTCTGGAACGGCACGGGCTGGCAGGCGCTGACCGTGCCGAGCAGCATCCCCGACAGCGCCATGGAGCACATCCAGGCGTTCTCGCCCACCGACGCGTGGGCGGCGGGGACCTCTCCCAACGCGTCGGACACCGGGTCGGTGGTCGCGGCGGTGAACTGGAACGGCAGCACCTGGACCCAGGTCGCCACGCCGTTCTCTACCACGGTCAACCTGACCGTCAACGCGATCTCAGGCGACTCGGCCAGCGACATCTGGGTCGTCGGCGAGACGGCGACGCACGGTTACACAGGCGGGCAGAGGACCTCCGTGATCCTGCACTACAACGGCTCAGCGTGGACGCAGGTGCCCGTGCCGGACCAGAGCGGGCTGCTCGACGTCGACGCTGTCTCGCCGACCGACGCCTGGGCGGTCGCGGCCGACGGCTCGGTGCTGAACTGGAACGGCTCGACCTGGACGGTGGCGGCACAGCTCGAGCTGTCCGGCACCGCCGCGATCGCCGCCCTGTCGCCGACTGATGTCTGGGTTGCCCAGGTGGGCGAGCTGGCCCACTACAACGGCACCAGCTGGACGACCGCGCCGACGCCGTCCGGCGTGAACGTGGTCACCACGCATGCGGTCGTGTCGCCCGGGGGCGTCTGGTTCGCCGGCTACTACTATCCATCGAACGCCGTCACCGCGCCGGCGGTGCTGAGCACGAAATCAGGCTGACGGCAGCCACAGCCGCTGTTCGCAAGGACGCCGCCCCGGCTGGCCTCCGGGGCGGCGCTGCGCTGGCCGATTGTCTGCGCCCGCACTGCATGCCGTACGGTCCAGCGGGGCCGGGGCAAGCCGCCCGGGCCAATGATCCTGCCGCTGCCGACGGCGGTGACGGCTGGCCGCCCGGCCCCTTCTGGTTGTGGTACCGGCCGCAGTCGGCGCTGGTGTCCTTGATCCCGTTTAGCCCGGCCGGCTTGTTGTCCCTGGCGCCTACCGCATGTGCGGGGCCAGGGTCATACTCGGAAGGGCAAGTGCCAATGCGGACGGTCTGCGGCCGGGTCCAGCGGCGGGCTGCCACACGATCGGCGAAGTTTCTGGGGGCCGCCATCGCAGC
Source organism: Streptosporangiaceae bacterium (assembly GCA_052143655.1). Classification (GTDB taxonomy): domain Bacteria; phylum Actinomycetota; class Actinomycetes; order Streptosporangiales; family Streptosporangiaceae; genus CAVSUR01. The sequence continues at coordinate 13 of JBKQSL010000407.1, read as the reverse complement.
CGTCCCGGCCAAC
>JBKQSL010000406.1:0-12186 GCA_052143655.1 Streptosporangiaceae bacterium | reverse complement strand
CCGATAGGCGGCCTTGGGCGGTGGCTGGGAGCTGGACAATCGAAAGCGGGAAGACGGCCCCATGCAGCACCAGATGGCCTGCAAGATGACGTTATTGATCTGCAGGAGGCTGCTCAGCCGGACGGCGCGGGCGCGCCGGGCGGGCCTCCCAAGGCAGAGCCCGGCGCGGGGAGCGCCGGACGCGGTGCCGCGCAGCGGCGCCGCGCTTGATAAGTGCAACGGCTTAATTCGGCAACGCAGTGCACGGGGTGCACGGGTGGCACTAAGTGCCGTGCTGATCTCGACGTGCCGCGTCGGCAGCTCTGGTCAGGTGGCCGGACGCTTCGGAGGACTGGCGGGAGGACGACGAGCAGCTCATCCGCCCCTGTGGAGCTTCAGCGGCTGAGCCCGAGTCAATTTCGGCTGAGCCGATGGTTCTGCAGACTCCCGGTGATAATACTCTGACGTGCGTAAACCTCGGCGCGGAGCTGCAGCTCGAATGGATCGTGCCCGGTCGCTATACCGATGCTGTCGCTGAGCTGTCCGGCACACCTAGCGTGCAGCACGGTCCTGTACAGGCGATGTCGCCTGCGGGCAGCGGATCGCGGCGAGGACCGCCAGGTCAGGTCGCTCACTCGTGGTGCGGCACTACGGCCAGCTTGGCGACGTACGCGGCAAGGTCGGCGCTGCGGACCCGCCGGGATCTGCCGATCTTGACCGACGGCAGCCTGCCGTCGCGGATCATCTCGAAGACCCGCCGCCGGGCAATGCGCAGCTCGCTCGCCGTTTCCTCCACCGTCAGGAGCATCGTCGCGGGCATCGGTCCTCCAACCGCGATACGGCTAGCCGAATATTCGGCTCACGATTAGTTGTACCGCACGACGCAGCTAGACGCAAGCGCGTGCCGCGTGTATCGTCAACCGTGTGGAGAATAACCGGCATTCGGCCACAGTCAGCGAGCAACGCCCTGATCCCGAGGTTCAGGCTGGCCGGGCGCTGCGCCGGCTGCGGACGGCCCGCGGCTGGTCCCAGGAGGAAGTCGGCAGGCGGATGAAGGCCTACGGCTACGACTTCCACCAGACGATGATCGCGAAGATCGAGGCCGCCCAGCGTCCGCTGCGGGTCCGCGAGCTGGCTGACTTCGCGGCACTGTACGGCATGGAGGTCCACGAGCTGATCTACCCGCCGGCCGGCTCGCTGAGGGAAGTCAGCCGGGAAATCGCCATGCTCACCGATCACCTGCAGGCAGCCGACAGGGATGCCCGGGCCAGCAGGCAGGAACTCGATAAGGCACGGGCCGCGGCGGCGGCCGCGGAGGAGGATTTCCGGAAGCATGAGGGCGAGGCCGCAATGCTGAGAGGACGGCTGACCTACCTCGAAGCGCAGCGGGAGAAGCTCGCGGAATGGGAGCCAGGGCAGTGACCGGCACCCGGCGCGGCAACCGCGAGTCGTACCTCCCGGACGAGCCAAACGCCAAGGGCTATTACGAGGCCAAGGTCACGATGGGCACCCGGCCGGACGGCACGCTGGACCGCAGGCATGTTGAGCGGAAGTCGAAGGCGGCACGGAACAAGGCCGTGCGCGAGCTGGAGCGCAAGCGGGACGCCGGACAGATCGTCAAGTCCGGCCGGGCGCGGACGGTCAGTGAGATGCTCACGCGGCATCTGGACGTGGTGCTGCCGCAGCGCGGGCGCGCGCCCTGGACCATCGCCAGCTACCGGTCGCTGTGCGAGCACCAGATCTTCCCGCGGTGGGGCGCCCAGCGGATCGACCGGATGCTGCCCGAGTACCTGGAGGACGGCTATGCGGAGATGCTCGCCAGTGACCTCTCGGCCGGGACGGTCAGGAAGATCCACGCGATCCTGTCGAGCGCCTACGAGATCGAGGTGAGGCGCGGCAATGTCGCCCGCAATCCGTGCAAGCTGGTCGAGGCGCCCCGGCTGGGCCAGGCCCGGAAGAAGGCACTGACCGAGGCGCAGGCCCGCGCCGTGCTCGTCGCGGTCGCCGAGCGGCGAAACAGCTCGCGGTGGTCTGTCGGCCTCGCCTGCGGGCTGCGCCAGGGGGAGGCGCTCGGCCTGCGCTGGCCGTTCGTCGACCTCGTCACCGGCGAGATGCGGGTCTGGTGGCAGCTTCAGCGGCTGCCGTGGCGCCATGGCTGCGCGGATGTCGCGAAGTGCGCCGCCGGCTGGCACCGGCGGCCGTGCCCGCGGAACTGCCCGAAGGCGGCCCGCAAGTCGGGGCGGCGGCACGTGTGCATCCCGGCCGGTGCTCCGCGGCTGTGCGAGCCGGCCTGCACCGGGCACGCAGCGCAGTGCCCGCAGCGCCGTGGCGGCGGCCTGGTGTTCCGCGAGATCAAGGAGCGCCGCCGCAAGACGGTGGCGCCGCCGCAAGACGGTGGCGCTGCCGCCCGAGCTGATCGCCGTGCTGCGCGCGCACCGCCGTGCTCAGGCACGCGAGCGCATGGCGGCCGCGAACGTGTGGGAAGATCACGATCTTGTCTGGTGCCAGGAGAACGGCCGGCCGACCGACCCGCGCGCCGACTGGCAGGAATGGTCGGACATCCTCACCGAGGCCGGGATCGAGCACGCCGGCACGCACGCGATGCGCCACTCGGCGGCCACCATCGCGATACACCAGGGCGTCGCCCTGCCGGTCATCCAGGAGATGCTCGGCCACTCCGATATCCGGGTCACGCGCGACTACGTGGACGTGTCATCGCCGCTGGCGCACGACGCCGCGGCGCGGGTCGGCCGCGCGCTCTTCAGGGTAACTGTCCCGAAATTTGTCCCGAAGAAGTCACCGCAGTGACCCCCACAGCAGCGTTTCCGCTGGTCAGGCATGGAGCCGCCTATCGGAATCGAACCGATGACCTATTCATTACGAGTGAATCGCTCTGCCGACTGAGCTAAGGCGGCGCGCTGCCTGTGATGGCAGCGGGAAGGAGTCTACCGGCCCCCGGCGGGTCCGCGCTCCCCGCCGTGCATTGCCTCGTAGGCCTGCCGGGATCCGCAGACGCTGGCCTTGGGACAGGCGGAACGGCGGCCGTCGGCGGACAGCCGCACCACTACCCGGTCGGCGGGCACGCTGTGGCCCACGACGGTGCCCGGGCCGTCCGGTGTCTCGACGGTCGCGCCGACCCGGGGCGCCTCCTCCCGGAACTGCTGGTACAGCGGGTGCTCATACTTCAGGCAGCACATGAGCCGGCCGCAGGCCCCGGCAATGCGCAGCGGGTTCACCGGCAGGTCCTGGTCCTTGGCCATCCGCACCGAGACCGGCTCGAAATCCTTCAGGAAGGTAGCGCAGCACAGGTCGCGGCCGCAGGGGCCGATGCCGCCCTGCAGCCGGGCCTCGTCCCGCGGGCCGATCTGGCACAACTCGACCCGGCCGCGCAGCCGGGCCGCCAGGTCCCGGACGAGGGCGCGGAAATCGACCCGGTGCGGCGCGCTGAAGTAGATCGTGAACACGTTCGGCGCGTCCAGGTAGTCCACGGCGATGATCTTCATCGGCAGCTCGTGCTCGCGGACCAGCCGCCGGACTGCCGCCTTGCACTCGGCCCGGCGGGCGCGGTTGGCCTCGTCCCGCTTCAGGTCGTCCTCGGTGGCCAGGCCCGCGCAGACCGGAAGCCCGGTGATGTCATCGTCAACCCACTGCGGCGCCCATACGCACTCGGCGACCTCCGGCCCGGTGTCGGTGGGCACGAGCACCTTCGTCCCCACGGCCGGCTGGTGCGGCCCGGGGTCGAGGTAGTAGAGACGGCCGCTGCGGGAAAAGCTGACCGCCATCATCATGCCCATGGCCCCAGGTTACGGTCCGCTGTCCGGCGGCAGCACCGCCGGAGGCCCGTTATGCCGGTAAACCGGTCAGCGCGCGGCGAGCGCGATCGTCATCTCCTCGACAGCGAGCAGCGGCGCGACGCTGGCCGCGAGCCGGTCCCGGCACCGCATGATCGCCTCGATTCGGCGGACCGTGGCGCCGGGCGGCCCGGCGGCCGCCAGCTCGCGCAGCTCACCGTCCCGGCCCGCGTTGGCCAGCTCCACGCTGGCCCCGAGCTGGACGGCCAGCACGTCCCGGTAGAACGCGGCCAGGTCCAGCAGCGCCCGGTCCAGGGCATCGCGCTTGAGCCGGGTGCTGCGGGATTTCTGCCGGTCTTCCAGGTCGCGCAGGGCCCCGGCGGCCCCGCGGACGGCGGTGGCGACACCCTTGCCGGTCGACCCCTCACCGAACGCGCGCCGCAGGGCCTCCCGCTCGGGCACGTCAAGTTCCTCGGTGACCGCCGCTGCCTCGGCCTCAGCGGACTTGACCAGGGCGGCCGCCGCCGCCAGCGCCGGGCCGAGGCCGCCGCCGGGACCGGCCGCCGCCAGCGCGGCCGGGATCGTGAGCACCTGCTCGCGGTGCCGGGCGGCCTCGGGATCGGCGGCGAGCCGCCGGGCCCGGCCAATGTGGCCCTGCGCGGCACGCGCTGCCGCCAGCGCCTGCTCCGGCGCCACCCCGTCCCGCTCCAGCACCGCAGCCACCGCCGCGGTCGGCGGGATGCGCAACGTCACCAGCCGGCAGCGGGACCTGATCGTCGTCGGCAGGTCGTCGGCGGCCGGCGCGCACAGCAGCCAGACCGTCCGCGGCGCCGGCTCCTCGATGGCCTTGAGCAGCGCGTTCGCGGCCTGCTCGGTGGCCCGGTCAGCGTCCTCAAACAGCACCACCCGCCAGCTCGCCGACACCGGCGAGGTCGCGGCCCGCAGCACCAGGTCGCGGGTCTGCTTGACCCCGTAGGACAGCCCGTCGGGCCGCACCACCAGCAGGTCGGCGTGCGTTCCGGCGGCCACCTGCCGGCACGGCGGACACTGCCCGCAGCCCTGCCGCTCGCATAGCAGCGCGGCGGCGAACGCCCGTGCCGCCACCGACCGGCCCGAACCCGGCGGCCCGGTGAACAGCCAGGCATGCGTCATGCCGCCCGCGGGCCGCGTGTCACCGTGCAGCCCGGCGGCAGCCGCAGCAGCCGCGCGGCTCAGCTCCGCGACGATCGCCTCCTGCCCTGTTAGCTCGCTGAAGACCGGCCCGGCGCCGCCAGGCTGGCGCGCGCCGCCGGGATCGCCAGGCCCGGCGGTCATTCGAGCACCGCCGGAAAGCTGCCGGTGGTCTCCTCAGCCGTCTCGGGGACCGGGTCGGGCAGCATCTCCCGGATCCGGTGCTGGATCTCCCGGCTGATCTCGCCAGGGTCGCGGGTCGCGTCGAGCACCAGGTAGCGCTCGGGCTCGGCGCGGGCCAGGGCCAGGAACCCGCCGCGGACCCGCTCGTGGAAGTCGGCCGGCTCGGCCTCCAGCCGGTCGGCGGACCGGGCCCGGCGGCTGAGCCCGACGGCCGGGGGCAGGTCCATCAGGATCGTCAGGTCGGGCTTGAGGCCGCCGGTCGCCCACTCGTTCAGGCTGGCGATCTCGCTGACCGGCAGCGTACGGCCGGCGCCCTGATAGGCCAGCGACGAGTCGACGTAGCGGTCGGTGACCACGATCGTGCCGCGTTCCAGCGCGGGGCGGATCAGCGTGGCCACATGCTCGGCTCGGTCGGCGGCGTACATCATCGTCTCAGCCCGCGGGGTGAGCCCGGTGTGCGCGGTGTCGAGCAGCAGCGCCCGCAGCCGCATCCCGACCTTAGTGGCGCCGGGCTCGTGCGTGGCCAGCACGTCGAACCCCTGCTCGCGCAGCCAGATGGCCAGCAGCCGGGCCTGCGTGGACTTCCCGGCGCCCTCGCCGCCCTCCAGCGCGAGCAGCAGGCCCCGGCGGGGCTGCAGCGCCGGGTCCGATGCCAGCCCGAGTCCCGGCCCCGGCACTGGCGGCGGGGTCTCCCCGTGCAGCACTGCCAGCAGGTCGGTCACCAGCGGCACTCCCACCCGGTCGTCCATCTGCCGGTAGGAGACCGCGCCGAGGATGACGGCCACGGCGGCGGCCAGCAGCAGCACGATGTTGTCGCCGACGCCGTTGTAGCTGACGTCGGCAATGCGCAGCGTCTGGTTCCCGGTGATCGCGCGGATCAGCGCGGAGAAGCCTGCCGCCAGCGACGGGGCGATGGCGATCACCGCGAACAGGATCACCCGGATCGCCGACTGCAGGAACGCGAACGTGCGGCCGCGGGTGTCGTCATCCACCTCCAGGCCGATCACCGTGTAACCGGTCACGTAGGCGACGCCGGCGCACGCGCCGAGCACGACGACGAGGGTGGTGGTGACGACCAGGCTCGGGATCAGCGCGATCAGCGCCAGCGGCAGGGCCGCAAACGCGATCGACACGCCGAACAGCCGCCGCAGGGACAGGCCCCGCAGGATGCGCAGGCCGCCGAACATCCCGGCTGCGAGCCCGATGAAGATCGCGGAGAAGACCAGGCCCCAGCCGGCGCTGCCGCCCTGCAGGGTGTTCTTCACATAGGCCGGGCCCAGGCCCACCACGACGCCGCCGGCTGAGAACGCGCCGACCATGCCGATGACGATTCCCCGCACCACCTGGGTGCGGCCGAGGAACCGCCAGCCCTCGATGATCGACCGGGTCACCGACGGCTCGGAGACTGCCCGGTCGCCCGCCGACCGGCGCGGGATTTCCCGCAGCGTGAACACGGTGAGCGCCGACACCACGAACGTCGCGGCGTTGAAGTACAGCGCCAGGTTGACCTGGTTGGCGGAGTGGAACGGGGACGCCTCGGCGATGATCCGGCTGATCAGCGACAGCACCGCGAAGACCAGGCCGGCGACCGGCGCGGTGCCGTAGGTAGTCAGCAGCGACAGCTGGTTGGCCTGCTCCAGCTTCTCCGGCGGCACCAGGTTCGGCACCGACGCGTCCTTGGCCGGGGTCCAGAACAGCGAGGCGCAGGAGGCGAGGAACTGGGCCACATACAGCCAGGTGAGCTTGTTGACCAGGCCCAGCGAGAGGTTCAGCGGAATGGACAGGTAGAGCACGGCGCGCAGCACATCGCCGACGACCATGTTGATGCGCCGGTCGAACTTGTCGGCGAAAGCGCCTGCCAGCGGCCCGAAGATCAGGGCGGGCAGCAGTGAGCTGAGCCAGACGCCGCTGACCGCGAACAGGCCGGCGGTGCTGCCGCCGAGGTCGTTGGCCAGGATGGAAAGCGCCAGCAGGCTGAGCCAATCCCCCAGGCTGGACAGCGAGAGCGCGATCCACAGCCGCCGGAACGGGCGGATGGACAGCACGCCGGACCGGCGGCCGCCCAAAGGGGATCTAACGTTCACGGCAGCAGCGTATAGGCCGCGCCGCTGCCGGACGGCCTTGCCGCGACGATGCCCGGACGTGCTGTGACAGCAGTCCCGGTCAGGATGCTGACGTCACGTTTTCTTCGCCCGCGCACGGCTCGGGCCGCTTGCCGCCTTCGCCGTTTTCGCCGTGGTCCGGCTCGCTGCCGGGCGGGCGGCCGTCCGGGTCTTGCGGGCAGGAGGCGCCGCGGCGCGGCGTTCTGCGAGCAGCTCGATCGCCCGCTGGGTGGTGATCGCCTCGACGGTGTCGCCCTTGCGCAGCGACGCGTTGGTCTCGCCGTCGGTGACGTACGGCCCCCAGCGGCCCTCGCGCAGCACGATCTTCTGCCCGGTGGCCGTGTCCTCGCCGAGCTCGCGCAGCGGCGGGGCGGCAGCCGCACGCGCGGCCCGGCCGCGTGGCTTGGGCTGGGCGAACAGCTCCTTGGCCTCCTCCAGCGTGAGCGTGAACAGCTGCTCTTCGGTCTCCAGCGACCGGCTGTCGGTGCCCTTCTTCACGTAGGGCCCGTACCGGCCGTTCTGCACGGTCACCGGCTGGCCCTCCAGCTCGCCGAGCGTGCGCGGCAGGGTGAGCAGCCGCAGCGCGTCGGCCAGGGTGACGCCGTCGAGGTCCATCGACTTAAGCAGCGACGCCGACCGCGGCTTCGCCGACCCGGGCGCGCCCTCTTCCGCCTGCTCGGTGACGTACGGGCCGAACCGGCCTGCCTTGGCGACGATCGTCTTCCCGGTCTCCGGGTCGGTGCCCAGGATCTTGTCGCCGCTGGGCCGGTCCAGCAGCTCCTCGGCGAACTCGGGGGTCAGCTCGTCGGGCGCCGTGTCCGGCGGCACGTTCACCCGGTGACCGTCCCGCTCCAGGTAGGGCCCGTACCGGCCGACCCGCACGACGATGTCCGTGCCGGCCAGCGGGAACGAGCTGACATCCCGCGCGTCGATGTCGCCCAGGTCGCTGACCAGCTCCTTCAGGCCCTCCTCGCCTTCGGTGCCGAAGTAGAACCGGCGCAGCCACGGCACCCGGGCGGCCTCGCCGCGGGCGATCTGGTCCAGGGCGTCCTCCATCCGCGCCGTGAAGTCGTAGTCCACCAGCTGGGCGAAATGCCGTTCCAGCAGGGTCACGACGGCGAAGGCGACGAACGAGGGCACCAGCGCAGTGCCCTTCTTGAACACGTAGCCGCGGTCCAGGATCGTCCCGATGATCGAGGCGTAGGTCGAGGGCCGGCCGATCTCCCGGTCCTCCAGCTCCTTGATCAGGGTGGCCTCGGTGTAGCGGGCCGGGGGGCGGGTCGCGTGCTCGGCCGCTGCCAGCCGCAGCGCGGTCAGCGGGTCGTCGGCGGCCAGCGGCGGCAGGCGGCGCTGGTTGTCGTCCAGCTCGGCATCCGGGTCGTCGGAGCCCTCAACGTAAGCCTTCAGGAACCCGTAGAAGGCGATCACCTTGCCGGACGCGCCGAACTCGGCGTTCTCGCCGACGCTGGAGCAGCCGGCCACCCGGACCGACACCGACTCGCCGGTGGCGTCCTTCATCTGCGAGGCGACCGTGCGCTTCCAGATCAGCTCATACAGCCGCAGCTCGTCGCCGGACACCCCGGCCCGGGCCGGGGTGCGGAAGCTGTCCCCGGCCGGGCGGATCGCCTCGTGCGCCTCCTGCGCGCTCTTGACCTTGCTGCTGTAGGTGCGCGGCTTGTCCGGCACGTACTCGGCGCCGTACAGCTCGCGCGCCTGGGCGCGGGCCGCGGTGATGGCGGTCTGCGACAGCGTCACCGAGTCGGTCCGCATATAGGTGATGTGGCCATTCTCATACAGCCGCTGCGCCGTCTGCATCGTGTACTTGGCCGAGAACCCGAGCTTGCGGGACGCTTCCTGCTGCAGGGTCGTGGTGCGGAACGGCGCATACGGCGAACGGCGGTAGGGCTTGCGCTCGACCGAGCCAACGGTGAACGAGGCCCCGGCCAGCCGGTCGGCGAGCCCGGCGGCGGCCTCGCCGTCCAGGTGCAGCACTGGCGTGGCCGACTTGCCGTTCTCGGCGGTCCGCAGTTCGCCGGACGGGGTGAAATCGCGGCCCTGGGCCACCCGCCGCCCGTCGACGGAGATCAGCGTTGCGGCGAACGACGGCTCGGCCTCGGCCGCGTCCACCCCGTCGGCCTGGGCGGCCGCCTTGGCGAACTCGGCCTCCAGGTCCCAGTAGCGAGCAGCGCGGAACGCCATGCGCTCCCGCTCCCGGTCGACCACCAGCCGGACGGCAACCGACTGGACCCGGCCGGCCGACAGCTGCGGCATGACCTTCTTCCACAGCACCGGCGAGACCTCGTAGCCGTACAGCCGGTCCAGCACCCGGCGGGTCTGGTAGGCCTCGACCAGGCCGTTGTCCATCTCCCGCGGGCTTGCGACCGCCTGGGCGATCGCCTCCGGGGTGATCTCGTGGAAGACCATCCGGCGGGCCGGGACCTTGGGCTTGAGCTCCTCCAGCAGGTGCCAGGCGATGGCCTCGCCCTCGCGGTCCTCGTCAGTGGCCAGCAGCAGTTCGTCGGCATCCTTGAGCAGGCTCTTGAGCTTGGCTACCTGGTGCTTCTTGTCGGCGTTCACCACGTAGAGCGGCTCGAAGTCGGCGTCCACGTTGACGCCCAGCCGCGACCACGACTCCTTACGGTATTTCTCCGGTATCTCAGCAGCCCTGTCCGGCATATCCCGGATGTGACCAATGCTCGATTCGACCACATAGCCATTACCAAGATATCCCGCGATCGTGCGCGCCTTGGCAGGCGACTCCACGATCACGAGCCGGCGGCGGCCGCCGCCGTTCGCCGGGGTGCCGCCACCAGCCTTCTTGCTCCTGGCGGCCGTGCCCGTCCTTGCTGCCACGCTCTCACCCTCACTCCCGCGGTCGCCCTGGAGGCTACCGCAGGCAGACGACACCTGCCGGATCCGGCAGGTGTCGGCATTGACCCTTCTCGCCGGGGCGATCGCCCTGTGCCCGCACCCTCGCGGCCACCACACGCCCCGGTCCTGTCGCCTGCTTAACTAGCCGGCTGGAGGCTGGTGTTCCGCGCTCCGCCCGGCAGTTTGCCCAACGATGATTGAACCACTACATCACGAGCGCAGAATAAACAGTGATGGCCGAGTACTCCTATCTCGATCTCTACCTGCCCCGCGGGACCTCACGGGACCTCGCGCGCCGCATCCTGACCGACCACGCCGAGTACGGGCAGTGGGAGCTGTCGCGGCTGCGCCTGTTCGCCGACGGCAGCCGGAAAGTCCGGCTGCGGCGAAAGGTGATCCGGGCAGCGCGCACCGCGCCGCCGCGCAGTCGCTGAGGCCGGGCCCGCCGATGCCGCGCGCCATGCCCGGGCCTCGCGCGCCCGCAGAGCGGACCGGTCCTGCTGGCGTGCCTGCTTTGGCCAGGTTCGGCGGCGCCGGCTAGCAGTGATCGAGGAAGTGGTCGAGCACCGCGGTGCCGAACTGCAGCGAGCTGACCGGGACGCGCTCGTCGACCCCGTGAAACATGCCGGAGAAGTCCACCCCGGCGGGCAGCCGCAGCGGCGCGAACCCGAAGCACCGGATGCCCAGCCTGCTGAACGACTTGGCGTCCGTGCCGCCGGACAGGCAGTAAGGAACCATCTGCGCGTCGGCGTCGTGCGCCGCCAGCGCCCCGGCCATCGCGGCGACCAGGGCGCCGTCGAAGGTGGTTTCCACCGCGATGTCATGGTGGGAGAACTCGCGGTGGACGCCCGGCCCGAGCAGCGCATCGATCTCGGCCAGGAAGTCATCCTCGTAGCCGGGCAGGAACCGCCCGTCCACCTGAGCGGTGGCCGTCTGCGGAACCACGTTGACCTTGTATCCCGCGGAAAGCATCGTCGGGTTGGCGGTGTGGGTGAGGGTGGCGCCGACCATCCGGCTGATCGGGCCCAGCTTGCTGAGCACCTCAGGAAGGTTGTCCAGGCTGAACTCGACGCCCAGGGCGGCGCAGGCAGCCTGCAGGAACTCGGTCACGGCCGGAGTCAGCCGCGGCCGCCACTCGTGCCGGCCGATCCGGGTCACCGTCTCGGCGACTTCGGTCACCGCGTTGTCGGGCTGCAGCATAGAGCCGTGACCGGCCGTGCCCCGGGCGGTCAGCCGCAGCCACGCCATGCCCTTCTCCGCGGTCTGGATCAGGTACAGGCGGCGCCCGCCGATCGTGACGCTGAACCCGCCGACCTCGCCGATCGCCTCTGTGACGCCCTCGAACACGCCCGGGTGGTTGTCGACCAGCCAGCTGGCACCGTAGCGGCCGCCAGCCTCCTCGTCGGCGGGGAATGCGAGCACCACGTCGCGGGCCGGCGGGCGGCCCTCGCGCAGCCGCTGGCGGATGACGGCGAGCATCATCGCGTCCATGTCCTTCATGTCCACTGCGCCGCGGCCCCAGACGCAGTCCCCGTCCACCTCGCCGGAGAACGGGTGCACCCGCCAGTCAGCGGCGTCGGCTGGCACCACGTCCAGGTGACCGTGGATGAGCAGTGCCGGGCGACCGGGGTCCGCGCCGGCAATCCGGGCGACCACGCTGGCGCGTTTCGGGTGCGACTCCAGCACCGCGGGCTCCAGGCCGACCTCGGCCAGCAGCCCGGCGACGTACTCGGCGGCGGCGCGCTCGCCGGGGCCGGAGTGGTCGCCCGGGTTCGAGGTGTCGATCCGGATCAGGTCACTGGCCAGGGTGGCCACCTCGTCCGCAGCAGTCACCTGGCCGGCGGCCGGGCGGGCGGGCTCTGCGCTCTCGCTCATCGAGTAATCGTCGCACTCGCGTCCGGCCGCAGCATCAACCGCATCACATGACGGGTGCGCATGGCTAGCAGGCACCCCGATTTGCTATCGTGATGCGGCTGACCCGGTGCCGTCCGTGGTCCGCTCTCGTCCGGGTGGCGGAATAGGCAGACGCGCTAGCTTGAGGTGCTAGTGCCCTGAAAGGGGCATGGGGGTTCAAGTCCCCCCTCGGACAC
>JBKQSL010000405.1:0-14011 GCA_052143655.1 Streptosporangiaceae bacterium | reverse complement strand
GGCGGAGCCGGACGTCAGCTCGCATTCTGGACATGTCAGCATCGCGGAGTATTCACGTATTTGACTTAACCCTGCCTTAGTAAGTGGCGAAGTGCCATACTGAGATGTCGCCCGGCCGATGGCCCATAGCGGCTCGGCGGCAGGAGGGCGTGGCAGGCCGGGCACCTGCGGCGGTCGTCTTGCAGCGAAACCGGTTGAGACAGGGAGCAGTCCCCCGGTGCATATTTCAGTAGTGCGGCCCGGCGAGCTGGGCCCCCACGAAATTGCGCTCTGGCATGGCATGCAACGTCAGCAGGATTACCTGGCCAGCCCGTTCCTCAGTCCGGAGTTTGCCGTCGCGGTCGGCCGTTTTCGCCCCCGGGCCCGGGTGGCCGTGCTGACCGAGGGTGCCCAGATCGTCGGCTTTTTTCCCTTCGAGCGCCGCAAGCTGGGAGTGGGCGTGCCGATAGCGGCTGGCTTGACAGATTTCCAGGGTCTCGTCCATGCGCCCGGCGTCGACTGGGACCCTCGTCAGCTGCTGAGATCGTGTCGGATATCGGTTTGGCAGTTTGATCACCTGCTGGCCGGACAGCGCCCTTTCGAGCCATATCAGTCAGTTCTGGCGCCCTCGCCGGTTATAGACCTGAGCGAAGGCTTTTCTGCTTATTACGAAAAGCTCATGGTCAAGTCCAGGAGCTTCTGCAAGACCACGGCGTATAAGGAGCGCAAGCTCGCCCGGGATAAGGGCGAGGTTTGCTTCGTGCTGGACTCATCTGATACCGGCGCGCTGCGGGACCTCATGGCCTGGAAGTCCGACCAGTACCGCAGGACCGGCCGGATCGACCGGTTCAGCAGGGGCTGGGTGGTCGATCTGGTCAGTGACCTGCTCGAAGTGCAGGGCGACGGGTTCCGGGGCATGCTCTCTTTTCTGTACGTGGACGGGAAGCCGATCGCCGGGCATTTCGGGCTCTGCTTCGACCGGGTGATGACCGGGTGGTTCCCGGCCTATGACCGCAGCTATCACAGCTACTCGCCAGGCATGCTGCACCACCTGCGCCTAGCCCGGGCCGCGGCCGACGCCGGAATCCACCGCATTGACATGGGCAAGGGCGCCAAGGACTACAAGGAGACCCTGAAGAGCTGGGATCTGTTCGTCGCCGAGGGGACCGTGGCCGGCCGCTCGCCGCTGGGCGCCGTGCACTGGGCGCGGACGACCTGCGGGCACTGGATGGTACGCGAGATCAGGAAGCGCCCGCCGTTGTTCACCGCCGCTGACCGTGTGCTGCGGGCGTACGGCCGGACCAGCAGCGCGCTGACCTTAGCACCGCTGCGGGCTGGGCAGGATCGCCGCAGCGGCCGCGCGGAGCGCCCGGGAACGGCGGCTCGCTAGGCCATCCGCGCGGCTCAGCGGGCCGGCCCGCCCAGCTCGAACGGCATCCTGGTCACGCCGTTGTCGAAGCTGGACAGCAGCCGCTCGGGCTCGCCTGCCGAGCGCACTTGCGGATACCGGGTGAACAGCTCCCGGAAAACCGCCGTCATTTCCTTGCGGGCGAGGTGAGCGCCCAGGCACAGGTGCGGCCCCGGGCCGCCGAAGCCGACGTGCGGATTGGGCTGCCGGGTTATGTCAAACTCTTCCGGGCGGCCGAAGACGTCCTCGTCGTGGTTCGCGGAGAGGTAGAACAACACCACTTTGTCGCCCTGGGCGAAGGCGTTCCCGCCCAGCTCGTAGTCCCGGGTCAGGGTCCGGCGGAACTGGATGATCGGCGAGCTGTAGCGGACGATCTCCGCTATGGCTGGCGCGATGCGGCCTTCGAAATCCGACAGCAGCAGCTCGCGCTGCCCGGGGAAGTCGGTCAGCAGCTGCAGCCCGTGCGCAATAGCATTCGTGGTGGTCTCGGTGCTCGCCACGAGCAGCATGTCGAAGAATGAGCCGAGTTCGCGCACGGTCAGCTGCTCGCCGTCCACGTTGGCATTCACCAGCATGGAGATCAGGTCATCACCGGGCTGCGTGCGCCGCTGCCGCGCCAGCCTGCCGATGATCCGGCGCAGCTCGCCGATGGCCCATACGTTCCCGGCGGCCAGCCGCAGTGTCGCCAGGCGCCGCATGTCCCCGCGCACGCCCGAGTACCGGGTCATCGCTGCGACGCGCTCGGAAATGGCTCGCTGGTAGCGCTCCGGAATGCCCATCATCTCGCTGATCATCAGCACCGGCATGGGCGCTGCTACCTGGCTGACGAAATCGCCCGCTCCCTGCACGGAAAGATCATGGACTATGCGCTCGGCGCAGTTCTGGATGAAGTCGTCAAGCTTGACCATGATCCTCGGCGCGAAGGCGCGCGAGATGATCCTTCGCAGCCGGGCATGCCGCGGATCATCCATGTTGACAATAGGGGTGCCGAAGATGAGCGGTACCCAGGGTGGCGGCTCGGGAGTCGTCGCTGCGGGCGCACTGCTGAAGACCGCAGGATTCCGGCTGGCCTCGACCACGTCGGCATGCCGGACCAGGGCGTAGAAACCGGTGCCGGCCCGGGTCAGCGGGACGTGCTGTTCCCGGAAGAAAACCGGGCGATCAAAGGCCCGCAGCCGGGCGAAAGCTGCCATCCGGTCGGCCTGGGGAAGCCTCCAGAAACTCAGGTCGACCAGGTCAATGCCCCGCGCATCCACCTGGTCTCCGCGTGTGGTCACGGTGTGCCCGCCCCGGACCACCCCGCACTCCGTGCGGGGCAGCAAGCCCTGTATCCCGTCCGCACTGCCACCGTCACGCATCCCCCACAGACAATTCCGTACCGGTCGCCATCAGCCGGCAACTCCGTACCGGTCACCATCAGCCGGGCCAGGAGGCTGAAAATCCTGCTTTGGCACATGAATGACGTATGAGCCTGATCCGTCCGTCCCTGGGCCGACGGCCGACATGAAATATATAGCAGGACACTACGGTGTGTGCGGCGAGACGTTCGGTTAGCCAGTAAAGTGCGGGCGAAGCGCTCGTCGGCCGCTGGCGTGACGCCGCGGGCCGCAGCCGTCGGCTCGATTAATGGCGCAGCGGCCGGCCCGGGCCACGCTCCGGCCTTTCTGAGCGGCAATCTCGCTGAGGTTTCCACCGGGCTGGTGGCGAGGTCATGCCTTATCTTGGCGGGAAAGAGCCGGATCTTGGCGGGAAAGAGCCGGGCATCCGGCGTGCGGGACAGCAAGACGTGCGGGACAGCAAGACAGGCGGGTGATTCGATGCAGGCCAGGCTGAACGGCCTGGTTGTCGGCCTCGTTGTCGCGGCCGGAGCGGCGGGGCTCGGGTTGCAGCTCACAGGCTCGGCTCCGGCGGCCCGGGCGGCCCTGCTGCTGATATTCGCGGCGGGCGCGCCCACCGCGGCGATCGCCGGCCTGCTCGGCGCCCTGGATACCTTCGCCCGGCTGATCGTCGCAGCCACCACCACGGTCGTGCTGCTGGCCCTGATAGCGCTAGTCATGCTGGGCACCGGGCTCTGGTCGCCGCGCGGCGGCCTGGTGGCGGTCGCGGTTATCACCGCCGCGTGCCTGGCCGCGCAGCTGCCGCCAGTCCGGCGGTGGCTCGCCCGGGGCACGGTTACCGGCCGGGCGGCCGCGGGCGCCCTGGCAGCCCGGCTGCGGCGCGCTGGGCCGTTGCTGCGAACCCGGCCGTGGCCGAGTGCCGGGCAGCTGCGGCGCCCATGGCCACGGTCGGCCAGGTCAGCCGGGTCGGCCGCGGCGGCCGATGCCGACGACACCCCCGCGACCCAGTTCACCGCGATCGGCGCGGATGGCCGGGCGCGGGTGACTGAGGATGCCGACACCGACGAGTTCCCGGCCGTGAGCACAGAGACGCCGGCCGCGTCCGCAACGTCCCCGGAAGACGGCGAGGCCCGGGGGCGCGAGGAGAGCCCCGAGCAGGCCGTGAGCCCCGGGCAGGCCGAGAGCCCCGGGCAGGCCGAGGCGGGTCAGCCGGCTGGCGGGGGAGCGGATGGTGCCGCGGCGGAACCTGCAGCGGCGGAGCCGGAAGAGATTCCCGCCACGGCGGCGCGAGCACTGGGATCACCGGACGGCGAGCCGGCCGCCGCGACTGCGGCCGGACGGGAACCGGCGCCGACGTCTACGGCTACCGAGGAACTGCCCGCGCTCGGTCCTGGCGAGCGGCCCGCCCGGCCGGCTCAGGTCAGTCACGGTGCCGAGTGAGAGCGGCTGGCAGCTGATCCGGCGGGCTCGCCCGGCCCGGCCGTCGGCCCGTCCTGGAACAACTGCCCTAACGGAGCGTCATACCCGATCCCGGGCACCGGCAAACGGCTGAGAGCTACTGGCTTTTGGGCTGGCCTCCCCGGCGGCCCCGGCAAGATATCCATTTTAATGGCCTTTATGAAAGTTGATTTTTCGGCCGCCATGATCCCCTTTCGGCTGCAGTAAGCCTTACTGCGCCGAGAAAGTTTTGCAAAATACGTGACCCGGGGACAGTGCCTGGCTAAGGTTATTACGGCTTGTAGCCGCGAACTTACTCAAAGCCACAACAACTGTGTAAACCATGCCATGGGAGCAGGCGGCCGTATTAAGTCCCGCGATGCTGCCGGGCGCTGTAACGGCGGGACATCTGACGGCGCGATCGGACAGGGGAAAGCGCTCCGAGGGACCGCACTGGCCCACGGCATGCGCGAAGGGGGATCAACCAATTATGGATCTTGCTGTTGCGTCCGGATCCGATTCACTCGAGCGAGACAAGACGGCTGCCCAGCCAGCTGCGCCGATAGCAAGCGTGACCGCGATCGGCACGCCAGAGGACCGGTCGGCGCGTCTTGCTTCGGACGACTATCGGCCGTTCACAACGACCTTAGGGATATCCGCCTCGGTCAGCGTGGTCCTGCCGGTCAAGAACGAGGCCAGGAACCTGCCGCTGGTCCTCGGTTCGATGCCCTCGTTCGTCACCGAGATCGTGCTCGTGGACGGGCACTCGGTGGACGACACGATCGCCGTGGCCCGGCAGTGCTGGCCCGGCATCAAGGTCGTCGCGCAGACCGGCCGCGGCAAGGGCGACGCGCTGCTGGCCGGCTTCCAGGCAGCGACTGGCGAGATCATCGTGATGATCGACGGTGACGGTTCCACCGACTGCCGCGAGATCCCGCGGTTCGTCAGCGCGCTGGCGGCCGGGGCTGACTACGCGAAGGGCTCGCGCTTCGCCAACAGTGCCGGGAGCGACGACATCACGCTCGGCCGCCGGTTCGGCAACTGGGTGCTCAGCAGGATCGTCAACCTGGTCTTCGGCACCCGGTACACCGACCTGTGCTACGGCTACAACGCGTTCTGGGCCCGGCACGTCCCCGCGCTGCACCTGGAGTGCAGCGGCTTCGAGGTCGAGACCCTGATGAACATCCGCGCGGCCAAGGCGGGCCTGCGGATCCAGGAGATTCCCAGCCATGAGCGGTGCCGGGTGCACGGGGAGAGCAACCTGCGGGTGTTCTACGACGGCTGGCGGATCCTGAAGGTGATCGCGGCGGAGGCCGGCGGGTCACCGCGGACGCTGCGCAGGCGGGCCTGGATGGCGGTGCCGGAGCCGGTCCTGGAGCCGGTCTCGCTGGTCCTGCAGGCGGCGGCCGTGCCGGTGGCGGCCGCCGAGGTGAGCGAGGAGCTGGCGTGAGCATTCCGCCCACCATCTCAGTGGTGATCTGCGCGCACACCGAGAAGAGATGGAAAGAGACCCTGGCGGCCGTGCAGTCGGTGCGCACGCAGAGCTATCCCAGCCAGGAGATCGTCGTGGTTGTCGACCACAACCCGGCGCTGTTCTCCGCGCTGGCCGAGGCCCTGCCCGATGTCACGGTGGTGCAGAACCGGGAAGAGCGAGGCCTGTCCGGCGGTAAGAACACGGGGGTCGCCGTCGCGCAGGGCGAGGTCATCGCTTTTCTCGACGACGACGCGGTGGCCGACGAGGACTGGCTGAAGTTCTTCGCGGACTCCTACGCCGATCCGGCGGTGATGGGCGTTGGCGGCCGCACGATCCCTGACTGGAAGGCCCCCCGGCCGTCCTGGTTCCCCCGCGAGTTCGACTGGGTGGTCGGCTGCACCTACCGCGGCATGCCGGAGACGCGGGCCCCGGTGCGGAACGTGCTCGGCGGTAACGCCTCGTTCCGCCGGGAAGCCTTCGAGCTGGCCGGCGGCTTCCAGAACGGCATCGGCCGCGCAGCCAGCAAGCGGCCGCTCGGCTGCGAGGAGACCGAGTTCTGCATCCGGCTCACACAGCGGTCCCCGGACTCGGTCCTGCTGTTCGACAACCGTGCCGTCATCTGGCACATGGTGCCCGTCGAGCGGTGCCGGTTCGCCTACTACCGCTCTCGCTGCTACGCCGAGGGCCTGTCCAAGGCCCTGGTGGCGGCCAGCGTCGGCTCGGGCGACGCGCTGTCGTCGGAGCGGCGCTACACCACCAGGACCCTGCCCAGCGGGGTGGCCCGCGGCGTGGCCGACGCCGTCCGCGGAGACCTGTCCGGCCTCGGCCGGGCGGGTGCCATCGTGGCGGGCGTGACGGTCACCACGGCCGGATACGCGGCGGGCACGCTGTCCCGCCGGGCCCGGCCCGGCGCGCAGGCGGCGGCTGCCGCAGGGCGGGAGGGCAGGAGCCCGGCATGACGTCTTTCCCCTGCCTGCCTGAGTCGCCTGTCGCGCCCGTCCTGATGTACCACGAGATCGCCCGGCCGCCCGACACCAAGAGCAGGCTGGCGGTGTCACCGGCCGCCTTCGAGGCTCAGCTGAGCTACCTGCGCTCAGCCGGCTTCACGACGATCACGGCGGCCCAGCTGGCGGCATTCCTTGCCGGGGACCTGACGCGGCTGCCGTCCCGCCCCATCGTGCTGACCTTCGACGACGGGTTCGAGGACTTTCACAGCCGGGCCATGCCGCTGCTGAGCCAGTACGGCTTCACCGGCACCGTGTTCGTCACCACCGGCTGGGTTCAGGACGCCGGGGCGCACTCGGCCGGGCGGCGGCCGGGCCGCATGCTGACCTGGAGTCAGGCCGCGGAGGCGGTCAGCGAGGGCATCGAGGTCGCCGCGCACAGCCGCGGTCATCCCGAGCTTGACCAGCTGTCCGAGCGCCGGCTGCGCGAGGAGCTGTACTCCGGCAAGGCCGAGCTGGAGGACCGGCTCGGCATCCCGGTGCCTGGCCTGGCGTACCCGTTCGGATATTCCAATGCCCGGGTGCGGCAGGTGGCGCGCGAGGCGGGGCATTCCTACGCCTGCGCTGTCCGTAACGTCCTCGGCCCGCGGACGGACCTGTTCGCGCTGCCGCGGCTGACGATCAGGCAGTCGACACGGCTGGCGACGTTCCAGCAGATCGTCGCCTGCAGCAAGCTGCAGGCGATTTACCGGAAAGACCGTGCGCTGACCAGAGGGTGGGCGGTGGCCCGCCGCACGAGAGCCACCTGGGGAAGCGTTGCGCGTGGCCAGTAGAGTCACCGCGCCCGGCGCGCTGGGCGACCCGGGACCACCCCGCCGTCCCGCTGCTGGCCCGCGCCGGCCGCCCGCTCGTCACCGCCGCCCGCTGCAGCGGCGTTTCTGGCGGTCCGCCGCGAGCGGGCGCCGTGCGCCCGGTGCTCGCATGCGGTTCGCGGCCCCGGCAGCTGCGGCGCCGCCAGATCGCCCGGCCGCCGCTGCGGCCCGCCGCGGCGTGCTCAGCCGGGGCATCGACATGATCCGCGGCCAGCTCGCCGACCCGCTGTCGCGCAACGGCTTCGCGCTGATCGCCAACAGCGGGACGACCGGCGCACTCGGAGTCGTCTACTGGCTGCTGATGGCCCGGCTGTACCCGGCCTCGGCCGTCGGCCGCAGCTCGGCCGCCTACGCAGCCATGAACCTGCTGGCCGGCTTTACCGCGCTGAACTTCAGCGGTGCGCTCACCCGTTTCATCCCGCAGGCAGGCCACTCGACCAGGAGCCTCGTCCTGCGCGCCTACCTGGTCAGCGGCGTGGCCTCGGTGGCCGTTGCCGTCCCGTTCCTGCTCACCATCAGCCGGTGGGGAAAGTCTTACTCTGAGCTCGGCGGGATGATGGCCGGCGTGGCCTTCGCGGCCTGCGTGGTGGCCTGGGCCATCTTCACCCTGCAGGACAGCGTGCTCACCGGGCTGCGCAGTGCGACCTGGGTGCTGGTGGAGAACGGCGTCTTCGGCATCGTCAAGATCATCCTGCTGGTTGCGCTGGCCGCCGCCCTCCCGGATCATCTCGGCATCTACGTGTCGTGGATGCTGCCGGTGTTCGTCGCGGTACCGCTGGTCAACTCGCTCATCTTCGGCCGCCTGGTGCCCCGGCACGTGTGGCTGACCCGTGACCGCGAGCCGCCCACGGGCCGGCAAATCGGCCGCTTCCTGGCGGGCGATTACTCGGGGGCGCTGTTCGTGCTGGCCACCGGGAGCCTCGTCCCGGTGCTCGTGGCGATGCGCATCGACGTGCAGTCCACCGCCTACTTTTACATGGCCTGGATGATCGGGGCCATCCTGGACCTGGTCGGCGTCAACATGGCCATGTCGCTCACCGTCGAGGGCGCCTTCGACGCCACCATGCTGGCCGGGCACTGCCGCCGGGCGCTGCGCAAGATGGCG
This sequence comes from Streptosporangiaceae bacterium, assembly GCA_052143655.1. GTDB lineage: Bacteria > Actinomycetota > Actinomycetes > Streptosporangiales > Streptosporangiaceae > CAVSUR01. The sequence goes on along the minus strand of JBKQSL010000405.1, from coordinate 5,455 downwards.
ACCGTCGTCGTGCCGGCAGCCGCGCTGACCGCGCTGGTGGCGCCGTGGGGGATGCGGCTGTTCGGCCCGGCCTACGCGGCCCGCGGTGCGCCGATCCTGGAACTGCTCGCCGTGGCCACGCTGCCCAGGGCCGTGACCGAGCTGTACCTCGGAGCGCTGCGCGCGCAGAGCCGGACGGCGCTGGTGGCGGTCATCCAGGGAGCCCGCTGCGTGCTGATGCTCGACCTGGTCGTCGGGATGACCGGGGCGATGGGGACCATCGGCGTAGGCTTCGCGGTGATCATCAGCCAGCTTGTCACTGCCCTGGCGATCAGCCCCGGGCTGTGGCGGGTGCTCGGCGGCCGCCGCCGCGGCGTCGCCGCGCTCGCGGAAGCAGAGGCCCCGTGAGCCTGCAGACCAGCAGCCCGCCCGCCGCCGTCGGCACGGTCCCGGCGCGGGCCGGGCGGCTGCCAGGCTGGGCGCCCGCAGCAGCGATCGCCGCCCTGGCCGCGGCGGGCCTGGCGCTGTTCTTCGCCAGCCTGCGGGGCGTCCCGCTGGCTCGGATGTCGGGCATCGGGCTGCTGTCGGTGCTGCCGCACACGGCCGTCGCCGGGGTGCTGATGCTCGCGCTCGCGCTGGTCGGCGGCCTGCTGCTGCAGCGCCCGCACCCGGCCGTGCTCAGCGGGATACTGGCGGCCCTGGTCGTCTGCCTCGACGGCGTCACCGCCTTCATCGAGCCCGAGGCCAGGTTCGCCACCTCCTACCAGATCGCCGGCTTCGTCAACTACATCAGCACCACCGGGCACACCGCGCCGGGCCTGGCCGCTTACTTTAGCTGGCCGGGCTTCTTCGCCCTGGTGTCCTTCCTGACCCGGGCGGCTGGCACGCACGGCCTGCTCACCACGCTGCGGATCTGGCCGATGGCCATCGAGCTGGCCTACCTTCCGCCGCTGTTCCTGATCATGAGCCACCTGCGGGTGTCCTGGCGCGCGCGCTGGCTGGCCGGCTTCCTGTTCATCGTGGGCAACTGGGTCGGCCAGGACTACTTCTCCCCCCAGGCGTTCAACTACCTGCTGTACCTGGTTTTCGTGGCCATCCTGGTCAACTGGTTCGTCGACCCCGGGCTCAGCAGGCCGCCCCGGGTCATCGCCGGCGCCCGGCTGGCGCGGCTGCACCGGCGGGTCTTCGGCATCGTCCGGCCGGCCGAGATCCCGCCGCGGCCCGCGAGCACGGGAATGCGGATGTTCCTGCTGGCCCTGCTCATCGCGATCTTCTTCGTGTCCACCGCGAGCCACCAGCTCACCCCGTTCTACATGCTCGGGGCCTGCACGGTCCTGGTGCTCATCCGGCGGTGCACGCTGACCGGCCTGCCGGTCCTGCTCGGCACCATCGTGGTGGGCTGGGTCAGCTATGCGGCCGTGGACTACTGGTCCGGGCACATGGCCAACATCTTCGGCGGCCTGGGCAACGTCGGTGCCAACCTGACCACCAGCGTCGGCGGGCGGCTGACCGGGAGCACCCCGACGCACCTGCTCGCGCTGCACGCCCGGGTGGGGGTGGCAGCGATCATGGCCATCCTGGCCGGGCTCGGCGTGCTGCGCAGGCGCAACCGCGGGCTGGACGACCGGGTCCTGCTCACGCTGCTGTGCATGCCCGCCTTCTCGATCGTGCTGCAGAGCTACGGCGGCGAGATGGCGCTGCGCATCTACCTGTTCCTGCTGCCCGCCGCGGCGGTGCTTGCCGCCTGCTTCTTCTTCCCGCACGAGCGGTCCGGGCCGCCCGGCTGGCGGCTGCTGCCCGTGCTGGCCGGCTGCGCCCTCGTGCTGCCTGTCGCGTTCATCCTCGTCCGGTACGGCAACGAGGCATTCGAGCAGATCCCGCCCGGCGAGCTGGCCGCGTCCAGCTGGGTCTACGCACACGACGGGCAGGGAGCGCGGCTGCTGTGGCTCAGCTCCGACCCGGCCACCGACAACACGCCGGAGCTGCCCTGGTCCTACCAGGATCTCAGCAAGGTCGCCTACTACCCTGAGCAGGCGCCGCGCAACCCGGCCGAAGTGGCGGGCCTGGTTGCCGCACTGCGCAGCGCCGGGCCCGGCTCCTGCCTGATCGCCACGCAGACCCAGGAAGCGGAACTGCGCCAGACCGCCGGGTACCCGCCGGACTGGGGCCCGCTGTTCAGCATCTCCATGGCCACCGCCCGGGGCGTCCGGATCGGCTATGCCAACAGCAGCGCGGTGATCTACTTGCTGCACTACCCGGCCGGCGCCCGGCGGCAGCCGCTGCCGCCCACGGTGCCCGCCGGCCCCGGGCACCCGGTATCGCGGTGGAGCATGGCCGGGCTGGCCGGGCTGTTCCTGCTGCTGGTCCTGCTGGCCGGGCGGGAGTTCATCCGGGTGGTGCAGCCGTCGTCACGGCTGATCCGGCCGATCACCATCACCTCGCTGCCGCTGATCGTGCTGGTGCTGACGGTCGTGGCGCTGCGCTTTGCGGGGCTGTCATGACGTGGGTCCGCGCAGCCCGGCGCTCCCGGCCAGCCGGCCGGCCGGGACCGTCCCCGCGCCGCCGGGACCGCCGTCACGGTGAGTACGCGCTGTGCGCGGAAAGTTACAGAGAGGCCAGCGGCGGCTGCGCCCATCATCACCCGCTGAATGGGACGCGAATGACGCGAATGAATAGCAAGAAATTGGACCCCGACCGCAGCACTCCGGCTCTGCTGGTGAAGATCGGGCGGTATCCGCTGCATCACGGCGGAGTCGGGGTCATCAGGACGCTGGGCCGGATCGGCGTTCCCGTCTACGCCATCACCGAGGACCGCTGGACCCCGGCCGCGGTGTCGCGGTACTGCACCGGGCGGTTCGTGCTGCCCTCGACTGGGCGCGAGGATCCGCAGGAGCTTGTCGCGCACATCGCCGAGATAGGCCGCAAGCTCGGCCGGCGCGCCGTGGCCGTGCCGACCGACGAGGAGGCGGCGGTGCTGCTCGCCGAGCACGCCGCCGATTTGGCGGAGTGGTTCCTGCTGCCGCAGGTGCCGCCGGATCTGCCCCGGCGGCTGGCCAGCAAGCAGGGGCTCTACGAGCTGTGCTGCAAGTTCGGCGTGCCGGCCCCGGCGTCCGGGTTCCCGCAGACGGCCGACGAGATCGCCGGCTTTGCCGCCCGCGCGACGTTCCCCGTGGTGGCGAAGAACCTGGAGGCCTGGGTCCGGCGCAGCGCCCCGGTGGTGGCGGGGACGACGATCTTGCGAACGCCCGCCGAGCTGCTGGCCATGGCCGAGGGGTGGGGCGAGACGCCGAGCGTGATCTTGCAGGACTACATCCCGCGCGACCAGGCCGAGGACTGGATCGTCCACCTGTACTGCGATGCCACGTCGCACTGCGTGGTGAACTTCACCGGCGTGAAGGTCCGCTCGTGGCCCCCGCATGCGGGGATGACCGCCTGCGCGTACATCGTCTCGAACCCAGGGCTGGCCGAGATGGCCGCGCGGTTCTGCAAGGACATCGGCTTCCGCGGCATCGCCGACCTCGACTGGCGGTTCGACCGCCGGGACGGCGAGTACAAGCTGCTGGACTTCAACCCGCGGGTGGGCGCTCAGTTCCGGCTCTTCGAGACTGTCACCGAGGTGGACGTGGTCCGGGCCATGCACCTCGATCTCACCGGGCGGCCCGTTCCGCCGGGGCCGCAGCTGAACGGCCGCAGGATGATCGTCGAGAACATCGACCTGCCGGCGCACCTGGCCTACCGGCGCAGCGGGTACACCACCCCGTCCAAGCCCGGCCGCGCCACCTCCACCGAGCTCGGCTGGCTCGCCTGGGACGACCCGCTGCCATTTGCCGCGATGTCGGCACGGTTCGGCAGGCCGGTCGCCGCCTGCGTGTCGCAGACGCTGCGGTCCCGGGCGGTGCGCCGCAAGGCGGAGCAGGCCGCCGTTACCGCGCCGCCCGGGCCGATCCGGCCCGGCCCGGGTGCGCAAGCCCCGCAGGATGGCTCGTCATGAGCCTGTACAGGCCCGCTGGCGGGCCGTCGCCTGGCCTAGCGGTACCGCCGTTTCGCGAGGCTTTACACCGGAACAGAGCCGACACTCAGTCGACACTCAAAGGAGTGCGTCGTGACCAGAACAACCCCCAGTCCCGCTGTCGTGATCGGGGCCGGACCCTACGGCCTGTCGGTCGCAGCTCACCTGCGCGGCTGCGGCGTTCCCACCCGGACGTTCGGTGACGTGATGACCAGCTGGCGCAACCACATGCCGGCCGGGATGCTGCTGAAGTCCACGCCCAGCGCGTCCAGCATGTCGGCGCCGCGGCCGGGCTGCACCCTGCACGACTTCTGCCGGATCTCCGGTCTTCCTCATCTGGCCGAGGAAGAGCAGGTCTCCTGCGACCTGTTCATCCGTTACGGCCAGTGGTTCCAGGAGCAGCTGGTGCCGGACGTGGAGTCCGCCCAGGTGTGCGAGCTGGCGCGCAGCGGCGGCCAGTTCCACATCAAGCTGGATTCCGGCGAGGAGCTGGAGACTGCCACCGTGGTGATCGCCAGCGGCCTGATCAGCTTCCCGTACCTGCCGCCGGAGTTCGCCGCCGCGGTGCCCGACGGGCCCTCCCCGGACGCGATCTTGTCGCACAGCTCGCAGCACCACGACCTGACCGGGTTCGCCGGCCGGCGGGTCGCGGTCATCGGTGCCGGGCAGTCGGCCCTGGAGGGCGCCGCGCTCCTGCACGAGGCCGGGGCCAGCGTCCATGTGCTGGCCCGGGAGAAGGCGCGGTTCGGGGACCCGCCCAAGCCGGTCCCGGCCGGCGGGCTGCACCTGCCGCAGCCGAATTCGCCGCTCGGGCCGTCGTGGGGCCTGTACCCGTTCAGCAACGCCGCGGCCTGCTACCGGTTCCTGCCGGAGAACGTGCGGCTGTCGCTGGCCAGGAAGGTACTCGGCCCGCTCGGCGCCTGGTGGCTGAAGGACCGGGTCGTCGGCCAGTTCCCGGTGACCGGCGAGTGCCGGGTGACGCAGATCCGCGACGACGGCGGCAAGGCCCTGCTGACGGTGGCCGGCCAGGACGGGACCCGCACCACCCAGGAGTTCGACCACGTCATGGCGGCGACCGGGTACCGGGTCGAGCTGGACCGGATCACCTACCTCAGCCCCGAGGTCCGGGCCCGGCTGCGCAGCGTGGCCGGGTCGCCGCGGCTGTCGCCGACGCTGGAGTCCTCGGTACCGGGGCTGTACTTCGCCGGCATGGCGGCCGCGGCGACGTTCGGCCCGCTCATGCGCTTCGTCTGCGGGACGGCCTTTGCCGCTCCCCGGGTGAGCGCGGCGGCGGCCCGGCGCTCGCGGGCCGGGTAAGCCTGCGCTGGTCGGCGTGGTGTCCCTGGCGGGCCGGCCCGATCCACGGGCCGGCCCGCCAGGACGGCTCCGGCCCCGCCCCGGCCGGGGCAGGCCGCGCCCCGGCTCCGATCAGGCGCCCGGACCGGTACTGCGCCGCCGGCCCCTGGG